>NZ_JAFCTT010000018.1:0-74226 GCF_049896165.1 Brevundimonas sp. TWP3-1-2b1 | reverse complement strand
TACGCCCTCCCTACGCCCCAACCCTCGCAAGCGGTGCGCTCGTGACGTCCATCCAGAACACCAAAAGGGGGTCCCTATTGCACGCCTATAGGGGGTCCCTTTTGGACGCCGATTGACAGACCTACGGCGACGATGCGTGTCGCGATGAGCTTGGGGCTTTGCCCCTGGCGCACTCCGGATAGTCTTCCGCCCAGCTTCATCCGCGCAAGATGCGCTGCTTGCAGCCGGTTCCCCGCAAAGCCTCCCCTCCGTTTGCACCCCCATTCTCGCCGAAGGGCAAGGGTTCAGAATGAACCCCAACCCCGAGGAAGAGATGACCAAGGACTACGTCGTTACACGCACCAACTGGCACGGCATCGAAATCGAAATCCGGTGGAACCCTGACTACCTGACCTATGATGACCAGACGCGAATGGCCCATCTGGAGGTCGAAAGCATCACGCCGAAGAGGGCTCCTCTGCCGATTACCGAGACGGGATATAGGTCGCACTTCACCACGGTTGAGGCTGTCCAAACCTATGTGCGCCCGGAGGACTACGTGGAAGCGTGGCTCGATCAGGCGTCACGCTCGCCGGAGTGGCGGGCCTTCTATGAGGCACAAAGGCAACTACCACTATTCTAGTCCACCGCTTAAAAGCCCGTGTAGATTTATACACAGCTCCTGCACAGGCAAAATAAGTGGATTTTATCCAATATAATTGAGTATCTTAAGAGTTTCCCGTTGTAGCAGCGCTACAAGAAGACATCACTATATAGTTGATTACTATAGTCAAATAACATATAATAACTACTGCACAAGAATACACAGATAGCTCGAATCAAACGGTTAGAGAGGTATTTCTGCACAGTTTCCATACAGATGCGCCGAAGGGCCGCGCGTTCATGGCCGATACGACCGAGGTTCGGCCCGGTCTCATCATTTTCCGACGCACCGATGTGAAGCACGGCAACTGGTATTGCCGGATCAAGATTCCCGAGAAAGACGCCTACAAGTTCATATCCCTCAAGACTGCGCTTGAGGCGGAGGCGCGCGAGCGGGCGCGGGACGCCGCCATCCGCGTGGAGGTCAAGCTAGAGCTAGGCCACCCCGTCTTCGATAAGTCGTTCTCTGAGGTTGCCGCCGAGTTTTCCGCTTTCCAAAAGGAGCGCGCCGAGGCTGGGCACATCACGATGAGCCGTTGGCGCTCCGTGGAATCCCACGTCAAATCTCAACTGAACCCGTACATGGGGACGCGGCAGATCACGTTGATCGGCGAGGCCCTGTGGAAAGCATATCCCATCGCTCGAAAGCGCACGGGCAAGGGCAATGGCCGCGAGATCGTTAGCGACGCCACGATCAAAGGTGAGATGACCACGTTCCGGGCGATCATGGCCTACGCCGTGGAAAAGAAGCTCATTCCAAATATGTCGGCCTTCAAGGCCGTTGCTGGATTGAAGAAGGTCTCCCGCGAGGAGTTCACGCCGAGCGAGTACCGCAAGCTCCACACTTTCGCTCGCAACCAGTGGGTCAAGAAGGCCGCCAACAAGCACGTGGGCTGGTATCGCGGCATGACCTACTGGTTCATCCTCGTGATGACCAACACCGGTATGAGGCCGCCCGAGGGGCGTAACCTGCGCTGGCGCGACGTGGCCATTCGCACCGATAAGAAGGGCCGCCGGTTCGTCACCATGAACGTGCGCGGCAAAGGCAAATTCCGCACGCTCGTCGCTTCCATGAAGGTGGCAGAGTACCTGGACAAGGTTCGGGAGATAAGCCCAGCGACCGGGCCGGACGATCCCGTGTTTTGCACCCATGACGGCCGGGTCGCGGTCAGCCTTTACAACAGCCCTATCACCCACCTGCTCGAAAAATCTGAGCTGCTGTTCTCCGCCACCGGCAGCCGCCGCAGCACCTATTGCTTCCGGCACACCTACGCCACCTTCCGGCTTACCGAAGGTGTCGATTCCCTGTTCCTGGCCAAGCAGATGGGCACTTCCGTCAAAATGATCGAGGACCATTACGGCCACGTCTCGCCCGATAAAAATGCCGAGCGCATTTTACAGGGATTACCGGGATGGGGGGCAGCCTCCGACGCCGCCGTGGCGACCTTTGCAGAAGTGGACGACGCATCGCCAACGCAAGATGGAGCCTTCTCTGCCAAGCCGGAAAGGAAGCGCCGCGAGAAAGCGGGTCGAGTTCGACCGCAGCGGCAAGCTTCCGCCGAGATCACCGCTTCCAGCGCTCGGCCCGATGCGAGTTCGCCACGTCGGGCAAAGCGGAAGCGGCAAAGCCCCTCTGCGCATTGATGATGGCTTTTAGGACGGCAGCGTTTCCCGTGAGAAAAGCTGTGTCTCTACAGCAACTTCCGAAAAGAAGTGGCGGACAGAGAGTCCGCCTATTTCCAACTGCAGAACCGCGTGGGTGGTCTCACAACCCTCTGATACCCAGGCCTTAGCCCGATCTGATCGTCGCAGTTCCTTGCAGTTCACTGCCAGCTATTGCAGTCTCATTGATGGGTTAGACAATGGGTGGCGCATGGCGAAGAAGGCGGCTGAGCTTACAGCTGTGGCGGTCAGGAACCGTAATCAACCAGGGCTCCACTTCGTCGGTGGAGTGGCAGGCTTGGCCCTGCAGGTTCTGCCAACCGGTGGGAGAAGCTGGATCCTGCGCGCGACCGTCGGCGAGCGGCGCCGAGACATGGGGCTCGGTGGATATCCCGATGTCCCACTGGCCGCAGCGCGGGATGCTGCTCGTCGTGCCCGCGAACTGATCAGGAGCGGCATCGATCCCATCGGTCAGGCCCAAGAAGCTAGGAACGCCCTGAGAGCAAGCGCCGCGAAAGTGATGACATTCAGAGAAGCGGCCGAGGCTTACATATTGGGGCAATCCTCAGCCTGGAAGAATGCCAAACACCGAGGACAATGGACGAGCACCCTGCAGACTTACGTCTATCCGATCATCGGTGAGATCGGGGTCGCGGAGGTTGAGGCTGCCCACATTCACCGCATCCTAGATCCAATATGGGCCACCAAGACGGAGACGGCCAATCGCGTTCGAAACCGCATCGAGCTCATCATCGACTGGGCCATCGCGCGAACGTATCGGTCGACGAGCAATCCGGCGCGATGGAAGGGACATCTCGACAAGATATTCCCGAAACGTCGGAAGGTAGCACCGACAGTTCACCACCGGGCCCTTCCGATAGATGACATGTTCGCATTCATGGCCCGCCTACGGGATGCCGATGGAACCGGGGCTCGGGCGCTGGAGCTGGCGATACTGACTGCGGCGCGCTCTGGAGAAGTGCGTGGAATGACTTGGTCCGAGGTCGATCTAGCCCAGCGTCAGTGGATCATTCCGAAGGAACGAATGAAGGCCGGTCGCGAGCACCGGGTGCCGCTTTCAGCGCCGGCTCTAGCGCTGCTTAAGAGCCTGCCGAGAATGGGCGGAACCGATCTGGTGTTTCCTGGAGCGCGAGGCATGATCTCAGACGCGACCATGCGAGCAGTCCTGAAGCGAATGGGCTTGGACGCCACCACACACGGCTTCCGGTCTACTTTCCGCGACTGGGCGGCCGAGCGCACCAATCATGCCTTCGAAGTGGGGGAGATGGCCCTGGCGCATAAGATACCGAACAAATCCGAATCTGCCTATCGGCGGGGGGATCTTATCGAAAAGAGGCGACGGCTTGCTGAGGACTGGGCGACATTCTGCTACTCGCCGCCAGGCGCGTCAGGGCAGGTGGTCGAGTTGCGCAGGTCATGAGCGAAAACACGTTCGAGTTCTCTGCGTTAAAAGGCTCCACCAGTCTGCATAGGGCGCATCTAGGCGATCTTTCTTTGATCATCGAACGCGTCAGGGATGGCTCGACCCTCCTGGAGGCAGAACGTCATTTGATCGCGGACATCTTGAGCGGATCGTGGACGAGACCCGCGAATAGACCGCCGGCGTTCGACGTCGAGCTGCGGACACAGCAGATCAAGGAGGACTTGCTTTTAAACCGCGCCCTCGATCCCAAGGGCAGGCCGGGAGCAACGCGTGTCGCCCATGCTTACGAGTGCTCCCGGAAATGGGTCTACAAACTGTTGGCCGAGGTGGAAGCCGATCCAAAGGGCCACGCGGAGATGCATCGGCGGGTGGCACATCTCGCTGCGCGCTACCGTTCTCTCAAGTCGAGCCTGGACAGGGAACTCGCGTCCGGTAGCCCTAAGGGGGACAGGGTGAGCTCCGGCGACTCCAAACCGTGAACTAAACCAAGTGCCGGGTTCTCGCATCAGTTGATGCGATCCGCTGCGATCGGCGCCAATTGGCTGGCTCCTCAAGCGGAGTGCCATTTTCGATGCCAGCCGATCCACGAACTGAAGCGGCCATCGGGCACGACTTCGACACGCTCCCCGACGCCGCCTATGTGCGGGTGCCGGTGGTCGCGGTGATTTTCGCAACCTCTCAGTCCAATGTGTGGCGGTGGGCGCAGAAGGGCATCCTCCCGAAACCTCGGCGGCTAGGAGGGCGGACTACCGCTTGGAACGTCGGCGAGCTCAGGGCCTCACTGAGGAATCTGGGGCTCTAGTTCTGTTCAGCGCAGCGTGCGCGAAAGCACGCCCAACACACGTCGTCGGGTAATCACCGGTGGGGCGTGCCGTTGGACTGATCACCATGGGGAAGCGACCATAAATCACGCGTGGGCCAAGGTGGGAGCGCGGTCGCCGGCGGGACGCACCGTCGAAAAGTAGCCACCAATCCGTCCCGGCGCGCCGCCGATCGGACCTCGTCGCGTAGGATCCCATCGGTCAGGGCAGCGAAGAGGACGGGCACTCCCTGGACGCCGCCCGGCGTTCGGGGAGTGCTCGACCGCCTCATTACATAAAAAAACCCTCGATCGGGCAGGCGGCTGGTTCGGCGATGATCAGAGGGCGCGTCCTGGGGGGGGAAGAGAGGGGCCGGGGCTGTAGCCCCATAATCTGGGCCGAGAAAGCCGCCCAGACAGGGCTTTTCAAGGCTTTCGAGTGAAGACCACCGCGCTAGCCGCTGGATTGATTTGTTCGCCGCGCGGGAAGAGCCCCAGAGCCCTCTTCAGCACCTAACCGAGGCCATTAAAGGCTAAGAGCGCTCCCACTGTCTTAGCACCTCTCCGGTGCGATCATCGACAAAGCGAACAGCCTGAACCTCCACGCTACTTCGTGCCCGAGGCCGACGTTTGCCCCCGCCCGCCAGAGCGGTGTTTATTGCTCCAGGGCGCTAATTACCCGCGGAGGGCCGCTCAAGCCCTCGCGTTCGCTGAACTGTCGCCAATCCCGGCGGCGGTCATCATTTCCCAGAGCGGCTGCACTCGACGCCGTTCGGTGCTGGTCGAAGTAACGAAGAAGCGTTCCCGCGCGCGCGACGCAGCTACGAAAAATATCAGCGCCTCCTCCTTCATGTTCGCATTCCTATTAAAGCCGCTGTCCTGCAGATGGAGAAAGATGACGGTATCCGCCTCGAGTCCCTTGCTTTTGTGTATCGTCATCAGGCGGACTTGGTCCGCCCCGCGAAACCGTCGAACAGCCACCGCCCAGTCTGACGCTCCGACGGCGCTTTCTTGGAGAAAGGCAACCGTTCCCGCCTGAATCTCGGCGAAACGTTTGGGCCGAGCATAGTCGGGGCTCAACTGAGCTAGTGGGGCCTCGCCAAACGCCGCCACTATCGCGGCCACCATCGTGGGGACCGCCTCGGGCGACGGCGCGCTGCCGGTCTCATTGCGAACGACCGCCACGGCGTCGCGGATGGCGCGCTCAACTCGCGCCTCTGAGGCTGGACGACCGTCGGCTTCGCCGAACACTGCGCCAATGACTGTCCTGACGCGGTGGAAGGGTGCCCCCTCCCGGTCACCGGCGCCCATCTGCACCACGTTCGCCACCAAGTCAGCCAGGGGTTCAGTCATAAGTTCCTGAATCTGAATCGAACCCATCGATCGGGCCTCATTCCTGAGGGTCAGTCCGTGAGCAGCGAAGCGCGGAGCGAGCTGCGCCTCGACCTGCGGTGCCGATTGTCGGACCAGCAGCATGAAATCCTCCGGAGTCCGGTCGCCGGCACGCACCTCGGATGCGATCATCGCAGCTAGGTCGTCTGCCTCATGTGCCGCGTCACGATAGTTCAGAACCTGGTCCAAAGGCTTTGGCGGGAGAGCCGCGCGCCGCGCAGAATTTACGAGGACTGCGTCAGGCTCGATCACCCGCGCCATCGAGTTGACGATCTCGACGATCCGGACGTTTGATCGGAAATTAGTGCTCAAGGCGATCGGCGTTGCTGCGAAATCTCGGGCGAAGTCGCTAAAAATGCCGGCTTTCGCCCCGGCGAAGGTCATTATGGTTTGCTTGCTGTCGCCCACGGCAGTGATCACCGCATCCGAGCCAAGGAACGCGTTCTTGAAGAGCTCATACTGAAGGGTCGTGGTGTCCTGGAACTCATCCAGAAAAACGTGGGAATAAGTCTGTCGTAGTGCAGCTCGGACCAAGGGATTATGCGCGAGAAGGGTCATCGCCAAAGTCGCGATCATTCCGAACGTCAGGCGCGGTGGAGTGGAGTTAAGGCTCTCCTGCCACCACGCCACACCCGAGGCATTCACAAGCAGTTCTGAGCTTTCATCAGCCGGCAGTGGCCCGGGCTGGATTGTCAGCGTCGCGTGGCGCTTCTCAATTTCTGAGCCGTTCTGATTGATGCCCTGGCGTCGTAGACGCCCAGCGAACTCATCCCAGTCGCGCCAGCCCGGAAATGCGATCTCATAGCTTCGGGCTGGTCGACACCAGGCCGGGAGGGTCGACCCGAACCGGTCGATTAGGCTCTTGGCGAATGCGTCGAAGGTGTAGCTTTCCAGCCGACGACCGAAGTCCTCACCCGCCCTTAGGACCACACGCTGATGAAGATTCCGGGCGGCGTCGCGCTTGAAGCTGATGGCAAGAATTCGACGCGGTGCTGGACAACCGCCCGTCATCAGGAGAAAGGCCGCTCGCTGGGCTAAAAGTTCCGTTTTGCCTGCACCTGGGCCCGCAACGATAACCGCGCTCGCCGAGCTTCGCACGGCCTCCATAGTAATAGAGTCAAGCTGCACGCCGGCGGGCGGAGACCAAGCTTCCGGTTTGATAAGGTCCATCATGCAGCTCCCGGGGCAAGCAGCACGCCGCAGCGCTCAAACAGTGCTTGAAGGGGCTCAGGTGCCCCTGCCTTGATCGCCGCATTATCTAGACGCGATAGGGCCTCGACGTGCGCGACCGGTTTGCTCCCCCCCTTGAAGAGCGCTGCGTATTGAGCTTGTTGAAGGTCCGAGGGTGCCGTTCCTGCTGGGTAAGCGGCTACATTGGCTCCGCTTTCTCCGAACACCGTCTGAAGGTAGGCATCGCCCCTAATGCTTTCGGGATTGACGTCAGCCACCTCGCCATAGGCGCCCGGGAACGCCTGGAGCATCATCATGTCTAGATCCAGCGCTTCAGAATAAAAGACGCCACGCGCGCGAAGCCATCCTCGCTTGGCGGCAAGGTCGGCTTCTGGAAGAGCGTCCCATTGGTGCGCGGTCTTAGGGGCGGGCATATCCGGCAGACCCAGTTCCCGAAGTTGTTCGACCGCGTATCGCAGACGGCGCGCGCCCCCGCCGTGACGGCCCAAGTCGTAATCAAGCAGGGTCAAATAGGGGATTTGAAGCCCGTTCAGCAGCCGCCAGAAGTGGTTCACGTGCCGCCCTCCCAACGGCACGAAGGCTACGAACGACGGGTCTAACTCCATATCGGAATCCAGGGCCCTGGCGACGCGGGGCAGCACCATTTCTTCCGACCGACCCTCTCCCAAGATGACCAAGCGCGCGAAGTAGAGCTCGGGATGACTGTGGACTGCCTCTTGGATAAACTTGTAGGCGTCGCTGGTTTTCGGCGGCAGTTCGATCCGCCGCACGCGCGACGTTAGGGATGTCATATCCTGCCGCACATGTCGGACTTGCTCCGGCTTTACCCGTCTAAGGGCGCTTGCCGAATGGGTGGTCAGCACCGCCATCACCCCCTCAGCGGCCGCCTGTTCTTTCAACAGGTTGACCATCCGCGATAGGTAAAATGGTGCCAGATGGTTTTCCGGCTCCTCGATCGCCAAGAGAGTTAGCCAAGGCCGCACAGCTTCGACCTGTCTGAACCCTTCTACTTTGGTTTTCGCGAGCTCGGCATCTAGCTTGAACAGGGTGATGACTAGGGCGACATAAAACAATGACGCTTGGCCTTCGCTCAAATCGTGGACAGGTCGGTGCCGCCCACTTGGACCTGGCCCGAGCGTCAACGACAGCTCGCGGAGGGCGCGTTGAATCTCCCGGGCCAAGATCGTCAGCCGCGGGCTCCTGAGGTGGGGGCCTTCGAAGAGCCGACCCCAGTTTGCGGCCAACTCCCCCGTCACCTTGCTGATCGCTGGCATGTCATCGAAGATTGCCTGCAGGCCCTCCCATTGTTTGGCCATCGGCTCCCGACCGCCGCTCCAGTCGCCAAATTTCTCGAGCCAAACCAAAAGCTCGCGCAGGGCCAGTCTCAGTATCGCATTCCCGTCGCGGGTGGCCGGCAAGTATCGCATTTCGAAACGGCGGCGGTCAGCAGCCGAAAACGGCAGCTTGGAAATGTCCTTGTCGCCGAATGGGACGTCATCGAGTGTGGTGATCCAAAAGATTCTAGAACTGATATCGTCGTCGTCTGAACCGTAGGTCCACGTGGCCTCAAGCCGGATGCGGGCTTTGAGGGGCTCGCCTGGTCCTGCGGCTGACATGGCCTTGAAGATTTCCGCTACCGCGTCACCAGCGTCCGGACTTTCCAGCTCCGGAAAGGCCAAAGTCACCTCGATCTCGACCTGGCGCTCCGAAACGGCGAGCACCGGCAAGGGTGAAGCGGGCAAACCTACTTGGCCGGAGGCGACTTCGCCCAGCATTTCGGCCAGGTCGTCGGGGAACTTCCCCCTCGCAGGCGGGGGCGCTGGAGGCGCGAGAGCCTCGTCGTTCAGCGAATCCAGCTCCTCAAACGCTGCATCCTCGGCGTTGGGCGGGCCCGGCTCTTCATGTCGCCCGAAGTGAACGTCCTCACGGGTCAGTCGTCGATCCTCAACGCGGGTGCCAAATAGCTTCATCAACGCTGTGATGATCGCAGTCTTGCCAGCGCCGTTGGCCCCAACGACGGCCGTCAAGGTTGGGTCGAAGGTGAATTCTTCCGCGACATCGCCAAAGCAGCGGAAGTTCCGAAGGCGCAGTTTTTCGATATACACACCGCCACTCCGAGTTGCAGAACTGCGAAGCTCTAGGCTTGCGTCCCCGGCCACGCAATCCGGCGACAGCCTTCGGCTCACTAAGAAAGTTTGGCTCGATGGGCCCAGAAGCACGTTGCTGCGCGAGTCGCTTTTCCACGCGAACCACGCTCAAACTAGCGGAAGGTTATGGGGGGGCTCCGTGCGGCTATCTTGGAATGAAATCAGGGCGCGCGCCGCAGAGTTCTCGCGGGAATGGGCAGACGCTCATTACGAGAAGGGCGAGACCCAGAGCTTCTACAACGACTTCTTCCAGGTCTTCGGCGTCCAGCGGCGCAAGGTCGCTACGTTCGAGGAGCCGGTCAAAAAGCTCGGCGACAAGCAGGGTTTCATCGACCTGTTTTGGAAGTCCAAGCTTCTGGTGGAACAGAAGTCCGCCGGCCGCGACCTGGCCAAGGCGCGCAATCAGGCGCTCGACTATTTCCCTGGCCTGAAGGACCACGAGCTTCCGCGTTACATCCTAGTCTGCGACTTCCAGACCTTCCACCTAACCGACCTCGACACGCGCGAGGAGACCCGCTTCGCCCTTGCCGACCTGCCTGCTCATGTGGAGGCGTTCGGCTTCGTTGTCGGCATCGAGAAACGGATCTTCAGGGATCAGGACCCGGTCAACATCCTGGCCGCCGAGATCATGGGCAAGCTGCACGACGCGCTGAAGGCGTCGGGCTACGACGGTGCCCCGCTGGAGCGGTTGCTGGTCCGCATCCTGTTCTGCATGTTCGCCGACGACACCGGCATCTTCGACGAACTGGGCCAGCTCCAGACCTGGATCGAAGACCGCACGGCCGAGGACGGTTCCGACCTCGGCTCCAAGCTGTCCGAGCTATTCCAGGTGCTGAACACGCCGACCGAGCGCCGCCAGCGCAGCCTGGACGAAGACCTCGCCCGGTTCCCCTACATCAACGGCGATCTGTTCGCCGAACCCCTGCCCATCCCGGCCTTCGACACGGCCATGCGCGACAGGCTGTTGGAGGCCTGTGGCTTCAGCTGGGAAAAGATCAGCCCGGCCATCTTCGGTGCCCTGTTCCAATCGGTGATGAATGCCAAGGAGCGCCGGTCCAAGGGCGCACATTACACTACCGAGAAGAACATCCTGAAGGTCATCGAACCCCTGTTCCTCGACGATCTGCGCGCAGAGCTGTCGCGCATCCTGGGGCTGAAGCGCGGTCGCGAGGCGTCGTTGCGCGCCTTCCAGGACCGGCTTGCCGCCCTGAACCTGTTCGACCCTGCCTGCGGCTGCGGCAACTTCCTGATCATCGCCTACCGCGAGCTGCGCCTGCTGGAGCTGGAGGTCATCACCGCCCTCTATCCCGAGGGCCAGCGCGACCTCGAGGCTGCCGTCCTGTCCAAGGTCGACGTCGACCAGTTCTACGGCATCGAGATCGACGAGTTCCCCGCCCGCATCGCCGAGACGGCCATGTGGATGATGGACCACATCATGAACAATCGGCTCAGCCAGGCCTTCGGCCAGGTCTTCGCCCGCATCCCGCTGAAGGCCGCGCCCCACATCGTCCATGGCGACGCGCTGGAGATGGACTGGGCGACCGTGCTTGAGCCGGCGCAGTGCAGCTATGTGTTGGGCAATCCGCCGTTCATCGGTCACCAGTGGCGGACGGCAGGGCAGGCCGCTGCGATGACGCGAGTGTGGGGTCACGACGGGCGCTACGGACGCCTCGATTTCGTGACGGCGTGGTTCAAGAAGGCAGCAGACTACTCGGAGCTGAACCGGCGCATTCGGACAGCGCTGGTTTCAACCAACAGCATAACTCAGGGCGAACAAGCCGCTATTCTTTGGTCGGCCTTACTGCGTTCAGGCCTCAGCATAGTCTTCGCTCATCGGACATTTCCCTGGGGTTCCGACGCGCGCGGCCAAGCTGCTGTGCATTGCGTAATCGTCGGCTTGGCTCGGGATTATGAGGGTCCTCGAACGCTATTTGACTATCCAACACCGACCAGCGAGCCTCGGGCCAGCAACGTCACTCAGATCAATGGCTACCTCGTAGCCGCCCCGAACGTCATCTTGGGGTCTCGCACAGCCGCCCCGCATGGCCTGCCTCAGATGATAAAAGGGAGTCAGCCTACCGATGGTGCCCGCCTCAAGGCGCCAGACGGCTCCTACGTGACCACGAGCAACCTGATCCTAGAAGCATCTGACCGGGCAGCGCTCTTGGCTGCAGATCCCGACAGTGATCGGTGGTTGAGACCTTACGTTGGCGGAGACGAACTGATTTCGGGCAAACGGCGGTGGTGCCTTTGGCTGAAAGACGCCGATCCTTCGGAAATCCGACGATCACCGCAGATTCGGGACCGCCTCGACAGGGTTAGGCGAGGGCGGTTGGAAAGCCCAACCCCAAGTGTAAGGGCCTTCGCAGACATGCCGACGTTGTTCACTCAGGATCGGCAGCCGAGTTCGCCCTACCTCGCCGTGCCAGAAGTATCTTCCGAGGCGCGTGACTACATCCCTGTGGCATTCCTCCCTGAGACGGTAGTTGCAAGCAACAAGCTACAGATGATCGTCGGGGCGGACCGGGCACTTTTCGGCGTGCTCACGTCACAAATGCATATGGCTTGGGTCAGGACAGTCGCAGGGCGATTGAAGAGCGACATTAGCTACGCGCCTTCCGTCTACAACACCTTCCCTTGGCCTACCCTCGCCGACGCCGACAAGGCCCGGATCTATACCCTTGCCCAAGCGGTGCTCGACGCCCGCGCCGCCCATCCGGACGCGAGCCTGGCCGATCTCTACGATCCCGATGTCATGCCAGCCGAGCTGCGCAAGGCGCACCGCGCCCTCGACCTCGCCGTCGACCGCCTTTACCGCAAAGCTCCGTTCGAAAGCGACCGCGAGCGGGTCGAACACCTGTTCATGCTCTACGAACGGATGACCGCCGGCCTCCTGGCCAAACCCGCCAAAGCCAAACGACGCAAGAAAGCCGACGCCTGATGGCCACGATCGCTGATGTCCCGACCTACGACGCCTTCATGTGGCCAATCATTGAGCGGCTCCGGGCCCACGGCCGGTCTCTGAGCAATGCCGAGATGCTCGAGGATGTCGTTGAGCACATGGGGCTCAGCGATGACGTTCTGTCCCTGCGTCATGGGAAGCTGAACCAGTTGGCCGTTGACCAGCGGATGGCCTTCGCGCGCAGCTTCTTAAAGCAGGCTGGTGCCGTCGAGAACAGCCAGCGGGGGGTGTGGAGCCTGACGCCTTCAGGGGCGTCGCTGACCCTCGAGGAGGTCGCCGAGATACCGAAGCGGGCTCAGCGCGAATACGCAAACAAACGAGCCCGCTCGATGGCCAGCGTCTCAGCCGAGGATCACCCCGGGATTGTCGAGGTCTCCGCTGCTCAGGACTGGAAGGCCGAGCTCATCGCACGGCTGCAGCAAATCGAGCCCGCTGCCTTCGAACGCCTTTGCCAACGCCTACTTCGGGAGTTTGGCTTTGTAAAAGTAGAGGTCACCGGCAAGTCAGGCGATGGCGGCATCGACGGCACGGGCGTTTTGCGGATCAATCTGCTGTCGTTCCACGTCCTATTCCAATGCAAGCGATACATAGGGTCCGTCGGAGCCGGAGCGGTGCGAGATTTTCGCGGAGCTATGGTTGGCCGCACCGATAAAGGACTGATCATTACCACCGGCACGTTTACCGCAGATGCTCGGCGTGAGGCGACGCGTGATGGGGCTCCCGCGATCGATCTGGTGGATGGTGACGCGCTCTGCGACCTGCTCAAGGACCGCAGCCTCGGCGTCAGCGTGCGCATGGTCGAGGAAGTGACTGTCGACGAATCGGCCTTCAAAGAATTCTAGGGCCGCGCGCGAACCGGCCCGCGGGCAGGCCACCAATCTTTTTTCACGTGGCACCTACTTTGCCCGCGAAGCCCCCACCCCCCTAAGATTCTGAGATTTATGAGCCTCTAGCCCGGCGCTTGCGCAGCACAATCTTTTTGATGGGCCTTATGATGGGTGTGGCCCGGGCGACCCCTGAAATGGCCGTCAGATCTGAAGGCGTGGCGGACAGAGAGGGATTCGAACCCTCGGTAGGCTTTCACCTACACACGCTTTCCAAGCGTGCGCGATCGACCACTCCGCCACCTGTCCGTTTCACCACGAGGGCTAACGCCCGGGAGGTCGCCCGGGGAGGCGAGGCTGATAGAACAGCCGGGCGCTTCGGGCAAGCGCCGCGCTGGTCAAAACGGCAGGCGCTTCCCATATGGTCGCCATGTCCCTTTTCTCACGGATGGCATCGATGCTGAGCCAGAAGACCACCCTGCCCAACGCCGCAAGCGCCCTGCCCGGCCGTTCGACGCCGTTGCCCACCGACGAGGTCCATTTCGTCAACGGCCGCCCGCTGAAGGGGCCGCATCCCGAAGGGTTCGAGACCGCCGTGTTCGGCATGGGCTGTTTCTGGGGCGTGGAGCGCAAATTCTGGTCGCTGCCGGGCGTCTGGGTCACGGCCGTCGGCTATTCCGGCGGGATCACGCCCAACCCGACCTATGAAGAGACCTGCACCGGGCTGACCGGCCAGACCGAGGTGGTCCAGGTCGTCTTCAATCCGGCCGAGATCTCCTATGCCGAACTGCTGAAGACCTTCTGGGAGGGGCACGATCCGACCCAGGGCATGCGCCAGGGCAATGACGTCGGTTCGACCTATCGCTCGGCCATCTACACTCTGAACGACGGGCAGCGTCAGGAGGCGGAAGCCTCGCGCGATGCCTATCAGGGCGCCCTGACCAGGGCCGGTCGCGGCGAGATCACGACCGAGATCACCGGGGCCGGACCCTTCTATTTCGCCGAGGGCTATCACCAGGGCTATCTGGCCAAGAACCCCGAGGGCTACTGCGGCATCGGCGGGACGGGCGTGGTCTGCCCGATCGGCGTCGGCGTCACGGCCTGAGGATGGCCCCGTCCCCTCATGGATAGGGCGGGCATAGGTAAAGTCTGCCTGGCCCTGCCCGGGGTCACGCTCGACCATCCGTTCGGCGACCATCACGACGCCTACCGCATCGGCGGCAAGATGTTCGTGATGGTCGGCGCGGAGGGCGGGGTGTCATTCAAGGTCTCCGACATCGCCTGGGAGGTCCTGACCGAGACCGGCAGGGCGCGGCCGGCACCCTATCTGGCGCGGGCCAAATGGGTGAACCTGCCCGATCCCGAGGCCTGGGATGACGACGAACTGGCCGAGCATTTCGCCATCGCCCGCCGGATTGTGGCGGCGAAACTGACCAAGAAGGCGAGGGCCGGACTGGGCCTCTGAGACCGTTCGGCGACGAGCCGTCCGAACCCGCCCCAAGCGTCACCGCTCCATCACCGCCGCGTCGCTCGGGCGCCGCCAAGCCTGGCTAGAGAGCAGGACAGCAACAGGGGCTGTCATGTTCAATCGCACTCATTCCAGAACCATCCTTATGGGCTGCGCCGCCGCGTGCGCGCTGGCCACCTCCGCCAACGCCCAGGTGTCGGACGACCAGACGTCCCAGCTGGAAGAGGTGATCGTCACCGCCCAGCTGCGCGCCCAGGATCCGATCGAGGTTCCGTTCGCCCTGACCGCCTACAGCGGCGAGTTCCTCGACGGGCTCGGCGTTCAGGACTTCGAGGAGCTGTCGGCCTTCGTGCCCGGCCTGCTGGTGCAGAACCAGTCGCCGAATAGCCCGGGCTTCGTGATCCGGGGCCTGACCTCGGACTCGACCGGCGCGTCCGATGAGCCGCGCGTGTCGATCTACCAGGACGGCGTCTCCATCTCGCGCGCGCCGGGCGCCTTCGTCGAACTGTTCGATGTCGACCGGGTCGAGGTCTCCAAGGGTCCGCAATCGACCCTGTACGGCCGCGGCGCCCTGATCGGCGCGATCAATGTGATCCAGACCAAGGCCGATCTCGACGGCTTCGCCGCCGAGGGCCGCGCCGCCATCGGCAACTACGACTACCGCATGGTCGAGCTGATGCTGAACGCGCCGGTCGGCGACACGGCCGCCTTCCGCTTCGCCACCCGCATGAAGACCCGCGACGGCTACGTCGAGAACCTGCTGGACGGTCGCGACTACAACGGCGTCGATACCCAGGCCTTCCGCGCCCTGGCCGCCTTCGAGCCGACCGACGCCCTGCGCGTCGACGTGATCGCCAACTACCAGCAGGACACGCCCTCGGGCGTCAGCTTCCGCTCGATCTACTACAACCCCCAGGACCCGAACACGGGCGCTGTCCTGAGCACCGATCGCGATCCGGGTTCGCCCGCGGCCCTGACGGCGGGGTCGAACATCCCGGGCGGCAGCGAACTGGGCATCGACCGCGAAGTCTGGGGCGTCACCGGTCTGGTCCGCTATGACCTGTCGGACAGCCTGACCCTGAACTCGGTCAGCGCCTATCGCACCTTCGAGACGGCCGAGACCTTCGACCCGGACGGCATCTCCCTGCCGATCCTGACCGGCATCGGCATCTCCGACGGCGAGCAGTGGAGTCAGGAGCTCCGCGTGAACTGGGACAACGGCGGCGCCTTGTCGGGCTTCGTCGGCGCCAGCTACTTCCGTGAGGAGAACCAGTCGTCCTCGCCGATCGAGATCGACGAACGCCTGGCCCTGGCCCAGCTGGCCGGCATCCTCGACGGCACGCCGCTGGCCGTCCTGCCGACCGCCCTGCCCCGCTCGGTCTATGCGTCGCAGGCCTTCCTGCAGCCGCTGCTGGCCGGCCTCGGCATCCCGACCGCGGCCCGCGCCGGGATCGCCAACAACCTGAAGGCCAGCCACATCGAGACGGCGGCCACCAACACCGAGCTGCAGTCGTTCGACGTCTTCGGCGACCTGACCTGGAAGCCGACCGACCGGCTCGAGTTCGCCGCCGGCGTTCGCTACACCTCGGATGAGAAGACCACGGCGTTCGGCTCCTCGGTCCTGAACGGCCGTTCCATCGCCGGCGGCCTGCTGGCCCTCCAGCAGGTCCAGGGCCAGATCAACGCCCTGATCGCGGTCGGCACCCCGGCCGCCCTGGCCCAGGCAGGCGCGCTCGGCGCCTTCGCCAACGGCCTGGTGATCCAGCTGGCCACCCCGGGCGCCGCCAGCGCGCCCGCGTCCGCAGCCTTCCCGCTGTTCGGCCTGACCTTCCAGCCCACGGCCGGCAACGGCAACGTCACCGCCCGCGATCTGGAGGACGACGGCCTGACCTACCGTCTGACCGGCCGCTATGCCGTCTCGGACGACGCCAGCCTCTACGCCACCTACGCCCGCGGCCGGCGCCCGGCGGTGCTGGCCGTGACCGTGCCGTCCACGCCCTTCGGCGCGCCTAACTTCACCGAGGTTCCGGCCGAGACCGTCGACAGCTACGAAGCCGGCTTCAAGTCGGCCCTGATGGATCGCCGCGTCCGCCTGGACGGCGCGGTCTATTTCTACAGCTATGAAAACTTCCAGACGACCGAGCAGGTCGGCACCCAGTTCATCACCACCAATGCCGGTGAAGCCGAGGCCTATGGCTTCGAGGGCCAGGCCAGCTGGATGGCGAGCGACTGGCTCGATCTGTTCGCCACCTATGGCTACAACCACGCCCGCTTCCAGACGGGGGCCCGCAACGGCAACCGCCTGCGCCTGTCGCCCGACCACCGCGTCTCGGTCGGCGCCCTGGTGACCCTGCCCGTCACGGGCGGCGCCTTCGAAATCCAGCCGACCTACAGCTGGCAGTCGGAGGTCTTCTTCGACGACAACAATGACCGCCGCGACCTGCAGACCACCGGCTTCGTGCCCGACCGGATCGTCGACGAGTTCCAGGACAGCTACGGCCTGGTCAACCTGCGGGTCCGCTATGTCCCCGACGGCGCGAACTGGTCGGTCGAGGCGTTCGGCGACAACCTGCTGGACGAAGCGTTCATCAAGGACGCCGGCAATACCGGCGACAGCCTGGGCCTGCCGACCTTCATCGCCGGCGAGCCCCGGACCTACGGCGCGACCGTCAGCGTCCGGTACTGAACGTTTACTTCCGTGCACCCCGGCAGAGGCCGGGGTGCAGATCACGAATTCCGTTGCCTGCCTGAGGTGACGCGAAACCCTCACATCCGTGTGTGAATCTGGATCCCGGCCTTCACCGGGATGCACGGTGAAGAAGACGACCATTCCCGGAGAGCCCTGATGAAAATCGACCGTCGCGGCCTGATCACCGGTATCGGAGCGGGCGCCCTGGCCACCCCTGCTCTCGCCGCCCCGGCGCACAGCCCGGCGGTCGCCTTCCTGCATGGCGTCGCATCCGGCGATCCCTACGCGCATTCGGCCGTCTTCTGGACCCGCGTGACACCCGCCGACGCCTCGGGCGCCGATATCGAGGTGACGCTGGAGGTCGCACGCGACGCCGGTTTCTCCGACAAGGTGCGCACCGCCTCCGGCCTGCGCGCCCGCGCCGCGCGCGACTTCACCGTCAAGCATGACCTGGACGGTCAGGGGCTGGAGCCCGGGGCCGAGTATTTCTACCGCTTTATCGCCGGCGACGTCGTTTCGCCCGTCGGCCAGATCCGCACCCTGCCCGAGGGCGTGACGCCCGACGTCGTCCTCGCCGTCGTCTCCTGCCAACTGTATCCCGGCGGTCTGTTCAACGCCTATGACGCCCTGTCGAAGGAGCCGCGGCTCGACGCCGTCGTGCACCTGGGCGACTACATCTACGAATACGGTGCGGCCCCCGACGACTACGGCCTGTCCACCGGAGCGGCCCTGAGCCGCATTCCCCAGCCGCCGCACGAGATCCTGACGCTCGAGGACTATCGGCTGCGTCACGCCCAGTATAAGTCGGACCCCGATCTTCAGGCCGCCCACGCCCGCGCCGCCTTCATCTGCGTCTGGGACGACCACGAGGTGGCCAACGACGCCTGGTCCATGGGGGCCGAGAACCATACCGAAGCGACCGAGGGCGACTATGCGGCCCGCAAGGCCATCGCCCTGCGCGCCTACTACGAATGGATGCCGATCCGGGAGCCGCGCGCCGGGCTCGATCTCGACGCGATCAACCGCAGCTTCGAGTTCGGCGACCTGGCGACCCTGGCCATGGTCGAGACGCGTCTGACGGCGCGCAACAAGCAACTCGACTATGCCACCGACATGCCGATGGTCGACGGCGTGCCCGACCTCGTCGCCTTCAATGAGACGCTGAACGCCCCGGACCGGGACCTGCTGGGCGATGCGCAGCGGAACTGGCTGAAGGGCATGCTGGCGGCGTCGAAGTCTGCGCACAAGCCCTGGCAGGTGCTGGGTAATCAGGTCGTGATGGCCCGGGTCATGGGGCCGGACGTCACCAAGATTGCGTCGGAGGCGCAGATCGAGGGGATGATTGCCGGCCTGCCCGAGGCGGTTCAGGGCGGGCTTCGCCAGATGATCCAGCTCTACAAGCTGGGCGTGCCGTTCGGCCTCGACAGCTGGGACGGCTATCCGGCGGGTCGCGAGCGGCTCTATGCGGCCTTCAAGGAGGCCGGGGTGCAGCCGATCGTCCTGGCCGGCGACAGCCACGCCTACTGGGTCAATGACCTGAAGGATGCCGCCGGCGAGCGTCGCGCGGTCGAGTTCGGAACCAGCGCCATCTCCAGCCCGTCGCCCGGCGACGCCGTTGCCCCCCTGCCGCTGGGGCCGCTGCTGTCGGCCAACAACGACGAGGTCGTGTTCTGCGACCAGACGGCCAAGGGCTATGTCCTGCTGACCCTGACGCCCGAGCGGGCGGAGGCGAAGCTGCAGACCGTCTCGACCATCCTGGCCAAACCCTATGTGGCGCGCACCCTGTCGACCTGGGTCGTGACCCGGGACGCGGACGGCGTCACCGGGCCGACGCGGGCCTGATCTATTCCCAGGTCAGAAGCCGCAACGGCGTCACTTCGACCGTCACCCAGACGCCGGACGTCGTGTAGGGCTCCTGCGCCACATAGGCGTCGGCGGCCGCGCGGTCGGGAAACTCTCCGATCATGGCCGATCCGATCGGCGACCCGGCGTCGTCCAGAAGGGCGCCGACCTCGATGACCTCGCCCGCGGCCCGGCGCGCCTTGAGGCCTTCGATGTGAGCGGGACGCGCGGCCTGGCGGCGGGCCGGCGCGTCGGGGTCATGACCGTCGCGGGCGATGATGAGGAACTGCATGTGTTCTGGACCCTGGTGTGCATCCCGCTGTCGAGGGGAATGCCGATCCGGGCGGTGTAGCGCGCAGCACGCACACATGACAGCGGAACGGCGGTCTCTGCCACGGCGACCCCACGCGTGGTCCAGGTGCTGGAGTCACAGCAGGGGTTCTGCCCCCCCGGACGGACTCAGCTCGCAGACATCGCCGGTACGGTGCCGGCCCTCGAAGCCCCTGCGCGCCGCGCCGGGCCGCTCTGGTCGCGCAACCATGACCTCGTTACCGGCCTGCGGATCTTCGGCGACAAGAACCAGATGATCGATGACAACGTGAACGATATCTCGATCGGTCGGCGCGCCGCAGAGCGCGCTTGACGCCTTTGTGGTCTGGAATCCCGCCCATCCGGGCTGATCAGGCCGGGCCGCCCGCCACATAGCGTGAATGCAGGATCGGCTTGCCGAGCCAGTAGCAGAGCTCGGCCGGACGTGTGACGTCCCACACCGCCAGGTCGGCCGCCTTGCCGACCTCAAGCGTGCCGATCTCGTCAGCAAGACCCAGCGCCTTCGCCGCATGGCGGGTCATGCCCGCCAGCGCTTCCTCCGGCGTCAGACGGAACTGGACGCAGGCCAGGGTGAGCGCGGCGGTCATCGAGGCGACCGGCGAAGTGCCGGGGTTGCAGTCGGTGGCCACGGCCATCGCCACGCCGTAGCGACGCAGCATCTCGATCGGCGGCGGGGTCGTCTCTCGCAGCATCAGATAGGCGCCGGGCAGCAGGACGGCGACGACGCCGGCCTCGCCCATCGCCCGGACGCCCGCCTCGCTGGAGTGTTCGATGTGGTCGGCGGACAGGGCGCCGTAGCGGGCCGCCAGCGCCGCGCCGCCGCCGTCGGACAACTGGTCGGCGTGGAGCTTGACCGGCAGGCCGAGCGCCTTCGCCTTCTCGAACAGGCGCGAGACCTCGGCGTCGGAGAAGGCGATGGGTTCGCAATAGGCGTCGACTGCATCGACCAGTTCCTCTGCGTGAGCGGCGGGCAGGATGTCGTCGATGGCGAGGTCGACATAGGCCGAGCGATCGGCCCGATGCTCCGGCGGAACGGCGTGAAGACCGAGGTAGGAGGTGCGGACGCGGACGCCGGCCTCTCGCCCGATGCGACGGGCGACGCGCAGCATCTTGAGTTCGGCATCGCGGTCGAGGCCGTAGCCGGACTTGATCTCGACGGCGGTGACGCCGGTCGCCTTCAGGCCCTCCAGCCGCGACAGGGCGGAGGCGTAGAGATCGTCCTCCGACGCCGCGCGGGTCGCGGTCATGGACGAGACGATGCCGCCGCCGGCGCGGGCGATCTCCTCATAGGTGGCGCCGTTGAGACGCTGTTCGAACTCGCCCGAACGGTCGCCGCCGAAGACGAGATGGGTGTGGCAGTCGATCAGGCCCGGCGTGACCCAGCGGCCGTCGAGCCGGTGAATTTGCACGGCATCGTGCGGGGGCTGATCAGCGCGCGGCCCGACCCAGGCAATGCGACCGTCACGGATCAGCAGCGCCGCGTCCTCAATGGCCCCGTAGGGCTCCCCACCCTCGACCATGGTGGCGACACGACAGTCGGTGATGAGGGTGGTCATCGCGTTTCGAACCCGGCCAGCAATTCGCAGAACCAGCGTCCCGCCGTCAGGAAGCCGAGATCGCCGATCTCCAGCGACGGATCGTATTCGGTCAGGTCCACGGCGCGGACCTTTGGATGGGCGCCGATGACGCGCGTGGCGTCGAAGAAGTCGTGGACCGAAACGCCGCCCGGGCGGGCGCCGGGACTTGCCGGCCACTGGCTGCGGTCGATCACATCGATGTCGAAATCGACGTAGAGGACGTCGCAGAGGGCGGACAGTCGCTCCAGTTCCTCGGCGACGACGGAGGCCAGACCCCGCTCGCGGCACTCCCGCGCCATGCGGACGCTGATGCCCGCCACCCTGGCCTTCTCATGAGCGCGGCGGGTGTTGGCGAAAGGGGCGAGACCCACCTGGCTGATGCGTTTTCCGTCCAGGCCGTCGTCGAGCAGGGCCTGGATCGGATTGCCGTTGGTCAGGCCCTGGTCCGTATCGCGCAGGTCGAAATGGGCGTCGAGCGTCAGCACCCCGACGCGGTCCAGACCCAGGCCATGGACGCCCGGTCGGGTAATGGCGTTGTTGCCGCCGACGAGGATGGTCAGGCCTCGGTGCGCCTGGGCCTTCACCGCGTCGCGCACGGGGCTGAAGGCGTCGGCGGGCGACACCGCCTTCAGCGGCACATCGCCTGCGTCGTGCACCCGCAGGCCCAGCTCCCTGCCGGTCTCGACGTCATAGGTGGACAGGCGCGGCAGGACGGCCCGCAACGCCTTCGGACCGAGGTCGCAGCGGCCGGGCGTCAGCGACCGTTCGTTCAGCGGCGCCCCGATCAAGGCCACGGGCGCTTCCGGATGATCTCCGACCAGATCCGCGACGGAGCGCCAGCCGAGAGCTTCTGACGTATGGCTCATGATCATCCCTTGGTCGGAGAAAAGCGCGCCACCAGATCATAGGCGGCGCCGGGGAAGGTTTGGAAAGCCCAGGTCACGCCGAGGCCGTCGCGCCAGGTGCGACGCTCAAGCCTCAGACAGGGGGCGCCGTCGGCGAGGCCCAGCCGCGCGGCCGCGTCGCCCTCGGCCCCCACGGCGGCGATGCGGTGCTCGGCCTCGGTCCAGGGCATGTGGGCCAGGAGCCATCCGCCGGGCGGCTCGGTCGAGAAGTCCGCCGTCTCGGCCTCGGGCGCCGTCTCCAGTGCGATCAGCCGGCGCTCGAAGGCGAACGGCAGGCCGTCGGCCAGATGCAGGGTCTCCAGCTCAATCACCCGGACGCCGAGCCCCGTCTCGTCGGGCCGCGCCGGACGCACGACGCGGGTGAGCAGACGGTGCTCGTAAGCCATGCCACGGCCCTCGACCTCGGACCGGATGTCGGGAATGGCCAGCAGCGCCGAGGAATGGACGGGCGGCGGGGCGACGACGGTGCCGGCCCGCTTGCGGCGCATCAGCAGACCGCGCGCGGCCAGGTCCGAAAGGGCGCGCGACACCGTCATCCGGGCGCAGCCGTACTCGGCCATCAGGGCCGTCTCGGTCGGGACGCGGAAGCCTGGCCGCCACTCGCCCGAGGCGACACGACGCTCGATGTCGCCGGCGATCCGGCGGTGAAGCGGTTCAGGCGTTTGCGGCTCAGGGTTTTGCGGCGCGTGATCCATGCGCCGAACGTGCCGCTTGCCTCAGTTAATGTCTAGACATAACACTGCGGACCACGACAGACGGCCTGCTGCAGGCCGCATGGAGGACTCGATGACCGCCACGCGCAACACCCGTATCGTCCGTGCCCCACGCGGGATCGAGATGACGGCCCGGACCTGGGCCGCTGAGGCGGCGCTGCGGATGCTGATGAACAATCTCGACCCCGAGGTGGCCGAGCGGCCGGAGGACCTCGTCGTCTATGGCGGCATCGGCAAGGCGGCGCGGGACTGGGCCAGTTTCGACCGGATCGTCGAGAGCCTGCGCGCCCTGGCGCCGGACGAGACCCTGCTGGTGCAGTCGGGCAAGCCGGTCGGGGTGTTCCGGACGCATGAGGACGCGCCGCGCGTGCTGATCGCCAACTCCAACCTGGTGCCCAAATGGGCGACCTGGGAGCATTTCAACGAACTCGATCGCAAGGGCCTCATGATGTACGGCCAGATGACGGCCGGGTCGTGGATCTACATCGGCACCCAGGGGATCGTTCAGGGGACCTACGAGACCTTCATGGAGGCAGGCCGCCAGCACCATGGCGGCGACTGGTCCGGCAAGTGGATCCTGACCGCCGGTCTCGGCGGCATGGGCGGGGCCCAGACCCTGGCCGCGACCATGGCCGGCGCCTCCTGCCTTGCCGTCGAATGCCAGCGCAGCCGGATCGAGATGCGGCTGCGCACCCGCTACCTCGATGTCATGGCCGAGACCCTGGACGAGGCGCTCGCCCTGATCGAGGAGGCGGGACGTATCGGCAAGCCCATCTCCGTCGGCCTGCTCGGCAACGCCGCCGAGATTCTACCGGAGATGGTCCGGCGCGGCGTGCGGCCCGACCTCGTCACCGACCAGACCAGCGCCCACGACCTCATCAACGGCTACCTGCCCGCCGGCTGGACCGTGGCCGAATGGGAAGACAGGCGCGTTTCCGACCCTGCCGCCGTCGAGGCGGCAGCGCGCCAATCCTGCGCCGTCCATGTGCAGGCCATGCTCGACTTCCAGGCGGCGGGCATCCCGGTCACCGACTACGGCAACAACATCCGTCAGGTCGCCTTCGATCAGGGCGTGGCCAACGCTTTCGACTTCCCGGGCTTCGTGCCGGCCTATATCCGCCCGCTGTTCTGTCGCGGGATCGGACCGTTCCGCTGGGCCGCCCTGACCGGCGATCCGGAGGATATCAGGAAGACCGACGCGGCGATGAAGACGCTGTTTCCCGACAACGCCGGCCTGCACCGATGGCTCGACATGGCCGGCGAGCGGATCGCCTTCCAAGGCCTGCCGGCGCGCATCTGCTGGATCGGTCTGGGCGACCGGCATCGGGCCGGTCTGATGTTCAATAACATGGTCGCCTCGGGCGAACTGAGCGGCCCGATCGTCATCGGCCGGGATCACCTCGACAGCGGCTCCGTCGCCAGCCCAAACCGCGAGACCGAAGCGATGCTGGACGGCTCGGACGCCGTGTCTGACTGGCCGCTGCTGAACGCCCTGCTGAACACCGCGTCGGGCGCGAGCTGGGTGTCGTTGCATCACGGCGGCGGGGTCGGCATGGGCTACTCCCAGCACTCGGGCGTGGTCATTGTCGCGGACGGCACGTCGGAGGCGGCGAAGCGGCTGGAGCGGGTCCTGTGGAACGACCCGGCGACGGGCGTCATGCGCCACGCGGACGCTGGCTATGAGATCGCCCGCGCCGCCGCGCGCGAGCATGGCCTGAACCTGCCAAGCCTGAAGGCCTGACCATGACGAAGATCATCCTTGGCGCCGAACCACTCACACTCGCCCAGTTGCGCGTCGTCCTCGACGGTCCGATGACCGTCGATCTCGCCCCCGCAGCCTGGATCGATGTCGACAAGAGCGCCGCCACCGTCGCCGCCATCATCGCCGAGGGCCGCACCGTCTATGGCATCAACACCGGCTTCGGCCTGCTGGCCAGCACCTCGATCGCGCCCGGCGATCTGGAGACGTTGCAAAAGAACCTGGTGCTCAGCCATGCCTGCGGCGTCGGTCCGCTGCTGGACGACGCGGTCGTTCGCCTGATCCTGGTCTTGAAGATCGCCAGTCTGTCGAAGGGCGCCTCGGGCGTCCGGCGCGAGACGCTCGAGGCGCTCATCGCTCTGGTGAACGCCGACGTCCTGCCCTGTATTCCGTCCAAGGGTTCGGTCGGCGCCTCGGGCGATCTGGCCCCATTGGCCCATATGTCCTGCGTCCTGATCGGCGTGGGCGAAGCGCGGCATCGGGGCGAGACGCTCGATGCCGAGGCGGCCCTGGCGCGGGCCGGACTGTCGGTCCTGACCCTGGGGCCCAAGGAAGGCCTCGCCCTGTTGAATGGCACCCAGTGTTCGACGGCGCTGGCGCTGGCCGGTCTGTTCGCCACGGAGGCCGCCTTCGCCGCCGGGATAGCGGCAGGGGCCCTGTCGGTCGATGCGCTGATGGGATCGGACGCGCCGTTCGATCCTCGCATCCACGCCTTGCGCAACCAGCCCGGCCAGATCGATGTCGCCCGGACCCTGCGCGCGCTCATGGTCGGAAGCGCCATTCGCGACAGCCATCGCGAGGGCGACACCAAGGTTCAGGACCCCTACTCCCTGCGCTGCCAGCCCCAGGTCATGGGGGCGGTGCTGGATGTGATCCGCAGCGCCGCCGCGACGCTGGAGCGCGAGGCCAATGCTGTGACCGACAATCCGCTGGTCTTCATCGAGGACGGCGACGTGATTTCCGGCGGCAATTTCCATGCTGAACCCGTCGCCTTCGCCGCCGACCAGCTGGCCATGGTCCTGTGCGAGATCGGCAACATCTCGGAGCGCCGAACCGCCATCCTGGTCGACCCCAAGATGAGCGAACTGCCCGCCTTCCTTGTGCGCGAGAGCGGGCTGAACTCCGGCTTCATGATCGCCCAGGTGACCGCCGCCGCCCTCGTCGCCGAGAACCGGATGATGAGCCATCCGTGCAGCATCGACACCGTCCCGACCTCGGCCAATCAGGAGGACCATGTCTCCATGGCCACCCATGGTGCGCGGCGCCTGCTGGAGATGGCGGAGAACACCGCGACCGTCGTCGGCATCGAGCTTCTGGCCGCCGCCCAGGGCATCGAATTCCGGCGTCCGCTCAGGAGTTCGCCGGCGCTGGAAGCAGTGTGGTCGATCGTGCGGGAGGCGGTCGCCGCCTATGACAGCGACCACTATTTCGCACCCGACATCGCCCGCGCAACCGATGGGGTGCGGGCCGGTCGTTACCGTCAGTTCGCGGCGGAACTTCTGCCCTCGACCTGACCTTGCGCCGCGCCCCCTCCGGGCCTGGAGCCGGGCTCTGGAACAGGGTCCGGGGAGACCGGAGGGTCCGCCGCGAGGGAGACTCCCTAGCGGCTCTGGGTGATCGAGCGCAGGCCGGCCAGCAAGGTCTCGCTGGTGCGTCCGACGCGGCATCCGCTCGCGAGGATCAGGCGCAACGCCTGGGTGTGGACCCGGATCGACGGCCAGTGCCAGGTCTCGGCCTGGAGCATCCGGTCGGAGACCTCGCACAGACTGTAGGCCGCCTGGAAGAGCGGGCCTGTGTCGAAATAGCCCGCCACATCCACGATCGACGATGCCAGGGCGTAGACGCGCGGTCCGGCATCGATGGCCGCCTCGGCGCAAAGGGCGTCGAGGGCGTCCAGCGTTGCGACCACGGCGGCCATGGCGTCGTCGCGATGGGTTTCCAGCCTGGCGGTCGCCTGCCGCTCGAGGTCGCGGACCTGGCTGCCGCCCGGACCCTGAAGTTGCAGCGCCAACGGGCTCTTGATCTTAAACGTCCGGGCTTCGCTCACAGTGCGACCTTCATCGGCTTCATCATCATATCGATAGAGGACTGATCCATGTTCGCCTCGGTGGCGGCGCCGACGTGTTCGGACAGATCGCCGCTACGCCGGCCCGGCATTCCCACCGGCGGACCCAGGCTGCGCACGCGACGATCCGGCCCCACATAGGTGTCGCATTCCACCAGGTTCCGCTCGTCGGCGCCCAGCCACAGGATGCGCTGCAAGAGCACGTTCGGCGTCAGCGGCTTGGTGACAACGAAGCTCGCCCCGCAGTCGCGCCCCTTCCGCACCTTCGACTGGGCGGCGTGTCCGGTCAGCAGGATCACCGGCGTGTAGCGTACCGGTGGCTTGGTCTCGCGCCGCAGCCAGCGCGTGAAGTCATAGCCGTCCATCTCCGGCATCGAACAATCGATCAGGACCAGATCGACGTCGCGCGTCTCCATGATCGACACGGCCTCGGGCGTAGACCCGCACTTGATCTGCAGCTTGACCCCGAAGCCGTGGAAGATCGAGCTCAGCATATCGAGCGAATTCTGATTGTGATCGACCAGAAGCACTTTCGAGCGCGCCAGGTTGACCCGGTCCAGGGTGGAAGGACGCGGCATGGCTTCAGTCGAACAGGGTCAGTTCGCCGGATGGCGCGGACATCGAGGGACGGATACCGGGGTCACCGACGAGACGGTCATAGAGGTCCGAAAGGGTCAGGGCGTGCAGGGCCGTGGCCAGAGGCGTGCCGGCGCCCAGGGCGGCGGCGAGACCGCTGAGTCCGTCGAGGCGCTGGATCAGGAGGTCGAAATCCTGGACGCTGGACATGGCCTCGGCGCGGCGCTCGGCCGGGCAGTCCGTCATCAGCTCGGACGTCAGGTCCGCGAGGTCTTCGAGACGCTCCCGGATTTCCGCCAGTTCGTTGGAGACGGCGACCAGCAGGTCGCGGCTTTGGGACTGGGACATCAGAACAACTCCACGGCGCCGGTAGCGACCGGTTCGATGCGGGGGGAAGCCTGGACCGGCACATGGCCGTCCGTGACAGCGCGTTGCAGGGCCCGCCCGGTGGCGGGCCAGTAGTGAAGCCGGCGACCGCCCGGGCCACGCAGGCTGCCGCCGACGACGGGAATGCCTTCATCGCGCAGGAAGCGTTCGGCGAAGTCGGCGTTCTGCAGGCCGACGTCGCGCAGACTGTCGAACATCCGGCCGCCGCCGAACAACTTGGCCTCCAACCGGTCGCGACGCGCCCCGGCCTTCATCACATCGTTGATCAGCAGTTCCATCGCATAGGCGCCGTAGCGGCGGCCTGCGTCAGTGCCAGCCCCCGCGCCTTCCGGCAGCAGGAAGTGATTCATGCCGCCGACGCCGGTGTCGGGATCGCGCAGACACATGGCCACGCAGCTGCCGAGGATGGTGGTCAGCATCACGTTCCGGTCGGACGTCACATGGTGCTCGCCCTGGCCCACGTGGATTCGCTGTTCGGTCGCCAGGGCCTCGGCGGACATCATGTCAGGGGGCCGAACACGCCTTCCAGCTTCTCTTTCAGCTGGGCGACGGTGAAGGGTTTGACCAGGTAGTTGTTGACGCCGAACTGAACAGCGCGCTGGACCAGTTCCTTGTCGGCCCGGCCGGTCAGCATGATGAAGGCGGCGCCCTGGGTCGGCGGGTGCGAGCGCACGGCGCGGAGCAGGCCGAGCCCGTCGAGCTTGGGCATGTTGAAGTCGGAAATGACCAGGTGCGCGGGTTTGGTGATCATCTCGCGCAGGCCGGCCTCGCCGTCGGCCGCCTCGCGGAACTCGCGAAAACCGATCTGTTGCAGGCTGGTGCGGATGAGGCTGCGCATCGACATCTGGTCGTCGACGATGAGGACTTCAATGGCGGAAGCGGCGGGCATTAAAAATCCTCAGACGACTGTCTGGGCGCGGGACGAGGCGCACAGATCGAGAATGGCGGATGAAAGACGGTTGAGCGGGAGCTGGCGTTCGACGGCGCCGATCTCGTGGGCGACGCGCGGCATGCCGTAGACGACGCAGCTGGCCTCATCCTGACCCAGGGTGTGGGCGCCGGCGCTGCGCATCTCGAGCAGACCTTGCGCGCCGTCGCGGCCCATGCCGGTCAGGATGACGCCGGTCATGGGTCTGCGCAGGCGGGCGATCGATCGGAACAGGACGTCGACCGACGGGCGGTGGCCGCTGACCGTGTCGCCCTGGCTCAGGCGGCAACGCGGCGTCGCGCCCGAAACCTCGAGATGGGCGACGCCGCCTGGGGCCAGATAAATGTGACCGGGCATCAGCGTCGCGCCGTCGACGGCCTCGCTGACCGTGGCGGCGGACATCTTGTCGAGGCGGGCGGCGAAACTGGGCGTGAAGGTCGCCGGCATGTGCTGTGTGATCACCGTCGCCGGGCAGTTGGCCGGGAAGGCGGACAGGAGAGTGATCAGGGCTTCCACGCCGCCGGTCGAGGCGCCGATGGCCAGGATGTGGTCGGCGCCCGGGCGGTGATCGGTGCGCGGACGCGGCGCTTCGACGGCCTCGCGGGCCCGGACGCGGGAGCGGGCGGCGGTCTTCACCTTCAGGGTCAGTTCGGCGAAGGCCTCGACGGCGGTAACGCCCGCGCCGGGTTTGCCGACCGCATCGATCGCGCCCATCTCCAGCGCTCTGAGGGTGACCTCGGCGCCGGCCTGGGTCAGGGTCGAGACCATGACCACGGGCATGGGCCGCAGGCGCATGATCTTCTCGAGGAACTCCAGCCCGTTCATGTTGGGCATCTCGACGTCGAGCGTGATGACGTCGGGGTTCAGGTCCTTGATCAGGGCGCGGGCTTCCAGCGGATCGGCGGCCGAGCCGATGACCTCGATCTCCGGATCGCGACGCAGGGCGGCCGTGATCAGGCCGCGCATCGTGGGCGAGTCGTCGACGACCAGAACACGGATGGGCGCACTCATGGCGCCAGCCTGTAGGTTGTGAGGCCGGCGGGGGTCAGCTGGTTGACGGCGGACCCGCTGACCCGTTCCGAATGACCGATGTAGAGGGTGGCGCCGGGGGTCATCAACGGGGTGAACCGCTTCCACACCCGCTCCTGGGTCGCGTCGTCGAAATAGATCACCACGTTGCGGCAGAAGATGACGTCGAACTTGTGCCGCATGGGCCAGTCGCCGATCAGGTTCAACTCACGGAACGAGACGAGCTCGCGCAGCGCGGCATTGGCCGACAGCATGTCGCGGCCTTGTGCGGGCGCCTTGTCGAAGAAGCGGTTGCGCAGCATCGGCGGCGCGGCGTCCAGGTGTTCCGCCGAATAGACCCCGGCGATGCCGTCGGCGACCATGTTCGGATCGATGTCGGTGGCCAGGATGCGGAAGTCGAGATCGTTGGCTTCCGGCAGGACCGCCAGCACGGTCATGGCCATGGAATAGGGCTCCTGCCCGTTCGAACAGGCGGCCGACCACAGGCGGACCCGCTCGCCCCGACGGGCGCGCTCGGCCAGACCCGGCATGACCTGGTCGCGCAGGTGTTCGAAATGGTGGGGCTCGCGGAAGAAGCGGGTAACGTTGGTCGTCAGGGCGGCCGTCATCAACTGGCGCTCGTCCACGCCGTCCACGCCCTGCACCAGTTCGCAGTAGTCGCGGAAGCTGCGCAGACCCAGGGTCCGCAGCCGCTTGGCGAGGCGCGAATAGACCAGCGCGGCCTTGCCGTCGTTCAGGGCGATTCCCGCATAGCTGTGCAGGATTTCGGCGATGTGGCGGAAGTCCTCGGCGGTGAAGACGAACTCGCCTTCGACCAGGGATTCACGCCCGGCGGCCCTTCGTGACCCTGAATCCGACGTCATGCGGCTTCGGCTTCGACTTCTGGAACGATCCGGTCCAGCTCGATCAGGCTGATCAGGCGGCCCTCGAGGGCGAACAGGCCTTTGACGAAGGACTTCACCTGTTCGCTGGCGACATCCGGCGTCGGCTGCAGCGCTTCGTCGGTCAGCTGGATAATATCCGACACGGCGTCGACCAGCAGGCCGACCATCCGCCCGCCGATATGGGCCACCATGATGACGTGGCGCTCGGACGGTTCCGAAGTGCGCAGGCCGAAGCGGGCGCCCAGGTCGATGATCGGCAGGACGGCGCCGCGAAGATTGATGACGCCCTTCATGAAGCCAGGCGCGCGGGGAAGCGGCGTCGCCGGGGTCCAGCCGCGGATCTCCCGCACGGACATGATGTCCACGCAGAACTCCTGCTCTCCGATACGGAAGGCGATCAGCTCACGGGCGGCGGCGTTGGTGGCTTCGGTCATGATCAGCTCGCGATTTTCAGTTCGGAACGCGCCGCCTCGTGCCGCACGAACCGGCGGCGCGAACCGGCGACAATGGCGTCGACGTCCAGGATCAGGGCGACGCGGCCGTCGCCCAGGATGGTCGCGGCGGCGACGCCCTCGACCTGCTGGTAGTTGGTCTCAAGGCTCTTGATGACCACCTGGCGCTGGCCCTGGATGGCGTCGAACAGCAGGGCGGCGCGCGTGCCGGCCTCGGTCTCGATGACCACGGCGACGCCGGTGCCGGCCTCGAGGGGCACGTCGCGGAAGCCCATGCCGAGGGCGACGTCGATCAAGGGCACGAACTGGTCGCGGAAGCGGATCACCGGGTCGTGGCCGCCGACGTAGTGGATGTCTTCCAGACGCGGCGTCAGGCTCTCGACGATGGCGGTCAGAGGGGCGACCAGGGTCTGGTCGGCGCCGGTGACGACCATCCCGTCCAGCACCGCGAGCGTCAGCGGCAGGCTGAGGGTGAAGGTCGAGCCCTTGCCGGGCGTCGAGGCGATGGTGATCCGGCCGCCCAGCGCCTGGATCGAGCGACGCACCACATCCATGCCCACACCCCGGCCCGAGACGTCGGAGATGACTTCGGCGGTCGAGAAGCCGGGCAGGAAGATCAGGTTGTCGATCTCGTCGTCGGTCAGGGCGGCGTCCTCGGCGATCAGGCCGCGCGAGACGGCGATTCCCTTGACCCGTTCGCGGTTGATGCCGCGACCGTCGTCGGAGATCTCGATGACGATCCGGCCCGAGCGGTGCAGGGCGGCGAGGCGCACCGTGCCTTCCACCGGCTTGCCGGCGGCGGCGCGATCTTCCGGTCCTTCAAGACCGTGGTCGATGGCGTTGCGCAGCATGTGGGTGATCGGTTCGGCCAGGCGTTCGACAACGGTCTTGTCGACCTCGGTGTCCTCGCCGGCGGTGACCAGGCGGACACGTTTGCCGGTCATCTCGCCGACTTCGCGGACGAGGCGCGGCATGCGCTGGAACACCGACTTCACCGGCTGGGCGCGGATGGCCATGACGCTGTCCTGGATCTCGCGGGTCAGCAGTTCGAGGTCTTCCAGACCGACCGAGATGCCGGACGACCGGGCCAGGCCGCTCTCGATCACCCGCTGGGCCAGCATGGCCTGCTGGATGACCAGTTCGCCGACGACGTTGATCAGACGATCGACGCGGTCGAGATCGACGCGGATGGTGACGGCGGCGGGCGCAGCGGGCGCGTTGGCCGCAGCCGGGGTCGCGGCATTGGCGGCGGTTGCGGCCGGGGCGGGCTCCGGGATCGGCGCCGGCGCGGCGGCCGGCTGAACGACGGGGGCGACCTGGGCGACCGGGGCGGGCGCGGGCGCGGGCGCGGGCTCGGCGACCACAACGACCTCGGCCTGGGCCCGGGCCAGCAGGGCGGCGATGTCGGAGTCGGGAGCGGGCGTGGGCTCGGCTTCGACGGCTTCCGTTGCCGCAGAAGCCGGACGGATCGACAGGTCACAGTCGCTTTCGACGAAGTCGAAGACCTCGTGGATCGCGGCCTCTCCGGCGTCGGTCGTCAGCTCGATGGTCCAGGACAGATAGGACTCCTCGGCCTCCAGCGCGTCCAGCTGCGGCACGGCGGAGACGTCGAGATCGACGGTCATCTCGCCGAGATGCGAGAGCTCGCGCAGCAGCAGGCCGGTCTCGTTGGCGTTGACGTACATCCGGCCGTGCGGACGGAAGACGATACGCCAGGCGTTTTCGGCAGGGGCAGCGGCGGGTGCGGCCGGTTCAGGCGGCGCATCCAGAGCGGCGAAGTTGAAGGCGACGGGCCGGAAGCCGAACTCGTCGGCGCCGTCGTCCGCCGGCGCGGCCACGACCGGGGCGAAGGCGGGTTCGATGTCGGCGCCCCCGGCGACGGCGGCCGGGCCGGCCTCGCCGTGCGTCAGGGCCTCCAGCTCGGCCACCAGACCGGCCGAACGGGCCTCGTCGACCGGCGCGCCCTGACCGCGAGCGGCGGCGATATGGTCGGCCAGCACGTCCGAGGCGCGCAGCAGGGTCTTGACCGTGACGTCGTCGCACGGCTTCCGCTCCGAACGGATCTCGTCCAGCAGGGTCTCAAAGACGTGGGCGAACCGCACCAGGGCGTCGAGGCCGAAGGCCCCTGCTCCGCCCTTGACCGAATGGACCGCGCGGAAGACGGCGTTGACCGTCTCCATGTCCGCGCTGCCCTGCTCGATGGCGAGCAGGCCCGTTTCCAGGTCGGCGAGCAGCTCGTCGCACTCCTGGAAGAAGACGACCTTGATCGCCTCGAAGGGATCGACCGCGTCACTCATCGGTCAGGCCGCCACGCGACGGACGGCGTCGACCAGCCTGGCCGGGTCGAACGGCTTGACGATCCAGCCAGTGGCGCCGGCGTCGCGGGCGCGCTGTTTCTTCGCGGCATCGCTCTCGGTCGTCAGCACCAGCACGGGCGTGGCGCGATGGTTGGGGTCCGCTCGGACGCCCTCGATCACGCCGAAGCCGTCCATGCGGGGCATGTTGATGTCGGTGATGATGACGTCGGCCCCCTCGGCCGCCAGCGTCTCCAGACCATCGATGCCGTCGACGGCCTGGATGACGCGGTAGCCCGCCTCGACCAGGGCCATCATCAGCATCTCGCGCATGGTGCGGCTGTCATCGATGGTCAGCACGGTCTTGATCACGAGAGGGCTCCCAGCGGGCGATCGGCCGAGGCCGCCCCGAATGCGTTCCATTGATCGGCGAACTCACGCGACACCTCGTCGATCTTCAGCACATGGCCGTCGGCGGCCCAGGTCTTCTGCGCCGAGATCAGGACCTGGAGGCACAGACCGCCCAGGCGCTCGACGCGAGAGGCGTCGATGACGAGCGGCTGACCGCGCATCGGCAGCAGGGCCGCCTTCAGCGCATCGGCCTGGGCCAGGTCGAGGACAGGCGGAAGGGACAGGGAGGCGCTCATCAGAACTCCTCCCAGCCGTCCTCGGAGGCGACCGGCTGGGGCTTGCGTGCGGCCCCGCCGGAACCGACGGTGCGCATCTGGGCGACCGGACGGTTGGCTGGACGGGGCTGGGACCGGGGCGCGCCACGCTCCGCCGGAGCGTGGGCCACGGCGCCGATCTGGAAGCGCGACACAGAGCCGGCCAGGGTCTCGGCTTCCTGCGACAGCGAGTGGCTGGCGGCGGTGGATTGCTCGACCATCGCGGCGTTCTGCTGAGTGACCTGATCCATCTGGTTGACGGCGGTGTTGACCTGCTGAAGGCCGGTGGCCTGTTCCTGGGCCGAGGCGGCGATCTCGGACACCAGGCCGTCGATCTCGGCGACGCGGCCGACGATGCGTTGCAGCGCCTCGCCCGTCTGGCCGACCAGGGCGACGCCGGCGTTGACCTGGCTGGTCGAGGCCGAGATCAGCACCTTGATCTCCTTGGCGGCTTCGGCGGACCGCTGGGCCAGGGCCCGGACCTCGGAGGCGACGACCGCGAAGCCGCGTCCGGCGTCTCCGGCGCGCGCGGCCTCGACCCCGGCGTTCAGGGCCAGCAGGTTGGTCTGGAAGGCGATCTCGTCGATCACGCCGATGATCTGGCTGATCTCCTGGGCGGACTTCTCGATCGCGCCCATGGCGCCGACGGCGTCGCGGACGACATTGCCCGAGGTCTCGGCGTCGCCCTTGGCGGCCTGGACGGTCTCGGAGGCCTGGCGGGCGCCCGAGGCCGTGCGGTTCACCGTGGCCGTGATCTCGTCCAGGGCGGCGGCGGTCTCCTCCAGCGAGGCGGCCTGTTGTTCAGTGCGGCGCGACAGGTCGTCAGAGGCCTGGGCGATCTCACCGGCGCCGGAGCGGATGGCCGAGACGTTGCCGGCCACCACCGACATGGCGTCCTTGAGCTGGCCGATGGCGGCGTTGAAGTCCTCCTTCAGCTTCACATAGTCGTCGGGGAAGGACTGGGTCAGGGTGTAGGTCAGATCGCCGCGCGTCAGGTGATCCAGGCCTTCGCCCAAGGCGGCTACGACGCTGGCCTGTTCACGGGCGGCGGCGTCGGCGGCGCGCTGGTTGCGGGCGCGCTCCTCGTCCGACTGGCCGCGCAAGGCGGCGCCCTCGGCTTCCAGACGGGTCTTCTCGATGGCGGCGTCGCGGAAGGCGATGACCGAACGACCCATCTCGCCGAACTCGTCCTTGCGGACGACGCAGGGGACTTCGAAGTTGGTATCTCCGCCGATCAGGCGGCGCATGTAACCGATCATGTTGTTGACCGGACCGACGATGCCGCGGGTCAGGATCAAGCCGAAAGCGACCGACAGGATCAGGGCAAGACCGACCCCGACCATCAGGGTAAGCCGCGTCGAAGCAAACGCGGCCTCATTGGCGGCGTTGGCGGCGTCGATCCGACCCTGGGCACGCGAGCGGATGTCCTCGAACGCCGTCTCCACCTGCTCCATGTGGCGGCCGGCGACGCCGGACTGGATGATGGCCACGGCCTGCCCCCGCGTTGCCGGATTGGCCGCGAGACGGGTTTCCTTCTCGACGATTTCAGTCCGATAGGTGGCTTCGGCCTGCTCCAGGGTGTCGATTCGGCCCGCGGCGCCGTCGATATGCGCCAGCTGCTCGCGCAGCTTGGCGATCCCCGCATCAAACGCGAGGGATTCCTGCTCGATGACACTCAGATATCTGGGGTTTTGGTAAACGACGTAGACCCGGGTGTTGCTCTCCATCTTCGACAAGGAAAGCTTCAGGCCGTTGATCGTCTCAATGTTCTTCTGCTCAAGAGACACCGCCTCTTTTCGGGTTTCGAGGCCGTTCACCTGCAGGAGGATCGCCGCACTCAGCGCGACGATGATCAGCACGATGAACGCAAAGGCACCGGCCAGTCTTCGTGAGATTTTGATGTTGGCGAGGGTCACGGTGAGTTCCTTCTCAAGGAGCCGCTTGACAGCAGCCGGTCAGGGTTGCGGTCAGAAAGAATAGGTGAGGGCGGCGACCAGACGGCTTTCGTAGGCATCGCCGTAACTGTGGCCGTCGGTGTCATACCAGCGCACATCGAGGGCCAGGTGGTGCGGCAGCTTGCGCTTCACGCCGACGTTCCAGGCCGCGTATTCGGCCCCGCCGTCGGCGGTGCGGTTCCCGATCGCGGCGGTGGCCTTGGTGTTGTCATCCAGAGCGATCCCGCCCTGGAATTCGACCCACCAGGCTTCCTTTGTCGAGGCGAACCCGTCCGCCGAATAGTTGACGCGGAGCCGGGTCGAGACCGGGCCGACCTGGCCCGAAAGGTCGGCCTGATACTCGGTGATGTTGGCGTCGATGCCCGCCCGGGTTCCGGGGAAGTCCCGATTGATCACCGCCACGTCCAGACCGAAATCGGCGACCGTGGTGCGGTAGCCCAGGGTCGTCACGAATTCCGCGTCCGAACCCTGCGACAGTTCGGCTGACGAGGCGAACAGGCTGCCGTAGAAGCCATTGCTGGACAGTTCGATCGAGCCCGAGGCGCTCGGCTCGCCGTTGCTTCGTCCGACGCCCTTGGTGACATACTGGCTGGCCACGCCCAGGGTTCCCGTGAGGCGGGGCCCGGCCGGGGCCGGGGCGGCGGTGGGGCCTTCTGCCAGAGCCGTGCCGGCGATCGACAGGGAGAAGAGCGTCAGGGCAGCACCCGCGATACGACCCGCAAGCGGGCTTCCAAGCCGGCGTGGCGATCCGCCCCTGTTGATCGTCCCGTACATCCAGCCAGCTCCAGGTTGATTATCAAGCGTGGTTTCTGGCTAGACCGATCTCGATTATTGTTGGTAAACAGACATTTAGGTATAAATACGTAATCGTGGGGCGGCCCCCTCATTTCGAAACGACCGGGTGGGGGCGCGGCCGGCCTGTCTGTGCGGACACCGGTTACCCGCATGCGCCTGCGAAAGCCGGACGCCGTCCCCGTCCCAGGCCCGGACGAGCCGCTGCCGGGACCCGAATGACTGCGGCGCGGGACGGATTCGCCCACGGGCCGCGACGTCTGCCGACGGACACCCGGTTCAACGATCCGCGATTTCCGTGATGGACGAATCAGGGTTCGCGCGGTCAACACTCTGATTATTCACGAAGGGATGAATGCCATGTGCCCGAATCTCCTGCAGTCGGACGTGGAGACCGCGCCGCACCCGGGCCGTTCCCGGGCGGTTGCGCCGGGCGGTGACGGCGTCTTCGGTCCGCGATGCCGGTCAGGGACACGCCGCGTCGTGACACGGACGAACTGCCGCAGGCCCCACAGCACCGAATGTGTTTATCGGAATCATGGCTGATTTGATCCGCCCCGGCCTCCGACGCGTCGACCGGCCCTGGCCGCGATTGACAGACGTCGTCGCCAAGGTCGTCCGCTGGGCGTCGCGGGGTGCAAACGGCTACATGCTCGCGATCGCTTCAGTCGCCCTCGGCGTTGTGGCCCTCCGCCTCGGGGTCGTGGGCCGGCTTCAGTATCTGCCCCTGATCCCCGCCGTCCTGATACCGGCGCTTCTGGCGTCACGCGGGCCCACCATCCTGGCGATCGGGCTGGCGGTGATGTCCAACATCATTCTGGTTCAACGCGAGGAATTGGGCGACACGATCGTCTATGCCCTGTCGTTCGCCGCCATCGGGCTGGCCGTCGGCGAGATGGCGACGGCGCGCCGCTCCGGGAAGGCCAGCGTAGCGGCGCTGGCGTCGGAGCTGAAGCGGCGCGAGGCGACGCTCGAGGCCATGCTGGCCGCGACGCCCGTGGCGACCCTGGATGCGCAGGGCGTCGTGCTGACCATGAGCCGGCCGGCCTGCGCGCTTTTTCAGACAACCGAGCCCGAGGCCGCCGGCCGGGCCTTCAAGGATTTCGTGGCGTCCTTCGATGCCTGGGCAGCGGATACACCCGCCAAGGGTGATTCCCCGCTGCGACGGTACTGGATGGCCCGCCGCTCCGACGGCAATCTGTTCCCGCTGGGAATCAGGGTGGCCTATGTCGATGCCCATACGAGGTCCTCGCGGGTCATGTTGACCCTGACCGACCTCAGCGACTGGCACTCCGCGCAGGCCAGGAATCAAGAGCTCAGCGAACAGCTGAACCAGGTCTGGCGTTTGAATTTCCTCGGCGAAATGGCCGCGATCCTGTCCCATGAGCTGAACCAGCCCCTGAGCGCCGCGGCGATCTACATGCAGGCGGCCCAGACCGATCTGGCGCGGACCCCGCCGGTCATCGCCAATGCCAGCCGCACCCTGGACCTGGCCAAGGGACAGGCCCTGCGGGCGGGAGAGGTCATCCGCCACGCCCGCGACCTGCTGAAGGTGGGATCGCAGACGCTGAAGCCCGAGCGCATGACGTCGATGCTGTTGGAAATCGGGCCCATGCTGAAGCTGATCGCGCCCGCAGCCGATGCAATGATCAGAATCGATATCGGCGCCGACAACGACCTCGTCATGGCCGATCGCATCCCTTTCCAGCAGGCCATGATCAACCTTGTCCGAAACGCCGTCGAGGCGGTCAGCGGCCGCGATCGCCGCGAGGTCCACGTCCTCGGCCATGCCGTCTCGGCGACGCACTATGAGATCCGCGTCGAGGACAGCGGCCCCGGCGTGCCCCCCGAGGAGGTCGCGCGAATCTTCACGCCGCTGACCACCACCAAGGCCGACGGCATGGGCCTGGGCCTGTCGGTCACACGGACGATCGTCGAGGCCCACCACGGCGCCCTGACCGTCGCGACCAGCCCCCTGGGCGGCGCGGTCTTCGCCTTCTGTCTCCAACGCGTGCAGGAAAGCCGGCAGCCATGATCTTGCCCCCTACCTTCGTGATCGAGGACGATTTCGCGGTCCGCGACGCCCTGGTGACCCTGCTCCGGGCCGAAAGCGTGCCGGCCCGGGGCTTTGCCAGCGGGACCGATTTTTTCGACAGGATGCCGGCCGACGCGGTCGCCTGCGTCGTCACCGATCTTCGCATGCCCGGACTGGACGGCGTCGAGGTCGTGCGCCGCGTCGCAGAAATGAAGGGCAATGCCTGGCCCATCATCGTCATAACCGGCCATGGCGACGTCGCCGCGGCGGTCGAGCTGATGAAGTCGGGCGTCGTCGATTTCATCGAGAAACCGTTCGATCCCCCTCGTCTGCTCGAAGCGGTGCGTGGGTGTCTGATTCATTTGATGAACGATGGCAGCGCGCGTCAAAGCCGGCTGGAGGCCGCCGCGCGTATCGCCCAACTGAGCCAGCGGGAGAGCCAGGTCTTCCGCGCCCTCGTCGAGGGGCGGTCCAACAAGGAGATCGCCGCGGACCTGGCCATCAGCCCGCGCACCGTCGAGATCTTCCGCGCCAAGGTCATGACTAAGATGCAGGCGAACAGCCTGTCGGCCCTGGTCCGGATGGGACTGGCGTCGCCTGCCGACTAGAGCGTTCGACGGGTGAGTTGCGGCGCCCTTGGAGCGCGGACCTCCAGGTCCGCTCTTCGGCGGCGACAAGAGCGGACCTGGAGGTCCGCGCTCCTTTGATTCCTTTTGACCGCCGAACGCTCCTGACCCTACGGCGCGAAGCGGCTGCGCCACGACATAAGTCGCTCCAGCCGACTTGGCGTCGCCCGCGCATCTGTCATGGTGCAGGGATGGCCACCCTCACCCTGCCCTGCCGACCCGAACCGCTGGAGATCGATCCGGCGAAGACGGCGGTCATCGTCATCGACATGCAGAACGCCTACGCCTCCCCCGGCGGCTATCTGGACCTCGCAGGTTTCGACATCTCCGGCGCGGCCAGGGTGATCGAGAACACCAGGGGGGTGCTCGAGGTCGCGCGCCGTGCGGGCGTCCAGGTCATCTATTTCCAGAACGGCTGGGACCCCGCCTATGTCGAGGCCGGCGGGCCCGGCTCGCCCAACTGGCACAAGTCCAATGCGCTGAAGACCATGCGCGCCCGGCCCGAACTGGCGGGGACGCTCCTCGCCCGTGGAACGTGGGACTACGAACTGGTCGACGCGCTCAAGCCGCAGCCGGGCGACATCTGCCTGCACAAGTCCCGCTACTCCGGCTTCTTCAATTCCCAGCTCGACAGCGTCCTGCGCTCGCGCGGCATCCGCAATCTCGTCTTCGTCGGCATCGCCACCAACGTCTGCGTCGAGTCCACGCTCCGCGACGGCTTCTTCCTCGAATATTTCGGCATTGTGCTGGAGGACGCCACCCATCAGGCGGGGCCGGAGTTCGTGCAGCAGGCCGCGATCTACAATATCGAGACATTCTTCGGCTGGGTCTCCAGCGTCGCCGACTTCAAGGGCGTCGTCGGTCAGATCGCGCCCCCGGAATCGAAAAGCGCACAGGAGACCTGAATGCCCAAGACCGTCATCACACCGCCCGGCACCGTCACCCCGATCGCCCCCTTCTCGCCCGGCACGCTCGCCGACGGCGTCGTCTATGTCTCGGGCACCCTGGCCTTCGACAAGGACAACAGCGTCGCCTGCGTCGGCGACGCCGAGGGCCAGACGCGCATCGTGCTGGAGACCATCAAGTCGGTCATCGAGACCGCCGGCGGGACCATGGACGACGTGACCATGAATCACATCTTCCTCAAGGACTGGTCCGACTACGCCGCCCTGAACAAGGTCTATGCGGAGTATTTCCCCGGCGACAAGCCGGCGCGGTTCTGCATCGTCTGCGGCCTCGTCCGCCCCGACTTCCTCGTCGAGATCGCCACCATCGCCCACATCGGCAAACGCGCCTGAGCCCGCTCGCGACCCTGCTGATCAAGGCGGTCATCTCCGCGATCCTGATCGTGGCGGCGGCCGAGATCGCGCGCCGCCAGCCCGGCATCGGCGCCCTGATCGCGTCCCTGCCGCTGGTCTCGGTGCTCGGCATGATCTGGCTCTGGTCGGCCAGGCCCGATGCGGAGAACATGGCGCAGCACGCCCAGGCGACCTTCTGGTACGTCCTGCCGTCCCTGCCGATGTTCCTGCTGATCCCGATGCTGCTGAGGCGCGGGATGGCGTTCTGGCCCGCACTCGGCCTCGGCTGCGCCCTGACCATCGGCCTCTATCTGGCGATGACCGCCGTCGGCCCGCGCTTCGGATTGAAACTGTGACGACAGGCATCGCCGACGGCCTCTATTGGGAAATCCACGACGGACCCGAAGACGCGGCGTCGGTCATCCTGTCCGCCGGTCTCGGCGGATCGGCCGCCTTCTGGGCCCCGCAGATGGAGGTCCTGACCGAGCATTTCCGCGTCATCCTCTACGACCATCGTGGCACGGGTCGCAGCGACCGCAGCCTGAAGCCGGATCATTCCGTCGCCTCGATGGCCGGGGACATCGTCGCGGTCCTCGACGCCACGGACACGGCCAGGGCCCACCTCGTCGGCCACGCGGCGGGCGGCAACGCCGGGCTGCAGCTGGCGCTCGACCATCCCGAACGGCTCGACCGGCTGGTCGTCGTCAACGGCTGGTCGCGGCCGGACCCGCATGTCGCCCGCTGCTTCGCCGCCCGCATTCGCCTGCTCGAGGCCTTTGGCCCCACCGCCTATGTCGAGGCCCAGGCGGTGTTCCTCTATCCGCCCGACTGGATCAGCGAGAACGACGCCCTGCTGAAGACGCAGGACCACCATCACATCCAGACCTTCCCCCGCACCGACGTCATGCTGGCCCGGATCGGCGCACTGCTGGCCTTCGACATCGACGACCGGCTCGGAGAGATTCCGCACCCGGTTCTGGTCGCCGCCTCGGCCGACGACATGCTGGTTCCGCCGCTCCTGTCGCGACGTCTGGCCGAGGGTTTGCCCACCGCGACGCTCGATGTCGTCCCCCGGGGCGGACACGCCTTTACGGCGGCGGTTTCCGGTGCGTTCAATGCGCGCCTGGTCGCCTTCCTGAACGGCGACGGCTGAGGGGCGATCATCATGGAAGTCGGCGTCTTCGTACCGATCAACAACAACGGCTGGCTGATTTCCGAGACCGCGCCGCAGTACATGCCCTCGTTCGATCTGAACAAGCGCATCGCCCAGCGCGCCGAGCACTACGGCCTCGATTTCCTGCTTTCGATGATCAAGCTGCGGGGGTTCGGCGGCAAGACGGAGTTCTGGGAATACGGTCTGGAGAGCTTCACCCTGATGGCCGGGCTCGCGGCCGTCACCGACAGGATCAAGATCTATGCGACCTGCCCGACCCTGGTCATCCCCCCGGCCTTCGCCGCGCGCATGTGCAACACCATCGACAGCATCAGCCACGGCCGTTTCGGCCTGAACCTGATCACCGGCTGGCAGAAGCCGGAATACTCGCAGATGGGTCTTTGGCCGGGCGAGGAGCATTTCCGTAACCGCTACCAGATGCTCGACGAATACGCCCGCATCCTGCGCGAGCTGTGGGAGACGGGTCGCTCGGACTTCAAGGGCGACTACTACACGATGGACGACTGTCTGGTCCGGCCGACGCCGTCGACGGACATGAAGATCATCTGCGCCGGATCGTCGGACGAGGGGCTGGCCTTCTCGGCCCAGTGGGCGGACTACGCCTTCTGCCTCGGCAAGGGGGTCAACACGCCCAGGGCCTTCGCCTTCAACAACGAGCGTCTGGCCGAAGCCACGGCCAGGACCGGCCGCGACGTGAAGATGTTCGTCCTCGTCATGGTCATCGCCGCCGACACAGACGAAGAAGCCATGGCGAAGTGGAAACTCTACAACGACGGCGTCGACGTGGACGCGATCAGCTGGCTCAAGGATCAGGGCGCGGCCGACAAGGTCAACGCCACCACCAACGTCCGCCAGCTGGCCGCGCCCGAGGGGGCGGTAAACATCAATATGGGCACGCTGGTCGGTTCCTACGCGAGCGTCGCGCGGATGCTGGACGAGATGTCTGAGGTTCCCGGCACCGGCGGCGTCCTGCTGACCTTCGACGATTTCGAGACCGGCATCGAGGACTTCGGCCAGAAGATTCAGCCGCTGATGACCTGCCGCGCCAATGTGAAAGCCGCCTGAGCCTTGCCCAGTTTTGAGATCACCCGCGACGGCCCGGTCGCGCATCTGCGTCTGACGCGGCCGGAGGCGTCGAACGCGCTCAACATGGATTTCTGGCGTCGCTTCGGGCCGGAACTCAAGGCGCTGGATGCGACGGGCGAGGTCCGCGCCCTTGTCCTCTCCGGCGAGGGCCGGAACTTCTGCGCCGGCATGGACATCTCCGTCTTCTCGGGCGGCGCGATCCTGAACACCGACAAGGCCGGTGACCGCCAGGCCTTCCACCAGACCGCCCGAGACTTGCAGGAAACCCTGACCACGCTGGAAAAGGTGCGGTTCCCCGTCATCGCCGCCATCCAGGGCGCCTGCGTCGGAGGCGGGCTCGACCTGATCGCCGCCTGCGACATCCGGCTGGCGTCGCAGGATGCGTACTTCCGCATCGAGGAAATCAACATCGGCATGATGGCCGATATCGGCAGCCTGCAACGCCTGCCGAAGCTCATGCCCGAGGGCGTGGTGCGGGAACTGGCCTATACGGGCGCCACCTTGACGGTCGATCGCGCCGAACGGCTGGGCATGATCAACGCCGTCCTGCCCGACGCCGAGGCGGTGGTCACGGCGGCGCTCGACATGGCGAAACGGATCGCGACCAAGGCGCCGCTGGCGATCTCCGGGTCCAAGGCCGCCCTCAACCACGCCCGCGACCACAGCGTCGCCGAGGGGCTGGAATGGATCGCCGTCATGCAGGGCTCGCTGTGGAGCCCGGCCGATGTCACGGCCGCGATTCAGGCGCGCATGTCGCGGGCGGAGGGCGAATTCGCCCCGCTCTCGCCGCTGCGACCGTTTGACCCGGCGGTCTGAAAACCCGCCAGCACTGGGGTCGGCGTGAAGATTTCGTAATGATCAGCCTGAATGGCTCCGATCGTTTGACCTGTGTCATCCGCCTGTCAAAGATGCGGCCCGCGTGACGAGGGGGCTCTGTGCGATGCCCGCTCAACACCGCCTGTGCGCCCCCGCGGCAGGCCATTCGGGTGGAGAGAAGCCTTGGATAGACGTTCATTCCTCGCCGCTTGCGGCATCGGCGCGGGCGGGCTTCTGCTGCCCGGGTTCGCCGGACGCGCCATCGCGGAATCCCAGCTGGTCGAGACCATCGACATCGCGGTCAAGAAACGCCTGGCCGACGCCGGCCTGAGCGCCGCCTCGGCTGCCGGAGCCAGCTATTGCGACGTTCGCGTCGGCCGCTACCTGCGCCAGTTCGTGATCACCCGCGAAGCCAACGTCCAGAACATCGTCAACACCGAGTCGATCGGCACGGGCGTTCGGGTCATCGCTGACGGGGCCTGGGGATTCGCCGCCACCAACGACATGACGGCCGAAGCTGTGGCCGAGGCCGCGCGCCTCGCCACCGCCATCGCCAAGGCCAACGCCCGGAACCAGACCCAGCCCGTCCAGCTGGCCCCCACCCCCGGCGTCGGCGAGGTCAGCTGGAAGACCCCGATCCGCCGCAACGCGATGGAAGTGCCGATCGCCGAGAAGGTCGAACTGCTGCTGGGCGTCAACGCGGCGGCGATGGCGGCCGGTGCCAACTTCGTCAACTCGCAGCTCTTCCTGGTCAACGAGCAGAAGTATTTCGCCAGCTCTGACGGCTCCTACATCGACCAGGACGTGCACCGCATCTGGGCCCCGATGTCGGTCACGGTCATCGACCAGACCTCCGGCAAGTTCCGCTCGCGTCAGGGGCTGTCGGCCCCGATGGGCCTCGGCTACGAATATCTGGAAGGCCGGGCCGAGGACAAGCTGGAGTCGGCCAACGGCGCCGTGATCAGCTACGGCATGTCCTACGACATGCGCGAGGATGCGGTCGCCGCCGCCCGTCAGGCGCGCGAGAAGCTGACCGCCAAGTCGGTGGAGCCGGGCCAGTACGACCTGGTCCTGGACCCCGATCACCTCGGCCTGACCATACACGAGTCCGTCGGTCACCCGCTCGAGCTCGACCGGGTTCTGGGCTACGAGGCCAACTATGCCGGCACCAGCTTCGCCACGCTCGACAAGCGCGAGAGCCGCTTCCAGTACGGGTCGGAGATCGTCAACCTGTTCGCCGACAAGACCCAGCCCGGCAGCCTGGGCGCGGTCGAGTACGACGACGAGGGCGTCAAGACCAAACAGTGGGATCTGATCAAGGACGGCAAGCTGGTCGACTACCAGGCGACCCGCGATCAGGTTCACATCCTGGGCAAGAACGCTTCGGACGGCTGCTCCTACGCCGACAGCTGGTCGACGGTTCAGTTCCAGCGGATGGCCAATGTCTCGCTGAAGCCCGGCACGCAGCCGATGACCCGCAACGACATGATCTCGAACGTCGAAAACGGCATCTACATCCTCGGCCGCGGGTCGTTCTCGATCGACCAGCAGCGCTACAATGCCCAGTTCGGCGGCACCCTGTTCTACGAGATCAAGAACGGCGAGATCACCCAGCCGCTCGAGGACGTCGCCTATCAGATGCGCACGCCCGAGTTCTGGAACGCCTGCTCGGCCATCTGTGACCAGAGCGACTACCGCATGTTCGGTTCGTTCTTCGACGGCAAGGGCCAGCCCAGCCAGGTGTCCGCGGTGAGCCACGGCTCATCCTCGACCCGCTTCGACAAGATCAACGTCATCAACACCGCGCGTTCGCTCGGTTGATCGGACCCAAGGGAAAAATCACATGAGCATCATGACGGAAGCCGAGGCCAAGACAATCCTCGACAAGGTGATCGCGCTGTCGACCGCCGACGAATGCACCGCCCAGCTGGACGGGACGATCGATGGAAACATCCGCTTCGCCCTGAACAACGTCTCGACCTCGGGGGTGATCACCAACACCGATCTCGCTGTGCAGGTTGCGTTCGGCAAACGCGTCGGAACGGCCTCGATCAACGAGTTCTCCGACGAGGCCCTGGCCCGGGTGGTCAAGCGGGCCGAGGACCTGGCCAAGCTGGCCCCCGAGAACCCGGAGTTCATGCCGGCGATCGGGCCCCAGACCTATCGCGCCACCGACACCTTCAGCGCATCGACGGCGGCCATCACGCCCGAGAACCGCGCCGAGATCGCGCGCGCATCGATCGAACCCTGCAAGTCGCAAAGCCTGATCGCCGCGGGCTTCCTGAACGACAACCAGAGCTTCACCGCCTTCGCCAACTCGAACGGCGCCTTCGGGTATCAGCGCTCCACCGAGATGGACTACACCTGCACCGTGCGGACCGAGGACGGCACGGGATCGGGCTGGGTCGCCCGCAACCTCCAGGACGCGAGCACCTTCAACGTCGACACCGACATCCAGATCGCCATGCGCAAGGCCAGCGCCTCGCGCGATGCCCAGGCGCTGGAGCCCGGAAAATACACGGTAATCCTGGAGCCGGCCGCGGCCGCGGGCCTGATCTCCTTCATGTTCAACTTCTTCGACGCCCGGGCGGCGGACGAGGGACGCAGCTTCCTGTCGAAGCCCGGCGGTGGCAACAAGATCGGCGAACAGGTCTTCGATCCGCGCGTCAACGTCTACTCCGATCCCCGGCACGCCGAGACCCCCGCCCTGCCCTGGGACGGTGACGGCCTGCCACGCGAGCGCGTCAACATCGTCGAGAACGGCGTCATCCGGAACCTGGGCTATTCGCGCTTCTGGGCCGACAAACAGGGCAAGCCGGCGCAGGCCCAGCCGGGCAATATCATCATGGAGGGCGGGACCAAATCCACGTCCGACCTGGTGCGCGAGACCGAGCGCGGCATCCTGGTGACCCGCACCTGGTACATCCGCATGGTGGACCCGCAGACAGTGCTGCTGACCGGCCTGACCCGCGACGGCACCTTCTACATCGAGAACGGCGAGCTCAAATATCCGCTGAAGAACTTCCGCTTCAACGAGTCGCCGGTGATCATGCTGAACAACATCGACGAACTGGGCCGTTCGGTCCGGGTCGGCGATGACGGCCCGACCATGATGATCCCGCCGATGCGCCTGCGTGACTTCACCTTCACCTCCCTGTCAGACGCCGTCTGACCGGAGAGGGTGCGTGTCGCGTTCGAGTATGACACGCGCGGATGCCTTGCGACTGCTGACCGGCGGCGCGCTGGGGGCCCTGCTTGCAGGCTTCCCGCGCGCCGCCGACGCGCAGGCGAGCTATGATTTCTGGTTCACCCGGCTGCGCTATGATTCCGGCGACTGGGACGTGGACCAGCGGATGCCGGCCAACATCCTGACCTCCCTGGTCGACTACACCAACCTGCGGGTCGATCCCCAAGAGCGGGTCGTGGCCCTGGCCGATCCGGCCATGCTGACCGCCCCCTTCTGCTATCTCGCCGGCCACAAGCTGGTGGAGTTCAACGCGGCCGAGGCGCGCAATTTCGAACGCTATGTCCGCAACGGCGGCTTCGTCTTCGTCGACGACTGCAACCACGATATCGACGGCCTGTTCGCCACCACCTTCGAGCGCCAGATGGCCTCCATCTTCGGCGCCGAGGCCCTGAAGAAACTGCCCAACGACCACGCCATCTACCGCAGCTTCTTCGAGTTCGAGGACGGTCCGCCGGCGACCAGTTTCGAACTGAACGGCTGGGGCGACGACCTGATCCACGACTACCTCAAGGGCATCGAGATCGATGGCCGGCTGGGCGTGCTGTATTCCAACAAGGACTATGGCTGCGAGTGGGACTACGACTGGCGCAACAAGCGCTTCCTGGCCGAGGACAATACGAAGTTCGCGGTCAACATCATCCTCTACGCCCTGACGGCCTGACCTTCCGCCTCTCCTCCTCCCCGGAGCCTCTATGACCACGCCCACCCAATCCGAGATCGACGCACGGCTGGCCCAGCTCGGCAAGCTGAAGGCCGCGATCGGCCAGGCCATCGTCGGCCAGAACGAGGTCGTCGAACAGCTGCTGATCGGCCTGCTCGCCGGCGGCCACTGCCTGATCGAGGGCGTCCCCGGCCTCGGCAAGACCCTGCTGGTCCGCACCCTGGGACAGGCCCTGCAGCTGGAATTCCGTCGGGTCCAGTTCACCCCCGACCTGATGCCCTCGGACATCCTCGGCACCGAGGTGCTGGAGGAGGATCACGGCACCGGCCACCGCAGCTTCCGCTTCCAGCCCGGCCCGGTCTTCACCAACCTGTTCCTCGCCGACGAGCTGAACCGCACCCCGCCCAAGACCCAAGCCGCCCTGCTGGAGGCGATGCAGGAGCACACGGTCAGCTACGCCGGCGTGACCCACAAGCTGAACGAACCCTTCTTCGTCCTGGCGACCCAGAATCCGCTGGAACAGGCCGGCACCTATCCCCTGCCCGAGGCGCAGCTTGACCGTTTCCTGCTCAACATCCGCGTCGGCTATCCGACGGCGGAGGAAGAGCGCGCCATCCTCGTTCAGACCACCGGCGCCGGCGCTGGCGCGGTGCCCCAGGTCATGGTCGGCGAGGATATCGTCGCCCTGCAGAAATGGGTGCGCGAGGTCTATGTCGGCGAAGCCCTCCTGACCTGGATCACAGCCCTGGTCCGCGCCACCCGGCCGTCGGCGGACTCGCCGAAAGCCATTCAGGACTATGTCCGCTGGGGCGCCGGTCCGCGCGCCGGTCAGGCGCTGGTCCTCGCCGCCAAGGCACGCGCCCTGCTGCATGGCCGTCTGGCTGCAACGCGCGAGGACGTCGTCGCCCTGGCCGCACCGGTCCTGCGTCACCGCATCCTCCTGTCCTTCGCCGCCGAGGCGGAGCGCAAGACGGCCGACGACGTCGTCGCCGCCCTTCTGGCCGCCCTGCCCGCACCCGCGCCCGACTGATCCACGGCATGTCCCCGCTCGACCTGCCCCCGGAGTTGCGCAGCCGCCTTCGTCGTCTGTCCATCGTCCCGCGTCGCGCGGCGGTGCTGGCGAGCGCAGGCATGCACGACAGCCGCAACAAGGGCGGCGGGCTCGAGTTCGCCCAGTACCGGGCCTATGAGCGCGGCGACGATCTGCGCGCCATCGACTGGAAGCTCTATGCCCGGTCCGACAAATTCTTCGTCCGCGACGCCGAGCGCGAGAGCCCGGTCGCCATCTGGATCGTCCTGGACGCCAGCGCCTCCATGGCCCAGGCCGATCTCGCCCGCCCCGACTGGTCCCGCTTCGACGCCGCGCGCCGCCTCACCGCCAGCCTGATCGAGATCGCCCTGTATCAGGGCGACCGCTTCGGCGTGGTGGTCGAGCGCGCCGAGGGTCCGATGGTGCTGACGCCGCATGCCGACAGCCGCCACCGTGACCGCGTCCTCCTGACCCTCGCCCCGCTCAAGGCCTCTGGCGTCGCCGACTGGCAGCGCGATGTCGGCGTGTTCGGCGAGCAGATCGGCGCGCGCGACCTGATCGTCATCCTGACCGACGGCTTCGACGAGGGCTGTATCGCCACCGCCGAACGGCTGGCCGCCTCGGGCCGCGACATCTGCCTGATCCAGATCCTGACCGGCGACGAACGCGACTTCCCCTTCGACCAGGGCTTCCGCTTCCACGATCCGGAGACCGGCGCCGAACTGATCGGCGGCGGCCGTTCCCTGCGTGAGACCTTCCTCGCCCGCTTCACCGCCGCCCGTGCGGCCCTGGCCGCCCGCCTGGAAACCCGAGGCATCCGCCACGTCGAGCATTTCATCGACGAGAGCGCGGACGTTCCGATCCGCACCCTGTTCCGCCCGACCGGCCGCCAATGAACCCGGCGCTGCTCCTCCCCGCAGGCCTCGCCGCCCTGCTGGCCCTGGCGATCCCGATCGTCATCCATATCGCGCGCCGGACCGAGAGCCGGACGATCGACTTCGCCGCCCTGCGCTGGCTCGATCCCCAGCCGAAGCCGCGCCGCAGCCTGACCATCGACGAGCGGTTGCTGCTGGCCGCCCGCCTCCTGCTGCTGGCCCTGATCGCCCTCTGGCTGGCCGCGCCCGTGCTGTGGAACGCCGCCGACGATCGCCCCGTCGTGGCCATCGCGCCGGGCGCCGACGCCGCGACCATCGCCGCCGCCAGGGACGAGGGCGACCGCGTCGTTTGGCTGGCGCCCGGCTTCCCCGAGCACGGCGCCCTGACCCCGGTCGCGCCCGGGAATGTCGCCAGCCTGATCCGCCAGCTCGACGCCGAACTGCCGCCCGGCGCACCGGTCAAACTCGTCGTTCCCGGCACGCTCGACGGCGTCGACGCCGAGCGGCCGAGACTGTCCCGCCGCGTCGGATGGACCGTCGGCGCCGAAGCGCCTGCGGCCCAGGTCGGCTCGCCCGCGCCGCCGTCCCTGACCGTCCGCTTCGCCCCGGAGGCCGGGGATGCCGTCCGCTATTTCCGCGCCGCCGCCACGGCCTGGATCGCCGCCGACGTGGAGCCCGCCTTCGCCGCCGAGCCGATCGACCGGAGCGTTCCAGGCGGCGCAAGCCACCTGATCTGGCTGGCGTCTGGGCCCGTCCCCGTTCCGGTCGAGCGGTGGGTCCGCAATGGCGGCGTGATCCTGACCGCGCTGGAGGCCCGCATCCCCGTGGAGGGCGAGACCGTTCCCGTGTGGCGCGGCACGGCCGGAGAGCCGCTGGCTGTCGCAGGCCGTCTCGGCCGGGGCCGCGTCATCCGCCTGACCCGCGCGCTTGAGCCCGCCGCCATCCCGCAGCTGGTCGAGCCAGACTTCCCCGACGCCCTCCTGTCCATGCTCGATCCGCGTCCGGCGCCCGGCCGCGTCGCCGCCGTCGATCATGCACCCCTGGCCGGCGCCGCCCCCTATGACCAGCAGCCGCTCGACCTGCGTCCGTGGCTGGCCCTGCTGATCGCCGTCGCCTTCGCGGGCGAGCGTTGGCTGGCCATGCGGCGCCAGAGGGCGGTCGCGCCATGACCGCCGTCCCTGTCCTGCTGAACCACCAGAGCGCCGCCCGCGCGCGCGCCGGTCTCGACACAGTCGCCCTCGGCCTGCCCGGCATTCTCGTTCTCGCCGCGCTGGGCTGGCGGCTGTTCGGAGTGACGGGCGCGGTCATCGCCGCCCTGCCTGGTCTCATCGCCCTCGCCGCCGTCGCCATCTGGCGCTCTCGCCGGTTCGACCTGCGCTGGCTGATCGGCGAGCTCGACACCCGTATCCCTCGCTTCGAGGACAGCACCGCCCTGTTGTTCAGGGACCGCGCCGCCGTCGTCGGCCTCGCCGCCCTGCAACGCGACCGGCTGGAGAGCCGCGTCCACGAAGCCTCCGCCGTCGACCTCCGCCCCGACTGGTCGCAGCGGTCCATCCTGATCGCCTGGGCCGCCGCCGTCATCCTGATCGCCGCCATCCTGCTCTGGCCCATCGCGAACGGCTCCGAGACGAGCACCGCCGCCCCCGCCCGCACCGCCGCCGGAGCCACAGCGTCCGTCCTGACCGGCGCGCGCCTGCGCATCACTCCGCCGGCCTACACCGGCCTGCCCGTCCGCGAGCAGACCGCCCTCGACGCCCGGGCGCCGGAGGGCTCGCGCGTGGAATGGCTGATCGACTTCGCCCCACAGCCGTCCTCGGCCGGACTGGAGTTCCCCGAAAGCACGCCGGTCTCCCTGATCCGCGACGGCCAGCGCTGGACCGGCGCGCGGATCGTCGACCGTCCCCTGCTCTACCGCATCGAGGCCGCCGGCCTTCCGGTCCAACGCCTCAACCGCCTCGACGCCGTGGCCGACGCGGAACCTGTCGTCCGCCTGGTCGAACCCGAAAGCCAGCTGGTCCAGCTCAGCCCCGGCCAGACGACCTGGACGCCGGTGTTCGAGGCCAGCGACGACTATGGCGTCATCGAGACCGCGACCCTGCGCATCACTGTGACCAAGGGCGACGGCGAGAACATCACCTTCGAACAGCGCTCCATGCCGCTGCGAGGCCAGGGCGCTGCGAAACAGCTGCGTTTCTCCACGACGCTCGATCTCGCCCGGGAGGGCATGGCGGCCGGCAGCGACCTGATCGTCCAGCTCATCGTCAGCGATAACCGCGCGCCTGAACGCCAGCAGGTCGAAGGTCCCAGCGTGATCCTGAGATGGCCCGCTAACCTCGCCATGGCCGACGGGCTGGACGGCATGGCCATGCGCATCATGCCCGCCTATTTCGCCAGCCAGCGCCAGATCATCATCAATGCCGAGGCCCTGATCGCCGAGCGTCGTCGGCTGGAGCCTCGCGCCTTGATGGACCGCTCCAACGTCATCGGCGAGGAACAGGCCGCGCTGCGTCTGCGCTACGGACAGTTCATGGGCGAGGAGGCGGAGGGCGGTGGAGGCAGCGGCATCATCCTGCCGACCAGCGACGTTCCGCCCGCCCGCGCGCCCCTGCCGACCAGCGACGCGCCCGCGCCCACCCAGGCGCCTGCGCACGACGATCATGACGACCACGACGACGACCACGGCGGTGAGGCCGCCGGCGGCGCGATGGGGTCCGAGGTCGACGTGCTGCACGAGTTCGGCCACGCCCACGACACAGGCGAGGCCGCGACCCTGTTCGCGCCCCAGACCCGCTCCGCCCTCGCCCGCGCGCTGGACGCCATGTGGAGCTCGGAGCGGGAGTTGCGTCAGGGGCGGCCGGAACAGGCCCTGCCCTTCGCCAACGAAGCGCTGGAACTGCTGAAAGAGGCCCAGCGCGCGACGCGCATCTTCCTCCCCAGACTCGGCAACGACCTCCCGCCCGTCGACTTCGCCCGCCGTCTGACCGGCAAGCGCGAGGACATCGTGGCCGAGAACCCCGAGCGCCCCGAGCGCACGCCTGCCGACGCCGTCGCCGCCGACGCCTGGCGCGCGCTGGAGGAACGGCCCGGTTCGACCTCGGCGCCGCTGGCGCTCGGCGCCCTGGACCGCTGGGCGCGGGAGAACGGCGGACGGCTGGCCGATCCGCTGTCGCTGCGAGCTGCCATCGACACGGTCAGGAACGAGCCCGCCTGCCTCGACTGCCGTCGCCGCCTGCGCGCCCTGCTGTGGACCGCCCTGCAACGTCCGGCGCCGTCGCCCGGCCGCCGCGAGGCCCCCGGCGCGCGCGGCCAACGCTATCTGGACGCCCTGCGATGAACGTCTCCAGCCCGGCTCTCTGGACGGCCCTGGTCATCGTCGCAGGGGTTGTCCTCGGCGTCATCCGTCTGCTCCGGTGGCAAGGATCCGCGGCTCCGAGGGCCCAGGCCCCGCGCTGGCGTCTGGCCGCGCTGATCGGCCTTCAGGTCGTCGCCGGCGCCCTCGTCTGGCTGACGCTGAACCCGCCCCCGTCCGTCATCCGCACCGGGACCCTGATCGTCGCCACGGGCGGTTCACCCGCGACCATCCCGACCGCGCCCGGAGACATCCTGGTGGCCCTGCCCGAGGCCGGCCCCGTCACAGGCGCGATCCGCGTCCCCGACCTCGCGACAGCGCTGCGACGCTACCCCACGCCGGTCCGTATCCGGGTCCTGGGGCAAGGACTCACGCCGCGAGACCAGTCTCCCCTGCCTGTGCCGGTCGAGTTCTCCGCCCCGCCCCCTCCGCGCGGCCTGACCGACCTCGCCCTGCCCGAGGTGACGGCGCCCGGCGCGACCTTCGTCGTCGGCGGACAGGTTGGAACCATGCCTGCGGGAACCGTCGAACTGGTCGATCCCGCCGACGTTGTCGTCGACCGCGCCCGCATCGCGCCCGGTGAGCGTTTCGCCCTGATGGCCGCCGCCCGCGCGCCCGGCCTCGCCCTGTTCGACCTCAGGCTCCGCGACCCCGCCGGCGCCGTCGTCGAGCGGGTCGCCATTCCGGTCGAGACCATGGCTACGACGCCGCCGCGGGTCCTCGTCCTCGCCGGAGCGCCCACGGCCGAGACCAAATATCTGAAGCGCTGGGCCGAGGATTCCGGCGTCGAACTGACCCACGACATCGACGTCGGCGCGGGCGTCCGGCTCGGCGACGCACCCGTGCCGCTCAACGCCACGACCCTGAATGAACTGGATCTCGTGATCCTCGACGACCGTCGCTGGGACAGTCTCGGCGGCGGCCAGCGTGCGGCCCTGACAGCGGCGGTGAACGGCGGCATGGGCCTTCTGTTCCGCCCGACCGGCCCGCTGTCGGCCGCGACCCGGCGTGACTGGGCCGGTCTCGGGGTCACCCTGACCGGCGGCGACGAGGCCGTTCCGCTGCGCCTCGATCTCCCCGCCGAAGAGGCCACGCCCGGAGCCGAGGCCGAGCCGGCCGAAGAGACCGAGGCCCTGCCGGAACTGGCCCGTCGCGACCTGACCGACGAAGGCGCCGGCGCCGTGACCCTGTTGCGCGACGCCGACGGCGTCGCCCTGGCCAGCTGGCGCGCGCGCGGCCGCGGCCGGGTCGGCGTCTGGACCGTGACCGACAGCTACGCCCTGGTGCTCACCGGCCGCCCGGATCGCTACGGCGAGATGTGGAGCGCCCTCTTCTCGGAGATCGGCCGCGCCGGCGACGACAGCCGCGCCGAGGTCGACGGCATCGCCCGTGTCGGCGCCCGCATCGCCGTGTGCCGCCTCGTCGGCCAGGCCAATGTCCTGGGCCAGGACGGCCGCGCCCACGGCCTGCGCGTTGATCCGGCCGTCGGCGACCGCGCCTGCGCCGCCTACTGGCCCGAACAACCGGGCTGGAACGTCATCCGCGACGGCGAGAACCGCCAGACGGCCTTCTATGTGCAGCCCGCAGACGCGGCGCCGTCGCTGGTCATGGCCGCGAACCGTTTGGCTACGCTGGCGCTCGCGGGGACGGCCCCGACCCGGGCCGCGCCGGCCTCGACATCGCACGCGCCCGGCTCGCCCTGGCCGTGGTTTGCCGGGCTGCTGGTGGTGCTGTCAGGCCTGTGGTGGCTCGAACGGAACCGGGACCTCGGCGGATGGGTCGCGGCCCTGCGAACGCGCGTCGGCCGTCGCTGGAGCGGGTTCGCCGCGCGACTCCGGAAATAGACTCGACAGAGTCGCGCCGCTTCGACGGGGTGATGATGAGACCTGTCAAAGACCGCAAGGATCAGATGGGAGCCTCGGCCTGACGCGCAAGACCTGAACGGGAATAAATTCGTAGCGCCCTTTGGCGCCGCGGCCCCCGGCAGGAGGGATCACCCTCCGCCGGAGGCCAGGCCGGACCTATTGCGATCCCGCCGCCGGAGCGGTGGGGTTCTTGATCGTCTGGTCCAGCCAGCGGGTCATCTCCCACAGGGTGTGACCGACCGATTCCCGCGCGCGATAGCCATGTGCCTCGAGCGGCAGGACGACGTAGCGGACCGTCGCGCCATTGCCCTTCAGCGCGGCGTAGAACCGCTCCGACTGGATCGGGAAGGTGCCCTGGTTGTCGTCCGCCTCGCCGTGGATCAGCAGGATCGGCTCGTTGACCTTGTCGGCATAGGCGAAGGGCGACATCTCGTTATAGGTCTCCGGCGCCTGCCAGTAGGTCCGCTGCTCGGCCTGGAAGCCGAACGGCGTCAGGGTCCGGTTATAGGCGCCCGACCGGGCGATGCCGGTGGCGAACAGGTCGGTGTGGGCCAGCAGGTTCGCGGTCATGAAGGCGCCGTAGCTGTGGCCCCCGACGGCGATCCGGCCGCGCTCGGCCACGCCCATTCCGACCACCGCATCGACCGCCGCCTTCGCGCTGGCGCTCAGCTGTTCGATATAGGTGTCGTTCGGCTCGACCCCGTCCGCGCCCACGATCGGCATCGAGGGGTTGTCCAGAATGGCGTAGCCCTGGGTCAGCAGGAACAGGTGGCTGGAGCCGCCCGGACGTACGAACCGGTTGGCGGTATCCACGACCTGACCGGCCACGGCCGCGTCGGTGAACTCCGCCGGATAGGCCCACATCAACAGCGGCAGGGGGCCGTCACGATCCTTGTCGTAGCCGGCCGGCAGATAGAGGGTGCCCGACAGCTGCACCCCGTCGTCGCGGGTGTAGGTGATCAGCTGCTGGGTCACGCCAGCCAGCTGCGGCGCCGGGTCGGGGAAGCTGGTCAGGGGCGTCACGTCGCCGTCCAGGTCGCGGACATGCAGGTTGGCCGGCTCGGTCCGGCTCTCACGCACGGTGACAAGACGGCGGCCGTCGTCATCCAGCAGGCCGATGACGGTCTCGTACTCGCCGCTGGCCGACTGCCAGATCCGCTCTGTCTGGCCCGTTCCCAGGTCCAGCGTACCGAGGAAGGGATACTCACCTTCCCGCGTGGCGCCGTCGCCCTCGACGAAGACGCGCGACCCGTCCGGGGTGAACTGGATCACCTCGCGGCCGGCGGCGTTGGCCTCGGTCGCGATCGAGCCCGGGTCGTTGTAGCGATCCTGATAGTTGCGATCGACGATGACGCGGCCAGCGCCCGGACGCGACGGATCGACGACCGACCGGGTCTCGTGCCGGGTGTTGAACCACTGGGTGTTGACCACGGCCACGTCCGACCGGCCCCAGGTCACGCCGGCGTAGCGTTCGGGCAGGTCGATCAGGGTCGTCGCCTGACCGTTGAACGGCGCGTCCAGCATCAGGACGCGGTCGCGAACGGTCGCCGGCGTACGCGGATCACCGCCGTCCTGGGCCTCGACCCAGGCCAGGGTCGACGGGGTGTCAGCGCGCCACTGGGCTGCGCGGGGGCCGGTCTCTACGGCGTCGAAGGGCGGCGGGATATTGTCGCGCAGCGGCAGGTCGGCGACCTTATGCACGACCCGGCCGTCCATGTCGGTCACCACCACGTCGCCGGGGAACAGGCGCGCGGGCACGACATAGCTGAACGGCCGCCTGGCCGTGGTCTTCAGCAGATAGCGGCCATCCGGCGACACCGAAGCGCCCAGGATCACGCCCGGCGCGCCGATGCTGCGGGCCTCTCCGGTCAGCGGGACGACAACCAGCTGGGTGGTGAAATAGTGGGCGAACAGGGCCTCGTCGCCGGCATCGGCCAGAAGGTCCTGGTAGGTGCGCACCGCCGCGGCGCGGCCGCCGCTCTCGGCGACCGTGGGCCCGGCCGGCGCGGCCGTCACGTCGGGCGCGGCGCCGCGATCAGCCGTCACCGCCCGGACCAGCAGGCCCGAACTGTCCGGCAGCCAGCTCATGCCGGCGCCCGTCGCGGCGTTCACGCGGGCGCCGAACACCTCGCGCGCCGTGGCCGTGCCGACATCGGCGACCCACAGGGCCATGCCTTCGGGCTGGTCCATCAGGAAGGCGACAGACCTGCCGTCGGGTGACCAGCTCGCGCCCGTGAAGCGCGCGCCTTCGGGCAGGGCGACGGCGCGCGCCGCGCCGCCTTCGACCGACTGGAAGCTCAGGCCCGTCACCCAGGAGATGCGGCTGTTGGCCGGTCCGTTGTTGCGTGGATTGATCCGATAGCCGGCGAGGCGGAGCATCGGCTCGGCCAGTTCGGCGATCGTCGGCAGGTTGGACCGCTGGAAAAGGACCAGGGTCTTCTGATCTGGGCTGACGCTGGCGCCGGGCGTCGGCCGGGCGTCCAGGATGTCCGCAATCGGCGCGGGCGGCTGCTGATAGGTCAGCGCGCCACCGGCCGTCTGGGCCAGAGCGGGCGTCGCGAACAGCATCAGCACAGTCGGCGCCACATGACGCATCAGTCGCATCTTCATCGGAAACTCTCACCCAGACAGGACAAGGCGGGCCCCTCCGGCGCGCCGGGCTGGACAGTAACCCCGCATTTCGCCCTGGTCACCAAGGCAAACCTCCCTTCCCGTGCGACCAAAGAGATTCTAAAAGCGGCCTCGTTCAGATGGAGCACCTCCCCGTGCCGATCGCCTCCGATATTCTTTCCCTGATCGGCTCCACGCCGATGATCCGCCTGCGCGCGGCGTCCGCCGCGACGGGCTGCGAGATCCTGGGCAAGGCAGAGTTTCTCAATCCGGGCGGGTCGGTGAAGGACCGCACCGCACGCGGCCTGATCCTCGACGCGAAGGCCTCCGGCGCCCTGCGGCCCGGTGGCACGATCGTGGAAGGCACGGCGGGCAATACCGGCATCGGCCTGGCCCTGGTCGGCGCCGCGCTCGGCCACCCCGTCGTCATCGTCATGCCGCGCAGCCAGAGCGAGGAAAAGAAGAAGGCCGTCCGCCTGCACGGCGCCCGTCTGGTCGAGGTCGATCCGGCCCCCTTCTCCAGCCCCAACCATTTCGTCCATTTCTCGCGCCGCCTCGCCGCCGAGCTGAATGAGAGCGAGCCAAACGGGGCCTTCTACGCCGACCAGTTCGACAACACCGCCAACCGCCGCGCCCATTTCGAGACCACGGGCCCGGAGATCTGGGAGCAGACCAACGGCCGCATCGACGGCTTCGTCTGCGCCGCCGGCACCGGGGGCACCCTGGCCGGCACGTCCGCCTTCCTGCGCTCGAAGAACGCCGCCGTCCGCATCGCCCTCGCCGATCCGCCCGGGGCCGCCCTGCATGCCTGGTTCACCGAAGGCGAGCTGAAGGCCGAGGGCTCGTCCGTGACCGAGGGCATCGGCGTCAACCGCATCACGGGCAATCTCGAAGGCGTCACGGTCGATCATTCCTTCCGCATCGAGGACGCCGAGGCCCTGTCGGTCATCTTCGATCTGGCCAGGGACGAGGGCCTGACCCTGGGCCCGTCCAGCGGGGTCAATGTCACCGGCGCCGTCCGACTGGCCCGCGAACTCGGCCCCGGCCACACCATCGCGACCATCCTGTGCGACCCCGGCCAGCGCTACGCGGGCAAGATCTACAACCCCGCCTTCCTGCGCTCCAGGGGCTTCGACGTGCCCGCCTGGCTGGAGGGTCTATGAGCGACGCAGGCGACGCGGGACGCCGCCTCCCGCCCCTCAACTCTCTGAAGGCCTTCGAGGCCGCGGGGCGTCGGCTCAGCATCTCGCTCGCCGCGCGCGAACTGGGCGTCACCCCCGGCGCCGTCAGCCAGCAGATCAAGGTGCTGGAAGATCACGCCGGCGGCCCCCTGTTCCGCCGCGACGGCGGCGCGGTGGCCCTGACCGAACTCGGCGCCCGGCTCCAGCCCGTGCTGCGCGACGCCTTCGAACAGCTGAAGCGCGCCGCCGATATCGTCTATGGCCCGACCGGCCGCAGGTCGCTCGCCGTCAGCGTGCCCCCCTCCTTCGCCGCCCGCTGGCTGGCGCCCCGGATGGTCCGTTTCTCGGCCGACCATCCCGAGATCGAGGTCTGGGTCTCCGCCGACATGCAACCGACCGACGTCGCCGGGGGCCGGGTCGATGTCGCGGTCCGCTACGGCGTCGGCGGCTACCCCGGCGTCCGCTCGGAAGTCCTGTTCGAGGCCGGAGTCGTGCCCGTCTGCAGCCCCGCCCTCCTGACCGGCCGCTGGCCGCTGCAGAAGCCCGCCGACCTCGCCCGCCACACCCTGATCCACGTCGGCAACGGGCATGTCGAGGAGCCGCGCCCCGACTGGGCCGCCTGGCTGAAGGCCCGCGGCGTGACCGGCGTCGACGCCTCAGCCGGCTCCCGCTACGACCAGACCGCCTTCGCCATCGAGGACGCCGCCAACGGCCGGGGCGTGGCCCTGGCCCCGCGCGCCTTCGTCGCCGCCGACCTGGCCTCGGGGCGGCTGGTGACGCCGTTCGCCGACGGCTACCTGGCGACCGACATGGCCTATCACGTCCTGACCCGGCGCAACGGCGGCCGCGAGGAGGCCCGCACCTTCGTCGCCTGGCTGAGGCGCGAAGCCGATGCCGACGACGGCACGGTCGATGAGCTGTAGGAGACCCGTATGACTGTTCCGGATCGAGGCGTCGTCATCGTCGGCGCGGGCCACGCAGGCGGTACGGCCGCCGCCCTGTTGCGCCAGCACGGCTATGACAAGCCGATCATCCTGATCGGCGAGGAGCCGCTGATCCCCTATCAGCGCCCGCCCCTGTCCAAGGCCTGGCTCAAGGGCGAGGCGGACGGCGAGAGTCTGGCCCTGCGCCCGCGGGCCTTCTACGCCGAACACGACATCGACCTGCGGCTCAGGGTCGAGGTCACCGGCATCGACCGGACGGCGCGGACCGTCGGCCTGTCGGACGGCTCGACCTTGGCTTACGATCACCTGATCCTGGCCACCGGGGCGCGAGCCCGCCTGCTCGACGTCCCCGGCGCGGACCTCGTGGGCGTCCACGTCCTGCGCACGGCTGCCGATGCGGAGGCGATCAAGGCCCAGCTCGGCGAGGGCCGCACCCTGGCCGTGGTCGGCGGCGGCTATGTCGGGCTGGAGGTCGCCGCCTCCGCTCGCGCCCTGGGCGCGGGGGTCGTGGTGCTGGAGCGCGAGCCGCGCCTTCTGGCCCGGGTCGCCTGTGATGTCCTGTCGACCTTCTTCCAGACCTATCACGAGGATCGCGGCGTGCGCTTCGAACTGGCCGCCGAGGTCACGGGCTTTGTCGGCCACGGTCCCCGCGTCGCGGGCGTAACCCTGGCCGATGGCCGCACCATCGCCTGCGACAGCGCCGTCGTCGGCGTCGGCGCCATCCCCAACGACGCACTGGCGGTCGCGGCGGGGCTCGACGTCGAGGGCGGCATCCTGGTCGATCTGGAGGCCCGCACCTCCGACCCCGCCATCTTCGCCATCGGCGACGTCACCCGCCGCCCCATGCCGATCTACGACCGGCTGTTCCGCATGGAGAGCGTCCCCAACGCCCTGGAACAGGCCAAACAGGCCGCTGCCGCCATCACCGGCCGCCCCGCCCCCGCCGGCGAGACCCCCTGGCAGTGGTCGGACCAGTATGACCTCAAGCTCCAGATCGCAGGCTACCCCTTCGACTCGGACCGCATCGTCGTCCGCGGCGACCCCGCCACCGCCAGCTTCGCCGTCTTCCACCTGTCCGGCGACAGGGTGCAGGCCGTCGAGGCCATCAACGCCCCGCCCGAGTTCATGATGGGCCGGAAGCTGATCGGCGAGCGGCGGGCGGTGGATGTGGAGAAGCTGGCGGACAAGGCGGTGTCGATGAAGGAGGTGGGGGTCTGATGCCGACATGGAAGCGGCCGGTGGGCTGAACATCGAGAGCCCTGCGTAAGCTCACTCAGCATTCAAGATATGGTCCTTGAACAACGTCTCCCACCCGTGCACCCCGGCGAAGGCCGGGGTCCAGATGGCAACCCCGGTTTTCATGAGGGAAAATCGGTGTCCGATCCCCGCCGCTCCAGTCTGTGATCTGGACCCCGGCCTTCGCCGGGGTGCACGGAGAACGGGGGGAGGGTGCGTTGAAGGTTGATGACGCGACCTCGCGTCTAATCGACATTCAATCTTGTCATCCCGGAAATCGCATAGGCGATTATCCGGGAGACAGTAGGGTCGCTCGCGTTGTCACCCGGACAATCGCTGGCACGATTTCCGGGAGTGTAAAGCTCAGCGTCCGACGTCCCGGCTCTCCGCTTCGCTGCGGCCGGGATGACAGGCGACCAGCCCAGACTTCGCCGATCTGCTTCGCCGTGCGCCTCACAACCCCTTCACGATCCCCTCGACCATCTTCTTGGCGTCGGCGAACAGCATCATCGTGTTGTCGCGGAAGAACAGCTCGTTCTCGACCCCGGCATAGCCCGCCGCCATGCCGCGCTTGATGAACAGCACGGTGCCCGCCTTTTCCACGTCCAGGATCGGCATGCCGTAGATGGCGCTGGTCGGGTCCGTCTTGGCCGCCGGGTTGGTCACGTCATTGGCGCCGATCACGAAGGCGACGTCGGCGGAGGCGAACTCGGCGTTGATGTCCTCCAGCTCGAACACCTCGTCATAGGGCACATTGGCTTCCGCCAGCAGGACGTTCATGTGGCCCGGCATCCGGCCCGCGACGGGGTGGATGGCGTATTTCACCTCGACGCCTTCTTCCTTCAGCTTGTCGGCCATCTCGCGCAGCGCGTGCTGGGCCTGGGCCACGGCCATGCCGTAGCCGGGGACGATGATGACCTTGGAGGCGTTCTTGAGGATGAAGGCGGCGTCTTCGGCCGAGCCCTGTTTGACGGGGCGGGTTTCCACCGCTCCCGCTGCGCCCGCCGGGCCGGCGTCGCCGCCGAACCCGCCCAGGATCACGCTGATGAAGCTGCGGTTCATGGCCTTGCACATGATGTAGCTGAGGATCGCGCCCGATGAGCCGACGAGGGCGCCGGTGATGATCAGGGCGATGTTCTCGAGCGTGAAGCCCAGGGCCGCCGCGGCCCAGCCGGAATAGGAGTTCAGCATCGACACCACGACGGGCATGTCGGCCCCGCCGATGGGGATGATCAGGGTCGCGCCGAGGATCAGGGCGATGGCGAACACGCCCCAGAAGGCCCAGACCGCCGTGCCGCCGGTCCCGATCAGGATGCCGATCAGGAAGACCAGACCCAGGGCCAGGCCGATGTTGATCAGGTGCCGCGCCGGCAGGATGATCGGCGCCCCGCTCATATTGCCGTTCAGCTTGGCGAAGGCGATCACCGAGCCGGTGAAGGTGATGGCGCCGATGGCGACGCCGAGGCTCAGTTCGATGATCGAGATCATCTTGATGCCCACGCCATCCGCATTGAGGATGCCGAAGGCCTCGGGCGCATAGACGGCTCCGATGGCGACCAGACAGGCGGCCATGCCGACGAGGGAGTGGAAGGCCGCGACCAGCTGGGGCATGTCGGTCATGGCGACCCGCTTGGCGATCAGCGCCCCGCCGCCCCCGCCCACGATCACGCCCCCGGCCAGCAGGGCCAGGGTCACCGGATCGAGCGCGCCCGAGGTCCCCAGCGTCAGCAGGGTGATGCCGACCGCCAGCCCCATGCCGATCATGCCGAAGGTGTTGCCCTGACGGCTGGTCTCCGGGCTCGACAGGCCACGCAGCGACAGGATGAACAGGACGCCCGACGCCAGATAGGCCAGCGCCGCGATGGATGCGTTCATGTCGTTTCCCCCGAAATCGTCTTCGTCAGTCGTGTCATCACAGGAACCCCACCGCTGCCGGTCGGGCCGTATCGTTGGTGGCGTCGGACAGGACCGCACCGTCCTTGACCATGGCGATGGCGACCGGTCCCGGCCCGCCGGTCTTGGTCACGGTGCAGCGTCCGTCCTGATCCGGCAGACGGCCCCGGGCCGCGCCCGTTCCGGTCGTCGCGATCTTGTTGGTCCAGTGGCGCTGGTCCCATTGGCTGGCCTCATAGGTCACCGGTGCGAACCGGCAGACCAGCGACCAGCTGGCCCCCTGCGGGGCTGCGACCGACCACGGCAGGCCGCCCTCGACATTCGGACCGACATGGGTCTGGGCCGAGGCGGCGGACGCGCCCGACAGGACGATCAGGATCAGGAGACCGACAAACCCGCGCATCACCGGGGGTCCGTCCCGGCGCCCGCTGCCGTGCGCGCCAGCCGCCACAGGGCGGCGGCGATGAACAGGGGCCCCAGGAAGACCATGGCCCAGTCCACCGCCATCATCGGCCGGTCCTGCACCACGATCCGCGCCAGAATCCCCGAGAACAACAGCACCACGCCGCAGTCGCGCAGGCGCAGTTTCTGGATCGGGCTCTTCTCGCCGACCCAGCTCCACACCCACATGCCGAGACCGATGCCCGTGGCGATCCACGAGCCGGTCCAGGCGATGCTGTCGGGTGCGAGGTTCAGCGCCTCCATCAGGTCCGCGTCCCGTCGGTCCTGGCTTGCTTGCGCGCCATCACCACGCCCTGCCAGGCTAGCACGCAGGCCAGCGCGGCGCTCAGGCCGGCGCTGATCCAGTCGGCCTCCATCGCCTGCTGCACGCTGCGCCAGCCGAAATAAATCGCCATGCCCGGGTAGAAGGCCAGGATCATGAACCATTCCAGTCGGCGCCGAAGCGTAGGCTTCATCGGTCCTGCAAGAAGGATAAAGGCGATGATGCCCACGACCCCGACAGGGATGGCCAGCATCAGGATGATGTTGGTGGGCGTCATTTCAGTCAGGCCTTTGCCGCCTCTGCGGGCTTCGCGGGTCGTTCCTTCTTCTTGTACATGGCCAGCATCCGCCGGGTGACCATGAAGCCGCCGAAGATGTTGACGCTGGCCAGGGTCACCGCCGCGACGCCGGCGCCCTTGGCGATCCAGGCGTTGGGGCTGGTCGCCTCGCCCGACACGGCCGCCGCCGCGATCAGGCCGCCGACGATGATGACGCTGGAGATGGCATTGGTCACGGCCATCAGCGGCGTGTGCAGCGCCGGCGTCACTGACCAGACGACATAGTAGCCGACGAAGATCGCCAGCACGAAGATGGCTAGGCGAAAGACGGTAGGATCAACGTGTTCCATCAGCCTCGAACTCCTTCATGCACAACTGCGCCGCCGTTGGTGACCACCGCCGCCTTGAGGATCTCATCCTCCAGATCGACCGTCAGCGCCCCGTCCTTGATCAGCAATCCGGCGAAGGCGACCAGGTTCTTGGCGTATAGCGACGACGCGTCCGACGGGATGCGACCCGGCAGGTTGGTGTAGCCGACGATGCTCACGCCATTCGGGGTCACAACCACCTCGCCGGGCTTCGAACCCGCGACATTGCCGCCCGCCTCGACCGCCAGGTCGATCAGCACGCTGCCGGGCTTCATCGAGGCCACCTGTTCGGCGCTGACCAGCACCGGCGCCGCGCGGCCGGGGATCAGGGCGGTGGTGATGACGATGTCCTGCTTCCTGATGTGTTCGCCGGTCAGGGCCGCCTGTTTGGCCTGGTACTCGGCCGACATCGGCTTGGCGTAGCCGCCGGCCGTCTGAGCGTTCCTGAACTCCTCGTCCTCGACGGCGAGGAATTTGGCCCCGAGCGATTCGACCTGTTCCTTGGTCGCCGGGCGCACGTCGGTGGCCGTGACCACCGCGCCCAGACGCCGGGCCGTGGCGATGGCCTGCAGACCCGCGACGCCAACGCCCATGATGAAGACCTTGGCCGGGGCGACCGTGCCCGCCGCCGTCATCATCATCGGGAAGCCCTTGCCATAGGCATAGGCGCCCTCGATCACGGCACGATAGCCGGCCAGGTTGGCCTGGGACGACAGGGCGTCCATCACCTGGGCCCGGGTGATCCGGGGCACGAACTCCATGGCGAAGGCGGTGACATTGGCCCCGGCCATGGCCGCGACCGTGTCCTTCTCGCGATACGCGTCCAGCAGGGCGACGACGACCGCGCCGGGCTTCATGGCGCTGATCTCCTGCGCCGTCGGACCGCGCACCTTCAGCACCAGATCGGCGCCGTCCAGAGTGGCGCGGGTGTCCGGCTTCACCGTGGCGCCGGCTTCCACATACTCGCTGTCGGGAATGGACGAGCCCAGGCCCGTGCCCGCCTCGACCGTCACGGTCGCGCCCAGGGCGGTGAACTTCTTCACGGTCTCGGGAGTGACGGCGCAGCGGGTCTCGCCCTCACGGCGTTCCCGGGTCACGGCGATGGCAACGGCCAAGCGAATCTCCCCATCCAGACTGGATTGGAGAACGTTAGGCGCTGGGATACGGATGCGTCAAAGGCGGAAAGTCGGCAAGGTTCAATCAGAACGCCGCGCGGCGAAGGGTCGCCCGCGCACGAGCCGACCCGCGCTCAAGTCGCGAACCGCCGCTCGGCGAGCGATAGCGCCCTTAAGAGTTAGTGGCTCTTGCCGCCCTTCAGGAAGATGAAGCCGGCCACGGCCAGAACCCCGCCGCCGAGCGCGCCGGCGATGAAGCTGCCGCCCGGCTGGAACCACAGCGTCAGGAACAGCAGCACCGCGGCGATGACCAGCGAACCCCACTTGGCCAGGTTCATGAACAGGCTGTAGGTCGCGGTCTGCTCCTCGACCGTCATCTTGCCGTGGACATAGGCATCCGCGTCGTGATCGGCGTGTTCGGTCGGGGAATGATGGTCGGCCATGAGTCTGCGTCCGTCGGAGAGGCGATTGCGCGCTCTTATAGCGATGCGGGGGTTTGGCTCAAGGCGCCCAGCGAAATCCTCCCCCGTAGGGGAAGGGGGACCGCGAAGCGGTGGAGGGGGCTAGCCGCGACTGCGGCATCTGAAGCGAGCCCCCTCCGGCTCTTCGCTGAGCTTCGAGCCACCTCCCCCGACGGGGGAGGATCAGGAGCCCAGCGCCTCGAACTGATCGATCAGTCGTTCCAGCCGTTTCGTGCCGATGGTCCAGAAGGACGGGTCGCGCGGATTGAGGCCGAACGGCTCCAGCGCCTCGACATAGGTCTTCGTCCCTCCGGCCGCGAGCAGGCCGCGATACAGCGGCGCAAATCCGTCCGGGTCCTTGCGGCGCGTCTCCATCAGGGCCGCCACCAGCAGGTCTCCGAACGCATAGGCGTACACATAGAAGGGCGAGTGGACGAAGTGGCTGACATAGCTCCACCAGGCCTCGTAGCCGGGGTTCAGCGTCACCGCCGGGCCGAGCGAGGCCCCCATTTCCTCAAGGAACAGCTCGCCCAGCCGGTCGGCGGAGACCTCGCCCTTCGCCCGCTCGTCGTGGAAACGGGTCTCGAAGCGATGGAAGGCGATCTGGCGGACGACAGTGTTCAGCCCGTCCTCGATCCGCCCGGCCAGCAGGCCGCGTTGCTCGGCCTTCGGCGCCGTCGCCAGCAGCCGGTCGAACGTCAGACCCTCGGCGAAGATCGACGCGGTCTCGGCCAGGGTCAGCGGCGTATCGGCCAGCAACGTCCCCTTCTCGGCCGCCAGCGTCTGGTGCACCCCGTGCCCCAGCTCGTGGGCCAGGGTGAGGACGTCGCGGCGCTCGCCCATCCAGTTCAGGAAGACATAGGGGTGGCGGTCGGCCGTCACCGGATGGGCATAGGCGCCCGACTGTTTCCCGGCCCGCGCCCGGCCGTCGATCCAGGGCTTGTCGAAGAACCGGCCGGCCGCTTGCGCGAACTCCCCGCCCAGGTCGCCGAAGCTTTCCAGCACCAGCTCACGCCCCTGGGTCCAGTCGAAGCCGCGCGGCGCCGTCGTCTCCAGCGGCGCATTGCGATCCCACTGGTCCAGCTTCGCCTTGCCCAACGCCCTGGCCTTCAGCGCATAGTAGCGGTGCGACAGTTTCGGATAGGCGGCGGCGACCGCATCGGCCATCGCATCCACGGACTCGCCGTCGACCTCGTTGGCGAGGTGGCGACTGTCGGCGGGGCGTTTGAAACCGCGCCAGCGGTCCTCGATCGCCTTGTCGGCCGCGACGGTGTTCAGCACCAGGGCGAGCGTCGAGGTCCGCGCCGCCAGCGCCGTGTTCAGCCCCTCGGCCGCCGAACGTCGCTTTGCCTGCCTGGGGTCGGACAGCTGGTTCAGCGCCTCGGCCAGGGTCAGGCTCTCCTTGCCGCTTTCGACCCGCAGCGCCGCACACGTCTCGTCGAACAGCCGGGGCCATTGCGCCGCGATCGGCATCCGCTCGGCGATGAAGGTCTCCAGTTCGCAGGACAGCTCGTGCGGCTTCATCGCCCGCACCCGCCGCAGCCACGGCTTCCACTTCGCTGCGCCATCATCAGCCGCCAGCGCCGCCTCGATCTCGGCCTCCTCCAGCTGGTTGATCTCCAGCGTCAGCCAGACGGTCGGGGTGGCGATGGCGGTGATCTTCTCGCGCAGATCCGCCTCGAACCCCTGGGCGCCCGCATCGGCCCGGTTGGTCGAGGCCGCCAGGAAGGCATAGGCGCCCAGGGCGCCGAGCTTTTCCGAGGCCTGTTCATACAGGGTGATGGCCCGGTCCAGCGTCCCGCCCAGCGCCTTCGCATCGGCGCGCTCGCCGACGAACCGGCCCTGCAGCCCGTTCAGTCCGGCGACCGCCGTCCGCGCCGCCTCCAGATCGGCGGCGATCCGCGCGTCCTCGCGCGACGCATAGAGATCGGACAGGTCCCAGAGAGGCGGTTCGGCCGGATCGACGGGATGGGGCGGGGCTTTGAAGGGCGCGTTCATGCCTCTCGTTGTGGGGTCGCCGAGGCCGTGGCGCAACGGCCGAAACCCGCCAGACGCGCGGCGCGGTTCGTCGCATCTCTCCCGGCGAACACGGAGACACACCCATGACCTACCGCATCGAAGCCCTGCCGCTGGAACCCTTCACCGCCTATTTCGCCATGACCGACGCCGAACTGGCCGAGGTCGGCGCCCGCCGCTGGGTCGCCGACGCACCGGGCCGCGCCCCCTGCCGCGTCAGCCTCCAGGACGGCGAGGCGGGCGAGGCCCGCGTGCTCGTCAACCACGCCCACCTGACCGATCCCGCCTCGCCCTATCGCGCCTCGGGCCCGATCTTCGTGCGCGAGGCCGCCGTCAGGGCCGAACCGGCGGCCGAGGCGCCCGAAATGCTGCGCAAACGCCCCCTGTCCCTGCGGGTCTACGACCGGCGCAACATGATGATCGAAGGCCAGGTCATCGAGGGCGCCGACCTCGACGACCGGCTGGCGCAATGGTTCGCGAACCCGGCGGTCGAACAGGCCCACATCCATTTCGCCCCGCGCGGCTGCTACCTGGCTCGCGCCGTCCGTCAGGAAACGTAGCTTCCCCGACGCCTCTCCCCGGTTCATGGTCACGCTCCGGGGGAGACACGACATGACCGACCAGACAGACACTGCGGGCCGTAGCGACCTGGGCCAGAGCGACCGCCTCGTCGGTCTGGTCCGGCTGGTGATCGGTCTGGCGCAGGGGATCGCCCTCTATCTGCTGGTCCGCACCACGGAGGGCGAGGGCGCGACCTGGTCCTCGCGCTTCCCCGAGACCTTCGGCCCCCTCGTCCTGGTCGCCCTCTTCCTGCCGCCGCCCCTGCTGGCCGGCGTCGGGCGGTTGCGCTGGCCGACCCTGGCGGTCTGGGGCGTCGTCGCGGCGGCGGCCCTGGCCTTCCTCGCCTGGCACGACGTGGCGCGTCAGGCGGGCGACGTCGGCCGCCAGATGACCTTCCCCCTGTTCGCCTTCTCGGCGGCGGCCCTGTTCATCGCCCATCATCTGATCGTCCCGGCCGATCGCGAGCGGACGCTGATCGCCTCCTTCCCCGCCTATTTCGACGCGGCCTGGATGGCGGGGGTGCAGCTGGTGCTGTCGATCGCCTTCGCCGGCGCCTTCTGGCTGCTGCTGTTCCTCGGCGCCGCCCTGTTCAACATCATCGGCCTCAGCTTCCTCGGCGACCTGATCGAGGAGGGCTGGTTCTCCCTGCCCCTGACCGGTCTCGCCTTCGCCACGGCCGTCCATCTGACCGACGTTCGCGACGGCCTGATCCGCGGCGTGCGCACCGTCGCCCTGATGCTGCTGTCCTGGCTGCTGCTGGTCCTGACCGTCCTGGTCGGAGGCTTCCTCGCCGCCCTGCCCTTCACCGGTCTCGACGGCCTGTGGGAGACCGGTAGCGCCACCGCACTGGTTCTGTCGGCGGCGGGCGGCCTGATCATCCTCATCAACGCGGCGTATCAGGACGGCCGCCCCGACAACCTGCCGCCCGCCGTGCTCCGGATCGCCGTCCGCGTCGCCTCGGTCCTGCTGACGCCCCTGGTCCTGATCGCCTTCTGGGGCCTGAGCCTGCGCATCGGCCAGCACGGCCTGACGCCGGACAGGATCATCGCCGTCGCCTGCGCCCTCGTCGGCGCCGCCTACGCGATCGGCTACGGCCTCGGCGCGATCATTCCCCTCATCCGCAAGGGCTCACCGTGGATGAAGGCGCTGGAGATGACCAATATCGTCACCGCCGTCCTCGTGGTCGCTGTCATCCTCGCCCTGTTCACCCCGCTGGCCGATCCCGCGCGGCTGTCCGTCGCCGATCAGGTCGCCCGGCTTGAAGCTGGCAAGGTCGCGCCCGACAAGTTCGACTACGCCTTCCTCCAGAATGGCAGCGGCAAGACTGGCCGCGCCGCCCTCGCCCGTCTCGCCGGCTCGGATGACGCCGATGTCGCTGAGCGCGCCCGGCAAGCCCAGGCCGACATCTTCCCCGTCGCCGACGCTCCCGCTGATGAGGCCTTCAAGCCGACGATCGCCACCCTCCCCGGCGCCCCCGCCCTGCCCGAGGTCTTCTTCCAGCCGGTCACCGACGACGACGCCCGTCGCGAATGCCGGGCGGACGGCGACTGTCTGGCCACGGTCGGCGAGGCCATCGGCTTCCAGCCGAACACCGTCCTGCTGGTCCAGTCCTACCGGGTCACGATCTATGGCGAGGACGCCGAGTTCGGGACCTACATCCCGCTCGGAACCTACGTCCCGGTGCGGTGCGGCGACGAGACGGCGACCACGGACGCGCGCGACCTGCTGCGTCAGGGCAAGCTCAAGGCCGGCTACAGCGATACTCTGCCCGACCTGGACACCGGCGGAGAGCGTCAGTCGCCCCTGTCGCCCGCCGCCCCATTCGCCTGTCCGCCCGCCCGTTAACCCACCGCACACCACGCCTTCTCACCCGATCTTCACCGCATCGGGCCTAAAACCGTCCCGAAACGGGTCAGTCGCGCAGCTCAGACGCAGGCGGCCCACGGTGATGACAGAGGGTGTCCGCAACCATGGCCAAGACCGTTCTGGTGGTCGACGACGATCCGACCCAGCGCCGCCTCGTCCAGGCGGTTCTGGATCGTGAGGGCTATATCGTCGTCCACGCCGAATCCGGCGGCGAGGCCATCGACCGCCTGACCAAGGGCGGCGGGGCCGACGTGGTCCTGCTCGACCTCGTCATGCCGGGCATGAGCGGCATGGAGGCCCTGGCCGAGATCCGCACCGCCGGCGTCACCACCCCCGTCATCGTCCTGACCGCCAACGGCGGTATCGAGACCGTGGTCAAGGCCATGCAGGCCGGGGCCCAGGACTTCTTCATCAAGCCCGCCAGCCCGGAACGCATCCTGGTCGGCATCCGCAACGCGCTTCAGCTGACCCAGCTGACCGCCGAGGTCGGCCGTCTGAAGAAGCATGTCGCCGGGCGCGTCACCTTCGCCGATCTGGTCGGCGACAGCCGCCCGATGCAGATGGTCAAACAGCTCGGCGCCCGCGCCGCGAAGTCGTCCATCCCGGTCCTGATCACCGGCGAGAGCGGCGTGGGCAAGGAGGTCATCGCCCGCGCCCTGCACGGCGCCAGTGACCGCGCCGGCAAGCCCTTCGTCGCGGTCAACTGCGGCGCCCTGCCCGCCAACCTGGTCGAGTCGATCCTGTTCGGCCACGAGAAGGGCTCCTTCACCGGCGCCTCCGACAAACATCTCGGCAAGTTCATGGAGGCCAACGGCGGCACCCTGTTCCTCGACGAGATCGGCGAACTGCCGCTCGACATGCAGGTCAAGCTGCTGCGCGCGTTGCAGGAAGGCGAGATCGATCCCGTCGGCGCCAAGCGCGCGGTCAAGGTCGACGTCCGCATCGTCTCGGCCACCAATCGCGACCTGTCGACAGCGGTGGCCGAGGGCCGGTTCCGCGAGGACCTGTTCTATCGTCTGAACGTCTTCCCGATCGAGGCCCCGTCCCTGCGCGAGCGCCGCGAGGACGTCCCGGCCCTGATCGACCACTTCATCGGCCGCTTCAACGTCGAGGAGGGCAAGCGGATCGCCGGTGTCGCGCCCGAGACCCTGGCCCTGCTGACCGCCTTCGACTGGCCCGGCAATGTGCGTCAGCTGGAGAACACCATCTACCGCGCCATCGTCCTGGCCGACGCCCCCTTCCTGCAGCCGCACGACTTCCCGGCCATTTCGGGCGTCGCCATGCCGCTGGAGGCCGAGGCGCCGTCGGCCGCGATCACGAACTACGCCGACCTGCCGCCCCTGCCGGACCAGCCGATCAGGATCCTCGACGAGCGCGGCCACCTGCGCACGCTGGAGGACATCGAACGCGACCTGATCCAGCACGCCATCGAGGTCTACGCCGGCCATATGTCGGAGATCGCCCGCCGCCTCGGCATCGGCCGCTCGACCCTCTACCGCAAGGTCCGCGAGCAGGGGCTGGAGGGTGCGCTTAAGGAGGCGGGGTGATCTCTTCGGTCCCGGGGGACTTCGTCAGGGCGTAGCAATCGTTGGGCCCCGCCGCTTCGCCGAGCTGGGGACGGGCGTCCCAGTTGGCGAGCGTCGCCTCGTAAGTCAGTCCGGCCCTGCGGAGGACAGCGGCGGAAGCGACGTTTTCCGGATGGCAGGTCGCCCACACGCGAAAGATTCCGGGCTGGGCGATCGCCCATGCGACCACCGCCGAAGCCGCCTCGCCCGCGAAACCCTGACCCCAGAACCGCTCTCCAAGGATATACCCCAAGTCGGCTCTGGGCGGCTTCAGCCTGAGCTCCAGAGCGCCCATGAACTGTCCCGTGACCCTGTCGGTGACCGCCCAGGGAAAGGCGGAGCCGGAGCGCCAGCAAGCCTCGCAGAAGTCCGCGAACGTCACGCTTTCAGCCACATCGCGATGGCGTGGAAAGTTCATGAACTGCATCGGCCCAGCCTGTCCGGCGTAGGTTCGAAAGATGTCCGCTGCATCCGCTCGCGCAACGGGACGGAGACGCAGGCGATCGGTCTCGAACTCTTCTGGCGCTCGCATGCGGCGATGATGCGTGGCCGAGCGGGCGCGCGCAACGGCTTTAGTTCCCGCGCAGATCGACACTGGAGCCCAGCCGGTGCGGCCCGAAAACCACAGTTTTCCTTCGCGACTCAGAGCTGCAACAAAGCGCCACATTGCCGCCGCGACGGATCATGATGACTGAGCCGTATAACCAGGCCGTCGGATCGATCGCAGCGTTGCGCGTTCGCCTCCCGACGAGCGTCTCCCCACGCCTCGTTCGGATTGTTGAATGACCATCGCCGCCGCCCTGCTCTATGCCCTCGCCTCGGGCGCCATCCAGACCGCGCCCCCGCCGCCGACGACCGTTCCCCCGGCGCAGGCCACGCCCCAGACGACACCTCCGGCGACTCAGGATGACGATCAGGAGAACCTCCCGACAGGCGCTCCCGCCGGAGACGCCGACGTGGTCGACGACGTCGTGGTCGACGGAACCCGCCTGCGCGGCGGCGTCCAGGGCGACATCCCGCCCGATCTCGTCCTGGATGCCGAACAACTGCGCGCCTACGGCGCCTCCAACATCGCCGAACTGCTGACGGCGCTGGAGCCCCTGACCCGCAGCTCGCGCGGTTCCGGCGGTCCCGTCGTCCTGCTGAACGGTCGCCGCACCTCCGGCTTCCAGGAAATCCGCAACATCCCGTTCGAATCCATCGAACGCACCGAGATCCTGCCGGAACAGGTCGCCCTGACCTACGGCTACACGGCGGATCAGCGGGTCGTGAACATCGTCCTGAAGGCCCAGTTCCGCCAGGCGACGGCCGAGCTGTCCAACCGGGGCCCGACCCAGGGCGGCCGCACCTCGACCGAGGTCGAGACCGGTTATTTCAGCATCGTCGACGGCACCCGCATCAACGCCAGCCTGGAGCGGCTGCATGACACTGCCCTGTTCGAGAGCGAACGCGACATCACCCGCGATCCGGGTTCCCAGCCCTTCGACCTGACCGGCAACGTCGCCGGCATTCCCTACGGGACCCGGATCGACCCGGCCCTGGCGGCGGTGGTCGCGGCCAACCCCGGCGTCGCCAATCCGACGCTCGCCCAGTTCGCCGCCGGCGCCAACGCCCCACGCACCGGAAACCTCAGCGACTATCGCACCCTGCTGCCGCGCGGCGACACAACGACGCTGAACGCCTCCATCGCGCGTGATCTGAACTCGACGACCAAGGGCACGGTCAGCCTGAACCTCGTCGATGCCTCGACCTTCGCCTACGGCGGCCTGCCCGGCGTGACCCTGATCGCCCCGGCCGGTCGCAACGGCTCGCCCTTCAGCCGCGACGTCGCCGTCTACCGGTTCATCGGAGACGCCGGCGCCCTGACCCGCGACACGGACACCTCCACCGCCAACGTGGGCCTGCTGCTCGACGGCTTCGTCGGCGACAACTGGCGCTGGACCCTGCAGGGCGCCTACGACCGGGTCGAGACGGACACCACGACCGGTCGCGGCCTCAGCGCCGTGGCGGCGCAAATCGCCGTCACCGCCGGCACGCTGAACCCCTTCGGCGCCCTCTCCGCCTCCAGCTTCACCCGCCTGACCGACACCGCCAACTCCGTCGCCAGCGGCGGCCTGTTGGAAGGCGTCTTCATGGGCAACCTGCTCCAGGCGCCCGCCGGCGGCCTCTATTCGACCTGGAAGGTCGGCGTCGACACCCGCGACCTGAACTCGCAAAGCACCCGGGGCGGCGTCTTCTCGGAGCGCGCCATCGGCCGCGACCGCGCCTATGGCACGGTCAATTTCTCCCTGCCGATCGCCAGCCGCAGCAACGACGTGCTCGCCGGTCTCGGCGACCTCTCGGTCACCGCCAACGCCGGCTACGATGAGGCGTCCGACATCGGCGGCCTCGTCACCCTGGGCGCCAGCATGAACTGGACCCCGATCACCCCCCTGTCCCTGAGCTTCAGTTACAAGGACGAGGAAGGCGCGCCGACAATCCAGCAGCTGAACGATCCGACCATCTCGACGCCCAACGCCTCGGTGTTCGACTTCCGCACCGGCCGCACGGTCCAGATCACCCGCGTCACCGGCGGCAACCCGAACCTCAACCCCGAGGATCGTCAGGTCCTCGCCCTGGGGGTGAACTTCAGGCCGTCGTCCCAGCAGGACTTGTCCGTCAGCTCCAACTACACCCGCACCATCGTCAATGATGCGATCATCGCCTTCCCGACCATCACGGCCGACCTCGAGGCGGCCCTGCCCGAACGGTTCACGCGCGATGCGGCCGACAACCTGACCGCCCTGGACGCCCGGCCGCTGAACTTCGCCCGCACCGAGCGGTCGGAGCTGCGCACCGGCTTCAACTTCTCACGCTCCTTCGGCACGCCCAACCCGGCAGCAGCCATGGGCGGCGGCGGCATGATGATGATGATGATGGGCGGCGGCCGCCAGACCGCGCGCGGCGGTGATGTCGGCCTCGCCTTCCTGGCCCT
>NZ_JAFCTT010000017.1:0-75486 GCF_049896165.1 Brevundimonas sp. TWP3-1-2b1 | reverse complement strand
GACCTGATCCCGCGCGAGGACATGGTCGTCACCGTCACCCACGGCGGCTACGTCAAGCGCGTCGCCCTGAACGCCTATCGGACCCAGCATCGCGGCGGCAAGGGCAAGTCCGGCATGACGATGAAGGACGAGGACGCCGTCGTCGGCGTCTTCTCCGCCTCGACCCACACGCCGGTCCTGTTCTTCGCCACCAACGGCAAGGCCTACAAGCTGAAGGTCTGGCGCCTGCCGCTGGGCGCCCCGACGTCGCGCGGCAAGGCCTTCGTCAACCTGCTGCCGATCGAGCCGGGCGATTCGATCATGAACGTCCTGCCGTTGCCCGAGGACGAGACGACCTGGGGCGACTACGACATGATGTTCGCCACCCGCTCGGGCGACGTACGCCGGAACAAGCTCAGCGACTTCGCCACGGTCAATCGCGCCGGCAAGATCGCCATGAAGCTGGAAGACGGCGACCACATGGTCGGCGTCGCCCTGTGCACCGCCGAGGACGACGTGCTGCTGACCACCGCGCTGGGCCGCGCCATCCGCTTCAAGGCCGACGACGTTCGCGTCTTCAAGGGCCGCGATTCGACCGGCGTGCGCGGCGTCCGCCTCCAGGGCGACGACGCCGTCATCTCCATGGCCGTCCTCGGGCGGGTCGATGCGACGCCGGACGAGCGGGCGGCCTATGTGAAGCACGCCAACGCCATGCGCCGCGCCACCGAAGGCGAGGACGACGCCGCCGTGGTCGAGGCGGATGACGAGGCCGAAGGCTCGGGCGACGCCGCCCTGTCGGTCGAACGCATCGCCGAACTGGGCGCAGCCGAACAATTCATCCTCACGGTCACCGAGACCGGCTTCGGCAAGCGCTCCTCGGCCTATGAATACCGCCGCACCGGTCGGGGCGGGCAGGGTCTGACGGCCCACGGTCTGGGCGGTCGCGCCGGCACGCGCCTCGCCGCCGCCTTCCCGGTCGAGGACACCGACGACCTGCTGCTGGTCACCTCCAACGGCCAGATGATCCGCACCCGCGTGGGCCAGGTCCGTATCGTCGGCCGCTCGTCGCAGGGCGTGACCATCTTCCGCACGGCGGAAGGCGAGAAGGTCGTGTCCGTCGAACGGCTGGCGGACAGCGGCGGGGATGAACCCGAGGTCGACACCGATGAGGGCGGCGAAGGTTGATTCCTTTCCCGTTGGGAGAGGGCTTGAGCGCACGGCGGCGAAGCCGTCGTCCTTGCGCGAAAGGGTGAGGGCCGCGCCTCCCTGGTACGAACCCGACCCTCACCCTTTCGACTTACGCATCGCTCCGCTCTGCGAGCCTCAAGCCCCCTCCCACCGGGAGAGGGTTCGATGACCGACTTCCTCATCGACGGCCTTCCCCCGACCGAGGCCGACCTCCGCTACCTCGCCATCGTTAACTACGGCGCCTACACATCCTTTCGCATCGAGGACGCCGGCGTGCGCGGCCTCGACCTGCACCTCGCCCGCCTCGACGCCTCCGCGATCGAACTGTTCGGCGAGGCGCTGGCGGAGGATCGCCTCCGCGACCTCATGCGTCTGGCCCTCGGAGATCGCCGCGACGCCTGGCTCCGCGTCAGCCTGTTTTCACGCGAGATCCTGCCGCGCAGCCCTTCGGCCCGGGGCCGCCCCAGCGTCATGACCGTCGTCTCGCCCCCGCCCCCGCCCCTGGCCGGCCGCATGAGGCTCCAGGCCCGGACCTACGTTCGTGACGACGCCCATCTGAAGCACACGGCGACCTTCCCCCTGATCCATGCCCGCCGCCTGGCCATCGATGCGGGCTTCGACGACGCCCTGTTCGCCGACGCCGACGGCCTGATCTCCGAAGGCAGTCTATGGAACATCGGCTTCCTGACCGGCGACACGGTGGTCTGGCCCCAGGCGCCGATGCTGGCCGGGGTGGCCCAATCGCTGATCGAGGCCGGCCTCGGCGCGGCGGGCCTGTCCGGAACGACACGGCCGGTGCATCTGACCGACCTCGACGCCTTCGACGCCGCCTTCCTGTGCAACAGCGCCACGCCGGCCTGTCCGATTACGGCCATCGGCGACCATGTCTTCGGCGCCGCCCCCGAGCGGATCGACCGGCTCGCACGCGCCTGGTCGTCGAACGCGCCTCAGCCGATCTAGGCCGGACCCGCGCCGCCTGCTAATCACACCACGCGGCGGGGAGAGAATGCATGCGGATCGGGCTTTACCCGGGGACCTTCGACCCGGTCACCAATGGCCACATGGACATCATCGGCCGGGCTGTGAAGCTGGTCGACAAACTGGTCATCGGCGTCGCCCAGAACGACGACAAGGGGCCGTTGTTCACGACCGCTGAACGCGTCGAGATGGTCCGCGCCGAGGTCGCCCGCCTCGGGGCCGACATCGAGGTCCTGCCGTTCTCGACCCTGCTGATGCATTTCGCCGAGAAGCTGGACGCCAACGTCATCGTGCGCGGCCTGCGCGCCGTCGCCGACTTCGAATACGAGTTCCAGATGACGGCCATGAACCAGCGCCTCAATGACGACATCGAGACCGTGTTCCTGATGGCCGATCCGCGCCACCAGGCCATCGCCTCGCGACTGGTCAAGGAAATCGCCCGGCTGGACGGAAACATCGACAGCTTCGTCAGCCCCGTCGTCGCCGCCGCCGTGCGCGACCGCGTCAAACGCTAGAATCGCTCAGGATACCGCCTTGAAGATCACGCCTTTCGTCCTCGCCGCCGCCCTGTCGGTCCTCGCACCCGCCGCAGCCACGTCTCAGACCACACCCGCGACTGCCGCCCCGATCCCTGCGGCAAGCGACTGGCGCACCATCGCGCCCGAGAACCTGCTGGTCATCGATACCTCGAAGGGTCGAATCCTGGTCGAGCTGGAGCCGCGCGCCACGCCGCGGCACGCTGATCGCATCCGCACCCTGGCGGACCAGGGCTTCTACGATGGCCTGAAGTTTCATCGCGTCATCACCGGTTTCATGGCTCAGACGGGCGACCCGCTGGGCACCGGAGCCGGCGGCTCGGAACTGCCCGACATCGCCGCAGAGTTCACCTTCCGCCGCGGCCGCGACGCCCGGTTCGCCCCGATCGAGGGCGGCGCTCCGACCGGCATCGTCGGCCTGGTCGGCTCCCTGCCGGTGGTGACCCAGCCCGACGCCCAGATGATGGTGACGGCGGACTTCAAGGTCGACGCGGGCGGCCTGTTCTGCACCGGCGTCGCCGGCATGGCCCGCTCCGGCGCGCCCGACAGCGCCAACAGCCAATTCTATCTGATGATGGCGACCAACCCGGTCCTGAACGGAAACTACACCGCATTCGGGCGCATCGTGTCGGGGCTCGAGGTCGTCAGCGCTCTGAAGGCCGGTCCGGAGAGCGCCGACGGCGCCGTGACCGACAATCCGGACACGATGACCCATGTGCGGACCGCCGCCGCCCTGCCCGAAGGCGAGCGTCCGGTCGTGCGCGTGCTCGACGCGCGGTCGGCGGCTTTCCAAGCGCATGTGGCCGAGGTTCGCGCCGCGCGTGGTTCACAGTTCACGGTCTGCGACGTGCAGCCTGTGGCGGAGGTTTCAGGGGGATGACGATGCGGTTGGTGGCTCTGGCGATCGGTCTTGTTCTGGCGGGCGCGCCCGTCGCCCGGGCGCAGGAGGCTGTGACGCCCCCGCCTCCGGCTCCGGCCGCCCCGGGCACCGCCGACTGGCGCACCGTCCCGGCCGACAACCTGATGATCATCGACACCAACCGGGGCCGGATCCTGGTCGAACTCGCGCCCGAGGCCGCGCCCCTGCATGTTGAGCGGATGCGGCTCCTGACCCGCCGCGCCTTCTTCGACGGAATCACCTTCCATCGCGTCATCGACGGCTTTATGGCCCAGACGGGCGACCCGCTGGGCAATGGCGAGGGCCAGAGTCCCTACCCGGACATCAAGGCCGAGTTCACCTTCCGCCGGGGGCCGGAGGCGCCGTTCACCCCGGTCGCCTCACCGGCCGGCGCCATGCTGGGCTTCCTGCACAGCCTGCCGATCCAGACTCAGCCGACCTCCCTGATGGCCACGACCGCCGACGGCAAGGTCCATGCCTGGGGCGCCTATTGCCCGGGTGTCGCGGGCATGGCGCGCGATGACGCCATCGACAGCGCCAACAGCCAGTTCTTCCTGATGCGCCAGCCCTATCCGGCGCTGGACAAGCGTTACACGGTCTGGGGGACCGTGGTGTCGGGCCTCGACGTGGTTCGGGCCATCAAGGTCGGCGACGGCGACAACGGCGCGGTCACCGCCGATCCCGACCGGATGATCCGCGTACGCATCGCCTCGGACCTGCCCGAGGCGGACCGGCCGGTGGTTCAGGTGCTGGACACGGCCTCGGCCGCCTTCCGGACCCTGGCCGACGGCGTGCGGACGGCGCGAGGCGCGGACTTCTCGATCTGCGACATTGTCCTCCCGGTTCAGGTCTCGGGCGCGGCCGCTCCAGCGGTCTGACCGCCTCGCCCCCGGCCGCGACGTCGGCGCTGGGGTTTGCGCGCCTCGCGCATCTGCTGCAGCAGCATGCCCTCGCGCAGCCCCCGGTCGGCGACCCTGACCCGCTCGCTGGGCCAGGCGCGCTGCACCGCGTCCAGGATCGCGGCCCCGGCCAGCACCAGATCGGCGCGGTCCGGCCCGATGCAGGCCTCGGCCGCCCGGCCCTTCGGCCCCAGGGCCTTCAGTTTCTCGGCCGCGGCATCGCACTCGGCCCGCGTCATCCACAGCCCGTCGACCCGGTCCCGCTGATAGCGCCGCAGGTTCAGATGAACCCCCGCCAGGCTGGTGATCGCCCCCGACGTCCCGACCAGATGGCCCCGGCCCGTGGCGAACAGCCGGCGGAACTCGGCGTCGTCGAACTCACCGGCCGACAGCGCCGCGCTCATGTCTCCGACCATGGCCTCGTACCAGGCCTCGCCCGAACCGGCCGGTTCCGGGTGCCGCTCGGCGAGGGTCACGACCCCCAACGGCGCCGACATCCAGGCGACTGTCTTCATCTCCGAGCCTGACTTCCTCAGCCAGGACAGTTCCGTCGATCCTCCGCCGACGTCGATGACCAGCACCGCCTCCGCACCCGGATCGAACAGGTTGATGCACCCCTCGACCGACAGCCGGGCCTCCTCCGCCGGGTCGATGATGCGCAGCTTCAGCCCGGTGCCGCGCCGGACGCGGTCGATGAATTCCTGGCCGTTCTCGGCCTGCCGACAGGCCTGGGTGGCGACAGCGTTGAGCCGGGCGGAGTCCACGCCGCGTCGAACAACCCGCTCGGCGCACAGGGCCAACGCGTCATAGGCACGGTCCATCGCCGCCTCGTCGAGCCGGCCGGTGCGCGACAGACCTTCGCCCAGCCTCACGATGCGGCTGAAACTGTCGACCACGCGGAAGCCCGCCCGCGCCGGACGCGCGATCAGCAGGCGACAATTGTTGGTCCCCAGATCGAGGGCGCCGAACACGGGACCGTCGCGACCCGACGAATCCCGCATGGACGCCCCTTGGACCCGGGACCGCTCGTCGCGCCTTCGCGGCGCGCCGTCGGGTTCCGGCATGGGCCGAACTTTCATGTAGGCGCAGCCGAACCGGGCGCCCGTCCCGTTGAACCTAGCCGCGCCGAACCCTCCGCGCCAAGCCTATCTGACAGCAAGATGAACAGGACGACCGGCATGCCGCTCAGGCTCGGGGTCGTATCCGTGCAGGATGACCCAGTCCCTCACCGCCAAATTCGGCCTCGGCCAGATCGTGCGTCACCGCGAGGAATCGTTTCGCGGCGTGGTCGTCGACGTTGACGCTGTCTATGCCGGACCGGCCGGCGAACCCGGCCCGGACCAGCGCGATCAGCCCTTCTATCGCATTCTCGCCATGGGTATGGAGTCCGGCTTCCTGGTCTATGCTGCCGAGAACGTGCTTGAGCATGATCCCGACGTGACGCCCCTGTCTGCCGCAGACCAGGCCCACTGGTTCACGATGGACGACAACGGTCGCATCGCCCCGCGGGCGCAGCCGATTCACTGATCCGGCCTGATCCGGCCGTTGGCTCTTCGCCGCCGGGGTTCTAGACTGCCGGTTCAAGGAGCGCGTGATGGCTGATTTCGAACATGTCTTTCAAACCCCGCCCGAGGGCGCGGCGGCGGACTGGACGATCTCCCAGAATTGGCGCGCCTATACCCAGGTCGAGCACGACACCTGGGACACCCTGTACGCCCGCCAGATGAAGATCCTGCCCGGGCGCGCCTCGGACGCCTTCCTGAAGGGTCTGAAGGCGCTGGATCTGAACACCGGCGGCATTCCCGACTTCGCCCTCATGAATCCAAAGCTGAAGGCCCTGACCGGCTGGACGGTGGTCTGCGTGCCTGGCCTGGTGCCCGACGACGTCTTCTTTGACCATCTGGCCAACCGCCGCTTCCCGTCGGGCCAGTTCATCCGGAAACCCGACCAGCTGGACTATCTTCAGGAGCCGGACATCTTCCACGACGTGTTCGGCCACGTCCCGATGCTGACCGACCCGGATTTCGCCGACTACATGCAGGCCTACGGCAAGGGCGGCCAGCGGGCCCAGTCGCTGGGCATGCTCAAGAACCTCGCCCGCCTGTACTGGTACACGGTAGAGTTCGGCCTGATGGACGAGGGGCAGGGGCTGCGCATCTACGGAGCCGGCATCGTGTCGTCGGCCTCCGAAAGCGTCTTCGCGCTAGAGGATCCGTCGCCGAACCGCATCGCCTTCGATCTGGAGCGGATCATGCGGACCGACTACCGCATCGACGACTTCCAGCAGGTCTATTTCGTCATCCCCTCGATCGAGGCCCTGAACGACGCGACGCTGGAGGATTTCGGCCCCATCTACGATCGTCTGAAGGGCGCGTCCGCGATCGGCATCGAGGCGATCCAGCCCTATGATCGGGTGATCACCCGTGGCACCCAGGCCTATGCCCGCAAGGGCGGGAGATTCGCGGCATGATGCGCACGACCACCATCCTTCTGATCGCCGGTCTCGCCGTCGCGGCGAGCGCCTGCACCGAATCCAGACGCGCGCGGAACGCCGCGACCTGGAGCGACCAGCCCGCCGACATCACCTGCTGGACCTATGGGACCGAGACCTTCGCCGGCCGATCGACGGGCAAGGTCGAGTATAACGACGGCGGCCGCATCGCCTTCGTCGACGCCGCCAACGGCCGCTACACCACCATCGATGGCGAGTGCCGCGTGGTCTATCTGGCCGGGGGCGAGGAGGCGACGCCTGCGCCTGCCGCTGCTGCGCCCGCTCCCGTGGCGCCTCCAGCCGCCTGACACGCCGTCTTGGAGCGCGGACCTCCAGGTCCGCTCTTCAACGCCGGCAAAGAGCGGACCTGGAGGTCCGCGCTCCGTCGCCCGTTGCCCCGGAGGGGAGGCTCAGTCCTCCGTGATCAAACTCTTCGCCTTCGTATCCCGCATCAGAACGTAGGTGATCAGCGACAGACCGATCATCCCGGTGACGTACCAGAAATACAGGCTCTCGCGGCCATCCAGCTTGAACCACAGGGCGACGTATTCGGCCGTGCCGCCGAACACGGCATTGGCGAGGGCGTAGGGCAGGGCGACGCCCAGCGCGCGGATGTGGGCGGGGAACAGCTCGGCCTTCACCACGGCATTGATGGCGGTATAGCCAGACACGATCACCAGCGCCGAAAGGGACAGGGCGAAGGCGGTGAGGGCGTTGGTCGTGACCGCCAGGGCGCTCATGATCGGCACGGTGCAGAAAACCCCCAGTATGCCGAAAGTGATCATGACGGGCTTTCGCCCGATGCGGTCCGACAGGGCCCCGACGGCGGGCTGCAGCAGCATGAACAGGAACAGGGCCGCAGCGCTGATCTCTGTCGCCTGGGCCTTGGAGAAGCCCGAGGTGTTGGTCAGGAATTTCTGCAGATAGGTGGTGTAGGTATAGAAGGCGAGGGTCCCCCCGGCGGTCAGGCCGATGACGATCAGCGCCTCCTTCGGATGGCGCAGCACCAGCTCCAGCGCGCTGGATTTCGGCGCGGCACGGGTCACCGGATCCTCGAAGGCGCGGGTCTCGTCCAGGCCCCGACGCAGCCAGAAGACCACGACCGCCAGCCCCGCCCCGACGAAGAAGGGGATGCGCCAGGCCCAGTCCGACAGGGCCGCTTCGCCCAGGGTCCGCTGCAGCAGGATCAGCAGCATCAGGGCCAGAATTTGGCCGGAGATCAGGGTCACATACTGGAAGCTGGACCAGAAGCCGCGATGCTTCGCCGTGGCCATCTCGGACAGATAGGTAGCGCTTGATCCGTATTCGCCGCCGACGCTGAGGCCCTGCATCATGCGCGCGAACAGCAGCAGGGCAGGGGCGGCCAGACCGATGGTGGCATAGCCGGGGGTGCAGGCGATCAGCAGCGAGCCCGCGCACATCAGGCTGACCGACAGGGTCAGGCCGGCCTTGCGTCCCTTGCGATCGGCATAGACGCCCATGACCCAGGCCCCCACGGGGCGCATCAGGAAGCCGACTGCGAAAATAGCGGCGGTGCTGAGCAACTGGGCGGTCGGCTCGCCCTTCGGGAAGAAGACCGGGGCGAAATAGACGGTGAAGGCCGCATAGGCGAACCAGTCGAACCATTCGACCAGATTGCCGGCCGAGCCGCCCACGATGTTTCTCAGGCGGCGGGCGGGCGTCATATGAACCTGCATCATGCGACTGTTTCCATGGGCCGACGGACGGCCAGGGCGACGCCGACCGTCCAGGCGGCAAGCGCGATCTCGAGCACCCGCTGGGCTCCGCCGAAGAATTCGAATCCGGGGTGGATGAGCCAGATGGCGCCGGCGGCGGGCGCCCCGCAGACGATGGCGAGATGGAACAGGTCGCGCCCTCGGGGCCAGGATTTCGCCGCCAGTCCGACCAGGCCCAGTCCGGCCAGACCGCACAGATAGCCGATGCCTCCCAGCACCTCATGCAGGACGGCGGCCGGGCTCGGGCTCGCCAGCGAGCATTGGAAATCGCAGGGAAAAACTCCGCCGAACATCAGGCCGAGGCCGTTCAGCGCGCTCAGGCCGAAGCCGATCATAGCCAGCGGGCTGCGTGGAAACAGCGGAATGCACATCAGCCAGAAGGCGGCCAGCAGGACGCCGGAGGCCATGAAGGCATAGCTGACGCCTGGCCCCGTACTCGCGCCGGTCGCGCCGAGTTCGCTGATGTACTGGCGCAGATGGTCGTAGCCCGGATAGGCGAACCCGGCCGAGATCGCAGCCACCGCGAGGATGAGCAGGCTCAGGATCGCGCAGGCGAAGGCGAGTTGGCGCAAGATCAATTTTCCCCGAAGTCGGCGGCGCCATCCTTCAGGGATTTGCCCATCCTGACCAGAGGCACGGGCACGCCGCCGCGATCGTCCTCGAACCGCTCGATCTCGCGATAGCCGGCGGACAGATACAGCGGCTCCCCGCCCATGGTCGCGACGAGTTCGACCCGGTCGTAGCCCTCGGCCCGCACCGCCGCCTCGCACAGATCGAGGATCATCCGTCCGATGCCCCGGCGCAGGAAGTCGGGGTGGGTGTACATGGCCCGGACCCGGGCCGCGTCAACGCCGGGCGTCAGCGGCTCGGGAACCCGCCCCGGCGTATGGTCACCGCCATAGGTGGTGATCCTTCGGCTCCAGCCGCCGCAGCCGGCCGGCACGCCGTCGATCTCGACGATGAAATAGGTCCGGTCCGCGATGATCTGGCTGTCCAGCCCCATCAGCACCCGGCTGGCCGCGATCTGACCGGCCGTCAGGAAGGCGGCCAGGGGTCCCGAGATGGCCAGGTCCATCAGGCCGGCCAGGGCCGTGATATCGGCCTCGGTGGCGATGCGGTGGCTCGACTCCGGCATCGGTCAGGTCCGCTGGAACGGGTAGAAGGCGTCTCCAAGGTCGAAGATCGCGGTCAGACTGTCGAGCGCTTCACGCGTCTCGGTGAGCAGCGCCGGATCGGCCAGATCGGCGGGCGCCAGCCGGTCGCGATAGTGACGCGTCGCCCAGCCTGTCAGAACGCCGAACAGGTCGTCGTTCATCCGCATCGGACCATGGACGGCGGCAAGCTCGGCCTCGGTCAGCACGACGCGGAGGCGCAGGCAGGCGGGGCCGCCGCCGTTCCGCATCGACTGCCGCACGTCGACATACTCGACCCGCCCGATCGGACCGTTCGACGCCACCAGCCCCTGCGCCACCGCATGGGCGCGCGGGTTGTCGCGCGTCTCCGTCGGACAGATCAGCGTCAGGCGATCCTCGCCGGGCAAGGAAACCAGCATCGAGTTGAAAAGATAGGAGGAGATGGCGTCGGCCAGCGGCAGGTCGGCCGAGGATACCTCCACGAAGATCGGATCGAACCCGGTCGCCGCCGCGCGGACGGCGGCATGGGTTCCTGCCGTGTCCTCGAACGCCAGCTTGTGATGGAACAGCGTCTCCAGAGCGCCGACGCAGACGACGTCATTGTGGAAGGTCCCGCCCGCGATGGCCGCCCGCGACTGCTGGGCCAGGACCACGCCGTGCGCGCCGTGCCGACGGGCGATGGCTTCGGAGGCCTGCCGCGTCTGGCGGGCTGGCCAGGGACCGTCCCAGTGCGCGAAGGCGTCCCGCCCCCAGACCAGCAGGTTGACCCCCGGCTCCCCGTGCCCGGCGCACAGCCGGACGTGGTTGGCCGCGCCCTCGTCCGCGAGATGGGCGACGGGGTGCAGGGCGTCGTGGACGGCGAAACGGGCAGGGTCGGGGAACAGGGCGTCGAGCGCCCGTTTCGTCTGCGCATGCTCCAGCGAGCGGTGCAGGTTGGTGTGCAGATTGGCCGGCGTGAAATGCACCCGCCCGTCGGCAGCGTCCGCGCTGGGCGTCACCGTCGCGGCGTTGGCGGCCCACATCGGCGAGGCCGAACAGGCGGCGGCGGCGAACGTCGGCGCATCCTTCCAGGCCTGCTCCAGCACCCGCGCGTCCGACCCGCTGAAACCGAGAGACCGCAGGAACGGAATGTCCGGCCGCTGGTGCGGCGGCAGCACGAACTGCGGCAAGCCGAGGTCGGCCAGCCGTTTCATCTTTTCAAGTCCCTGCAGGACGGCGGCGCGCGGGTTCGACGCCTGGCCCTCGTTCAGGCTGGAGGCGAGGTTGCCGGGACTGAGACCGGCATAGGAGTGCGTCGGCCCGATCAGGCCGTCGGCATTGGCCTCGACAGCGGCGGTCATCGCAGTCCCCGGATTTCGCCCTCGATGGTCTTCACCGCACCGGCCTCGAAACTGGCCACGGGATAGGCGCAGTAGTCGGCCGCATAATAGGCACTCGGCCGGTGGTTGCCGCTCGCGCCTAGACCACCGAAGGGCATGTCGCCGGCCGCGCCCGTCGTCGGCCGGTTGAAGTTGACGACCCCCGCCCGGATGCGCCGGATGAACCGGTCCCAGTACGCCGGATCGTCGCTCACCAGCCCCGCCGACAGCCCGTACCGCGTCGCGTTGGCGGCCGCGATCGCGGCCTCGAACGAGGCGACCCGTGTCACCGACAGGAAGGGGGCGAACATCTCCTCGTCCGGGACGTCGACGCCGGTGACATCGATGATCGCGGGCTTCACGAAGGCGCGGGGCAGGTTGTCGACCGGACCCGACGCCCGGATCACCCGCGCGCCCAGATCGATCCGTTGCTGCAGCGCCGCCAGGGCCTGTTCCGCCGCGCGCTGCGAGATCAGCGGCCCGGCATAGGGTTCCGGCGTCGAGTCCCACGGCGCAAAGATCAGCCGTTCGACCAGGGCATTGACCGCCTCGACGATCGCATCGCCCTGCGCGCCCTCCGGCACGATCAGCCGCCGGGCGCAGGAGCACCGCTGCCCCGTCGTCACGAAGGCGGACTGCACCACGATGCCGGCCACGGCCTCCGCGTCCGCCGCATCCCAGACCACCAGCGGGTTGTTGCCGCCCAGCTCCAGCGCCAGGATCACATGCGGATCGTCGGCGAACTTGCGCCGAAAATGCGCGCCCGCCGCGCCCGAGCCGGTGAACATCAGCGCGTCGATCGGCTGGTCCAGCAAGGCCGCCCCGACCTCGCGCCCGCCCTGCACCAGGTTGAACACCCCCTTCGGCAGGTCTGCCTCTTCCAGGCATTCGGCCATCAGCTGGCCCGTGTGCGGCGTCTCCTCAGACGGCTTGAACACCACCGTGTCACCGGCCAGCAGCGCCGGCACGATGTGGCCGTTCGGCAGATGGCCGGGGAAGTTGAACGGCCCCAGCACCGCCGCCACCCCGTGTGGCCGATGCCGCAAAGTCGCCGTCCCGAACGCCGTCTCCGCAGTTCGCTCGCCGGTCCGCTCGTCATAGGCGCGGATCGAGAGATCCACCTTGCCGGCCATCGACCCCAGTTCAGCGGTCGTCTCCCACAGCGCCTTGCCGGTCTCGCGGCTGATGGCCTCGGCAAAGCCCGGCGCCCGCGCCTTGAGCGCCGCCTGATAGCGTTTCATCGCCGCGATCCGCGCGTCGCGCGGCTGGTCGGCCCAGTCCGGGAAGGCCGCGCGCGCCGCCTCGACGGCGGCCCCGACCTGCGCCCCCGACGCCTCGTTCCCGCGCCAGACCCGCGCCTCCGTCGCCGGATCGAAGGAGGCGAAGCCGTCGCCCGCCCCCTCGGTCCACCGGCCGTCGAAGTAGAGTGTCCCGTCGGTCATTCCATCAAACTCCGTGCATCCCCGCGAAGGCGGGGACCCAGTTCTTTTGTGAGGCACAGAGCCTCGGATTTCGGTCCGCTGGTCCCGGCGAGGTCAGAGCGCCCAATGCCCTGGGTCCCCGCCTTCGCGGGGATGCACGGGGATAGAACGATCACGATTTCACTCGCACGATGTCACCCGTCCGCACCTTCAGCGCAGTGGCGGTCTCGGCCGTCACGCGCACCGTCTCGCCCTCGATCGCCGCGCGGGCGCGGACGGCGCGGAAGGCCTCCACGCTGTCCGTCGAGACCAGGGCCGGCAGTTCGGCGTCGAACTCCTCCGACACCACGACCGACAGCCGCCGCGCATCCCTCACCGTTCGAATATGGTCGCGCGGACAGGTCACCGTCGGTCCGGCGTCGAAGATGTCCACCAGCCCGTTCGGCCGGAACCCCTCGCTCTCCAGCAGGGCCATGGCCGCCACCCCTTGCGGATGCACCTTGCCGATGACGGCCCGCGCCGGCTCGGGCAGCAGGTCGATATAGATCGGATGGCGCGGCGCGAGGTCGAGGATGAACTGTTTGTCCGTCGACCCGGTCATCATGTCCGCCTGGTCGAACGGCATGGGGAAGAATTTGTGCGCCACATGGTCCCAGAACGGACAGGCGCCGTCCGGCGTGAACACTCCGCGCAGTTCGGCCAGCACCGTCTCGGCGAACAGCTCCGGCTGCGCCCCGATCAGCATGTAGCGCGACTGGCTGAGCAGACGTCCGGCTCCGCCCTTTCGACGATCGGCTTTCAGGAACAGCGATCCGACCTCGGTCCAGCCCGAGCATTCGTTGACCAGGGTCAGGGTCTGGTGATCCATCCGGATGCCCAGCGACGGCGACTGGACCGGGTTGTTGGCGATGCGGAACGAGAAGAAGGGCCGCTTCATGCCCACGGTCGCCTTGACGCTGGCGATGCCGTCGACGTCGCCGGTGTCGGTCTCCTCCATCATCAGGGTGAACCAGCGGTCCGGCACAGGAATGGCGCCGGTGAAACTGTCGCGGCTGACGTCCAGCCGGTCCGACAACTGGTCGGGGTCCTCGGGCAGGCTGGTGAAGCCCGGCCCGGACAGGATGGCGAGCTCCAGCAGATGATCGAGGTCGCCGGGACCGGCGGGACGGACAACGAGCATGACTAAATCCTCCCTCGACGGGGGAGGGGGGCCGCAGCGCGCTTGCGCTGGGGGGGAGGGGGCTCACAGCGAGCTCGGTGTCCAGGGTTGGCCCCCTCCACCGCGAAGACGCGGTTCCCCTCCCCCGACGGGGGAGGAGTGAGTGCGAATGGCCTCATCACATCGTCTCCAAACGCAGCGCCTTGAGCTTCACCGCGTCGATCTCGCCCGAGGCGATCTTGCACAGCATCAGGGTCGACAGCCGGGCCCGCTCGACGAAACTGTCGGGCCAGGCGAACTCTTCGGGCGAATGGATCAGCCCGCCGCGCACCCCGAGCGTGTCGATGTTGGGCAGGCCGGCGGCATGCAGGTTGTTGCCCTCGCAGACACCGCCGGATGGGGACCAGGCGATGGACTGGCCGAGCAGGGCGCCGGTCTCGCGCACGGCCTCGAACAGGGCGGTCTGGGCCGTGTCCATCGGCTTGGGCGCCCGCGTCATCCCGCCGTGCAGATCCAGCGTCAGCCCCTCGAACGGCGGCGTCTGAACGATCTCCCCGATCGCGTCCGTGACCCAGGCGGCGGCCTGCGCATCCGGAACCCGAACGTTAAACCGCACCACGGCGTTGTCGGCCACGACGTTCAACGCCCCGCCGCCGGAGATGCGCGCCACATTGACCGTCACGCCTTCACGCCGTCCGTTCAGCCCATGCAGGGCCGCCGCGATCACCGCGGCGCCGGCCACTGCATTGGCGCCCTCATGGAAGGCGCGTCCGGCATGGGCCGCCTTGCCGGTGACGATCAGGTGGAAGTTGCCGCTGCCCTTGCGCGCCCCCGCCAGGGTCCCGTCGGCCAGCGCCGGCTCATAGGTCATGCCGACGTGCCCGCGCGCGCCGAGCTCGGCCAGCAGCGGCGCTGACGCGGGGGAGCCGATCTCCTCGTCGGGGGACAGCAGGACGGTCCAGCCGACGCGTTCCCGCTCCGGGTGGGTCTCGAACGCCGCCAGCGCGCCCAGCATGACGGAGATGCCACCCTTCATGTCGGCGATCCCGGGACCGTTCAGGGCGCCGTCAGGACGCGTGATGACGCTCTGGAAGGCGCTGTCGGCCGGATAGACGGTGTCGTAGTGGCCGGTCAGGACGACCTGGATCGGCGCCTCGGGCCGCGCCGTGAGTCTCAACGCATCGGCGCGGGACTGAGGCCGCACGGACCCGTCGTCGCCGATGGTGGTGAAGCCCTGGGTCGCGATGCGCGCGATTTCGGCGGGGAGGCGGGCCGCCTCGGTTTGCAGCAGGGCCAGGGTGGCATTCAGCCCCTCGGCGTGATCGCTGCCGGAGTTGACGTTCGCCCATCGAACCGCGCGATCGATCAGATCGGCCTCGCCCCGCCCGACCAGGTCGAGGGCGGCCTGATCCTGTGGGAGAATCCGCATGGTGGGACTCTAGACGGGGCGGAGGGAAAGGTGAAGGCGCTCACTGCCCTCCCCCTCGGGGGAGGGTGGTCGGAGCCGAAGGCGGAGACCGGGCGGGGGCGGCAAGGCAAACCCCCGCAACCCTGCCTCCGCATCCCCCTGCCGCCCCCGCCCCGTCGCTGCGCGGCGGCCCTCCCCCGAGGGGAGGGAGAAGGCCGAACAATATTGCGCCCTCCGCCGCCATCATGTAAAACGTGCTTGTCATTTTGGAGGAAAGACACATGAGCAACTGGCTGAAAGCGCTGAATCCCTCGAGCCCGATGACGACCGAGGCCGATGCCGAACGCGGGGCGAAGGCCAGCGCGATCTCGATCTTCATCGGCGTCGTGGTCGGCCTGATCAGCCTGGCCTGGACGATGGCCAATCCGGGCGAGTTGCAGGACGTTCTTGCGCAGTCCGCGGGCGGCGATGCGGAAAAGGCGGCCGGCATGGCCGCCGCCGGTCAGATTGCCCTCTATGTCGCCGGCTTCATGGTGGCGCTCCAGGCCATCCTGGGCATCGTCCAGTGGCGCAACCCTGGCAAGTTCATCGCCATCCTGTTCCTAGTGCTGCTTGCCTACGGTCTGTTGTCCACTTTGGCGACGCCGATGCTGGCGAACTCCGTGCCGAACATGCCGGAAATTCCGATGTGGCAGATCGCCTTGTCGGTCGTCGTCATGGTCGTCCAGTTCATCCTGCACGTCACGGGCCTGAAGGGCATCAAGCAGCTGGACCGGATCCAGATGGAGCAGTCGCGCTAATCCGGGTCCGCTGAACTGTTGGGCCGTCGGTCCTGCGCTCCGGTTCCGGGGACGCGGGACTGGCGTCGCCAGCGGATGGACAGGGTCGCGTCGCCCTGTCCGCCGAACTGGGAGCTGATGGCGATGTTTTTGCGCACCTGCCATTCGACATTGACCGCCGCCCCGCCTTCGCCGCCGCCGATGATTTCCAGATAGACGTTGTCGGTGATGTAGCGGCCGCCCGCGACGGTCAGGGCCGAGGCCTCGCCGCCGAACGACAGCCGGTCCAGCCCGGCCAATTCGCGCAGGTTTCCGATCACATCGAAGCCGCCGCCACCCGCCAGCGAGGCCACCCCCGCCGCCAGCTGGGCCGCCTCGAACGGCGACAGCTGCGACGCCGAACGTCCGAACAGCACCTGGGACAGGATCTCGTCCTGGGGCAGAGCCGGTGTGGAGGTCAGGAGGATCTCGGGCCGTGCCGCCGTGCCGGTGACGCGGATGGTCGCGGTCAATGCGGGATCCTCACGCATCGCCGACAGGTTCAGCCGGATGCGGGCCGGGTCGGTGGACAGGGCGATGGAGCCCCGATCGTCGAAGACGAACCGCTTGCCCGCGAACTCGTAGTCGCCGCGCACGATGGTGGCGTTGCCGCTCAGAACAGGCTGGGCCACCGTGCCCCGTACACGGGCGTCGACATTGAGCAGGACGTTCAAACCCCTGCCCGCGACCCGCACGTCGCCGCGCGAACGCAACCGGATGTCGAGGCCGATCTGGGGACCCCGGCTGGGACCGTCGTCGTCGGTCTCTACGGGATCGCCGCCGGGGCGGTTGATCTCGACGACGTCCATGCCGACGATGCCGTTGGAGCCCGGCGGATTGGCCTCGATCCGGCCCTCGTCGATGCCGATCTCGCCCGCCAGCTGGATGTTGCCGTCGGCGGCGCGGACAACGGTCAGAGGCCCCGAGGCGCGGGCTTCGGCGATATCGTTGTCGATGATGCGGAAACGGGTCAGCGCCAGTTCGAAGTTCGAGCCCGAACCCTCGCGCAAACCGATCCGGCCGCCACCGGACACCGTGCCGCCCGAGCCGTCGGTGGCGGCGAAGGTCTGGATCAGGGCTGTCGCATCGTCGAACCGGCTGGCCAGGGTGACGTCGTCCAGTGTCAGGCCCACGCCGTTGTCGCGGAAACGGCCGTCCCGCAGGTTCAGCCGCCCGTTGATCAGGGGCGCCGCCAGGGTGCCGCCCAAGGTCGCGTTGCCATCGACCTGACCGGCCAGGGTGCGTTCGCCGCCGAAGAAGACGTCCCAGATCGGCTGGATCTGACCGTGGACCTCGACCTCGCCCGACATCGAACGGGTGCGGACGATGGCCAGGCGCAACGGTGCGGCCGACGCCTCGACCGGGAGGGTGATGTCGGCGGTGGCGCGGACGGCGTCGGTTCCGGCTGCACTGGCCTGGATTCTCAGCGCGTCGTTGACCAGGGTCGCATTGACGGAGCCGTCGACCGACAGGCCCCGGGGCGCATCGACGCTGCGGAGCTGGGCCAGGTTGACGTTGGCGGATCCCGACAGGTCGTCGCCGGCGCCGCGCAGGGAAACGCGGCCCGTGACCCGGCCTCGCAGATCGGGCGCGATGGAGCCCAGCTCGACGCTGGTCAGATCCGCCTGGATGACGACGGCGTCCGAGTCCTGGCGGATTTCGCCCAGCAGGATGCCGCCGCCCACTGACAGATCGAGACGGGCGACACGACCGTCTCCGGCCAGGGCGATGACGGCGGGGTTCCGGGTGGAGAAGCCGATCTCGCGAACCTTGCCACCGCCGCTCAGGGTGATGCTCTGGGCCTCGCCCCGACGCGAATAGACGCCCGTGCCGTCGAAGGAGACGGGCGTATCGCCACCGACATCGGCCTTCAGGGTGAAGGGCAGGCGTTCGAGCGTGCCGCGGCCGTCCAGCTCGAACGTGCGGATGACATAGGTCGAACCGGTCAGACGGACGTTGGAGCCTGCGACGTCGAGGATCGCGGTCTCGTCGCCTGCGCCTTCGCTCAGACGGATGCGACCTTCCGCCGTCCCGGAGGCCAGGAAGGCTCCGGGACGGGCTGTAAAGGTCAGGTCGGCGCTGGACGGCGTAGTGTTGGCGAGGGCGACCGACCCCTGGGCGGTTATGCCGCCGGCATTCAGGTCGACCTCAGTCAGGCGGATGCGATTTCCGCCGAGGAAGAAGTTCCCGGCCGCCCGGGCGGGGCCGTAGTTCGATCCCGCCGTCATGATGATATTGCCGTCCGAAGCGTCCGCGCCCTTGCGGAAACTCAGGATCAGGTCGGCATCGGTCAGGGTCAGCGGGCCGGCCGCGATACTGCCGAAGGCGGCGGTCAGGTCCACGCGAGGCTGGGCCAGGGTGCCGGTCAGGGCGCCGGCGCCGGTGACGGCGCCGTCGATAGCGAGGGGGCCAACTCCGAAGGGGCCGCGGGCGTTCCAGTTCAGGGCCAGACGCAGACGGCCCTGGGGCTCGATCAGACCGCGCGCCGAGGCCGTGCCGGCAGCGCCGGTCAGGATGCCCTGTTCGACGGCGATACGGCCATCGTCGAGGCTCCCTGCGAGCTGCAGACGCGGCGTCGCGCCCAGCAGTCGGTCCAGTTCGGCCATGCCGGTGGCGATACGGCCGCCGCGACCGTCAAAGGTCAGGACCCATGGCGCGCCGCTGCGGGCCGAGGTTGCCTGGATCGGCCCGCCGAAGGTTCCGCGCGCTCCGGTTCGGATGCGGCTGACATCGGTGATGTCGGCCCGGCCCCGGAAACCAAGACCGCCCGTCAGCCCGCGACCGCCCGAGCCGGTCACGGTCAGGGCCTGACCGCGCACGTCGATCTTCTGAAGCAGGATAGCCCCGTCGGCGAGGCGCGAGGCCTCGAAGGACAGGCGCGGCGCGGCCCCCAGAAGCGCGCCGACGATACCCTCGCTGCGTCCCCCTGCGACGGCGAGATCGCCCGTCAGGCCGATGCGGCCGTTGTCCGCGGAGATGTCGAGCGGGCCTGCTATGGTCTGCGCCGCATAGCTGGCCAGAGAAGCGTTCGCCATGCGGACGTCGCCGTTCAGCACCCAGCGCTCGGCGTCCCCGGTGAAAACGCCGGACCAGGTCGCCGCCCCGCCGCTGGTCGTGCCGACGAGCCTGGTGACCGACCCGGTCGAGACCGTCAGGGCCACGCCATCCGGCGCGCTCCGGTCGTCGAGATGGATCATGCCCTGGGCGCTGGACTGCAGGTTCTCGGAGGTCAGCCGCCAGGCCATGCCCTGGACGTTCTCCCGGGTCGCGTCAGGGATGGCGGCGAAGCCGAAGCGGGCGGTGCGGCCGATGCGTTCGACGAAGGGCGCCAGCAGATCGGACCCGCTGAAATCGAAGTAACCCGAGATGCGCGAGCCCTCGGGGCCATAGCGCCCCCGAATGGTCAGCGGCGTGAAGTCGCCGGTGCGCACCGTGGCGTTGACGATGTCGCCGTTGACGAGGGCCGAGGCGAAAAAGGGCTGGTCGGGCGAATAGCCCAGCGATCCGGCCAGCGGACCACCTTGCGCTTCGCTGGCGCGAAGGTTCAGGCGCAGATCCTCCGGCTTGTCGCCGAGGGTGGCTGTGACGCGCAGGAAGTCGCCCGGCCGGTTCAGGCTGTAGGCGCTGACGGTCGCCGTCTTGTCACCTGTGCGCGGGACGCGGGCGTCGCCGGTCAGGCGCCAGCGACCATACTCCTGGGAGAAGCCTTCAAGGAGTTCGACGTCGGCCGTGAACCGGTCGATGTCGATGCTGATCGGCATGGGCCGGGGCGGCTTGCCGTCCGGCGGATCGAGCTCCGGCCGGCGGATCAGACGGATCGACCGGGCGGTGATGTCCGAGGCGTGGAACCGCCGGGTGACCAGGGGCCAATAGCTCCAGTCCACGCGGACGTCGCGCGCCTCAAGCCAGACGCCCTTTTCATCAGTGATGGTGACGCGGGCCAGGGTGAAGTCGTCAAACAGATCGCCCTGTAAGCCCTCGACATTGATGCGGCCGTAGCGGCTGATCTTCTTGCCGGCGACGAAGCTGGTGACTAGGTCGCGCCCTGGGCCGGAGACCAGATACATCCGGCCGCCGAAGGCCAGGATCAGGGTCAGGACCAGCAGGCCGATCAGGGCGAAGCCACCGAAGAAGGCGATGGCCTGAAGCCGGGTACGACGGCGCTTTTCGGCCTTGGCCGGCGTTTCGGGCGCTTCGGGCGTGTCGGGAACGAGCTCGGTCAAAATGCCTGGCCGATACTGACGTAGACCTGGAAGCCTGCGTCGCCCTCGCGTTTGTCGAGCGGGAAGGCGATGTCGGCGCGGATCGGGCCGAAGGACAGGTTGTAGCGGGCGCCGATGCCCACGGCGTAGCGCAGGTTGGAGAAGTCTGGCGTCTCGGCAAAGCCGATCGCCCCGGCATCCACGAAGCCGACAACGCCGAAACCCTTGCCCACGTCGTGCCGGACCTCGGCCGAAACCTCGAACAGCGAAAGACCGCCGCGCGGCGTGTTGTCGGGAAGGCGCGGTCCGACGCCCTGATATCCGTAGCCGCGCACCGAACCCCCGCCGCCGGAATAGAACAGCCGGTCCGACGGGACGCTGAGTTCATCGCCGCCGAGAATCGAGCCCACTCGCAAGCGGCCGGCCAGGACGGTGCGGCCGTTGTCCTGGACCGGCATGTAGGCGGTGGCCTGGGCCTCGGTGCGCAGGAACAGGACGGTATCCTCGCCCGCCACCGCCGTCGGCTGGACATTCAGCGTCATGCGCCAGCCGGTGGTGGGGTTCAGCGGGTCGTTCGATTGATCGATATAGGCGCTGCCCCTGGCGGTCAGGATCGCCAGATCGCGGTCGAAGCTGACCGGCGCCCGTGTGATCGGATCGAAGCGGTTCTCATTGTATCGACCGGCGTCCAGACCGACGCCGTAGCTGTAGTACGAGATCTTGCCGATGCGCTGGCGAAGGTCGGCGGACACGACGGCGGCGGTCCGGCGATAGGCGTCGGTGTCCTCGTTCACTATGGCGGCGGACAGGGCCAGGGTTTCGCCCGGCGTGCGCCAGTGGGGCAGGCTGAGGTCGGCGCCGATGCGGCTGTCGATCGTGGCGAGACGCGCTTCGAACCGCAGGGTGTCGGCGCGGCCGAAGCGATTGTACCAGGTCCAGAGTCCGTTCACGCCTGAACCGTCGGCGGTCGAGAAGGTCGCGCCGGCCTCCAGGATCCGGCGCGGCCGGTCGGTGAGTGTGACGACGATGGGCCGGTTGCCCGCCGGGTTGGTCTGGTCCGCCGGTGTCAGGGCCACCGCGACTCCGTCGTAGACGCCGGTCTCCAGCAGCCGCCGCTCCAGCTCCGCTACCAGTTCGGGGTCGTAACGCTGACCCTCGTTCCAGGGCGCGAGGCCCTTGACCCAGGCGGGATTTGTCGGGCCGCGCGTCTCCACCCGCACGCCGTCGAGGCGAACGAGGGGGCCGGAGTTGATGTTGAAGGTCGGGGCGACGGTGAGGGTCGCGTGATCGACGACGACGCGACGCGGCTGGGTCACGGCATCGGGATAGCCTTCGCGCGCCAGCCTGGCGATGATCCGGCCTTCGCCGGCGATGACGTCGGCGGCGCGACCCGGATCGCCGGGCTCCAGCGCGATCTCGGCCTGGGCCGTGCGGATGACCGCGGGCTCTGGCTCGGGCGTGATCCACTGGATGGTCGGGGCGGCGAGGACGAAACGCGGGCCCGGCGTGATCTCGACGATCGCGATTGGATTGTCCTCTCCCTCGACGATGTCCGCCAGCGTGGGCTGGTAGTAGCCTTCGGATCGCAGCAGGGCCTCGACCGAGGCCATCGCGGCGCGAGCACGCCTTCGGGCGTCGAAGCCGTTGGTGGGAGGACCGTCGGCCTCGCCGATCGCGCGGGTCAGGGCCGTGCGCAGCTCGGCGTCGAGGTCGCCGCGGATCTGGGCGCGTGGATCGGCCGAGGCGGTCCCCGCGACGCCCATGGCGCCCAAGCCGAGGGCCGCCGCGAGGAACGCGGAGGTGATGCGTGAGAAGGGAGAGGACCTCGACGTCAATATACAACCCTGAGCGGCGACATGGTCCGAACTGGACCAGGCTCGCCTGAGGCCCCCCTCAATCAGCGAATCGGGACGACCTTGCGGCCGATCAATAGAACAGGGTTTCGCTCTCGGGCTGAACCGTCTCTTCCGAAGAGCGCTGCTCGGGCGGCAGGGTCGAGTTGGTGGGCGGAGCGCCCGTGGGCGCTGTGGTGTCTGCGGCGGGCACGCCCTGGTCGGTCGCCGACGGCGCGATGGGCGCTTCGATGGGCGGCGGTGCGGTCTCGACCTGCTGGGACATGGGGTCTTCGCAGCCGGCGACGGCCAGACCGGCGGCCCCGAGAGCCACGAGCAACATCAAACGCTTCATTTCAAATCTCCCCCGGAGTGCGGCGTTGGAACGCGCCGTGAACAGCCCTGTTCCATAACTCGTCCCACGTTGCCGGTCACGCTGGATCAACGGCGTTCTGGCAACCAATCATTCTTCTATTGCCGCGACACTCCTATCGAACGGGAGAGGGTTCAAGAATGACGGCGAACGGCTATGCCATGATCGCCCAGGTGCGGTTCCGCGAACTGAGGACGCGGATCGGTCTGGCGGCGTTCATCGCCGTAACCACGTGGTTCCTGACCCACACCTTCTGGCCGGCCGTGTGGTTCGGGGCGGTGGTGGCGACGCAGGGGCTCGACTGGGCCGTATTCCGGCCGCTGCGCAAGCGGCCGCAGGTCGTGCCCTCGTCTGGTTACAAGATCGCGCTTTGCGCCACCGCCTCCGTCAATGTGATCGTCTATTCCGGCATCGCGGCGTATCTGTGGGTTGCTGGCGGCGACGCAGGACGACTGTTCGCCATTGTCCAGGTGGCCGGGGGCCTGCTGCACGTCAGCCTGCATATGCACCACGTGCGGCCGCTGCTGTTCGCGGCGGTCATCCCACACAGCCTCTATTTTCTCGGCATGCCCATCGTCGGCGCCATCGTCGACGGCAAGCCGCAGGAGATGCTGATCGCCTTGGGTGGGCTGCTATACATGATGCATCTGGTCGTCGCCGTGCGGCAGAGCTGCAAGACCACGGCAGCCTTGCAGACCGCGAACGCGGAGGCGCGGCTGGAACGCCAGAAGGCCGAGGTAGCCAGCGCCGCCAAGTCCGACTTCCTGGCCGTCATCAGCCATGAGATTCGCACCCCCATGAACGCGGTCATCTCGGCCGCCAATCTGCTGCGCCGGACGCGGCTGGATCGGGAACAGCGTGAGCATGTGTCGATGCTGCTGGACTCCGGCGACGTGCTGGTCGGCCTGTTGAACGACGTGCTCGACCTGTCCAAGATTGAGGCGGGCAAGATGACGCTGGAATCCTCGGTGATGGACCTGCGCGAGAAGCTGGGATCGCTGGGTCGGCTCTGGGGCCCCAAGGCCGAGGCCAACGGCGTGCGGCTGAAGATCGAGATCGAGCCCGATGTGCCCGACTGTGTCCGGACCGATCCGCTGCGCCTGCAGCAGATGCTGTTCAACCTGCTGTCCAACGCGGTGAAGTTCACGGACGACGGCGCGATCACCGTCGCGGTCGACTGGCGGGCGAAGGACAATCATCTGATCATCGCGGTGACCGATACCGGCGTCGGTATTCCGGCGGACCGCCTGGCGCGCATCTTCGATAGTTTCGAGCAGGTCGACGCGGGCACGACGCGCAAATACGGCGGCACCGGCCTCGGGCTGGCGATCAGCCGCCGCCTGGCCGAGATCATGGGTGGGAGCCTCGCCGCCGAGAGCGTCGAAGGCGAGGGCTCGACCTTCTTGCTGAGCCTGCCGATGGAGGCTGTGGCCAAGCCGGCGACCGAGGCGCGCCGTCGGGTGGCCGAACAGGCGGGGTTGCAGGGCAAGGTCATCCTTGCCGCCGACGATCACGCAGTGAACCGGCGTATCCTGTCCCTGCTGCTGGAGCCGCACGGTTGCACCATCCTGCTGGTCGAGAACGGGGCCGAGGCGGTAGAGGCCGCGAAGACCCAGCGGTTCGACGCCATCCTGATGGACATGCAGATGCCGGTCATGGACGGGCTGGAGGCCTCGGCGCAGATTCGGGCCGGGGGGCTGAACCGCAGCACGCCGCTGATCGCCCTGACCGCCAACGCCATGGACGTGCATCGCACCGCCTGGGATGCGACGGGGGTCTTTGCCTTCCTGACCAAGCCGATCGATCCGGTACTGCTGGCCGCGACCCTGGCGGAGGCCTGTGCCGAGTCGATCGAAGAAACGAACGCGCAGGTCGCCTAGACCCAGCGGGAGAGGGCTTCAGTCAAGGAAAGCGATGCCGACGGCTCAATCGGCGCCACCCGGCCATCGAATCGGGGGGCCGGCGAGGGCTGGAGCGGAGAGCCGGCGAGGGTTTCTCGAGCGTGATTGTGCGGATGGTCGGCGGCCTCTGCGAAGGTCAGCACTGGCGTGACGCAGGCTTCGGTTCCCTCGAAATGGGCGGCCCACTCGTCGCGGGTCCGGTCCGCGAACAGTTCCGTGAACCTGGCTTCCAGCGACGGCCAGCCGCTGACCGGGAACTGAGGCGCATCGGCGGCCTCGAGGTCCAGTCCGGCCAGCAAGGCGGCGTAGAAGCGAGGCTCCAGCGCTCCGACCGCGACGAACCTGCCGTCGGCGCAGGCGTAGCAGCGATAGAAGGGCGCGGCGCCGTCCAGCAGATTGGCGCCGCGCTCGCCGGACCAGAGGCCGCTCGCTGTCATGGCGAAGAACAGGGCGGACAGCAAAGCCGTGCCGTCGGTCATAGCGGCGTCGACGACGCGGCCCTTGCCGGTGGTCCGGGCCTCGATGATGGCGGCGAGCACGCCTGTCACAAGCAGCATGGCGCCGCCGCCGTAGTCGCCGACGAGGTTTAGCGGCGGGACGGGCGGGCGACCCGCCTCGCCCATGGCGTGCAGCGCGCCGGTCAGGCCGATGTAGTTGATGTCGTGGCCGACCGTCTGGGCTAGCGGACCCGTCTGGCCCCAGCCCGTGACCCTGCCGAAGACGAGCTTCGGATTGCGGGCGGCGCAGTCCTCGGGCCCAAGACCGAGTCGTTCCAGCACGCCGGGGCGGAAGCCCTCGATCACGGCGTCGGCGCTCGCGATCAGGTCGAGGACTCGGTCGCGGTCGGTGGGCGACTTGAGGTCGACGGGCACGGCGGTCCGCGCCCGGTGCATGACCGCGTTGCCGACATCGCCGAAGACGCCGGCCCCGTCAGCGCGACTGAGGCGCAGCACATCGGCCCCCAGATCGGCCAGGACCATGCCGGCGAAGGTCACGGGACCGAGGCCGTCGAATTCGATGATGCGTACGCCGGAAAGAGGTTTCATGGAGGCCTTGCTAGCTGCGGTCGTCAGTTTGGTCGAGGTGAGGCCTTGACCCGGCGGGTTCGATGAACCAGAAGGCGCAACCGCGAAACGCCCAAGCCGTTTCGGATTGCGGTGCGCGCCCTTAGCTCAGTTGGTTAGAGCATCTGACTTTTAATCAGAGGGTCCTCGGTTCGAGCCCGAGAGGGCGTACCATCTTATCTTTTGCGGGTGGCTACCGCTTGCGACGCGGTTGCTCGCGGCTTGAGCCACAAGTGTTCTCCTTCCTTTCATGATCGATCCGTCGGCCGCGTGGACTTCGTGCGGGTCGCCGGTATGGTGCGGCACCATTCGGGGAGGACGGACATGCGGAACATCGGGATCATGGCGGCTTCGGTCGCGCTTATCGGGCTGACGGCCTGCAACCAGACCGAAGGCAAGGCCGACGCCGGTCCGGCTCCAACCCAGGCCGCTGCGCCGCAGCCCAGTCAGATGATGCAGGAGACCTTCGTCAACTGCACCTGGGGCGAGACGCAAGGGTCTGGTCTGTCGGTCTGGAGCTATGCCTGTCCCCAGGCCGGCAATACGCACATGGTCCATGACGCCAGCCTGCCGGGCTTCGCGCTGGAAGGGACCTACGACGGCCAGACCGCGCGCAGCCCGACGATTATCGTGTTCAAGAAGGCCGCCGACGCGCCGATCGACGCCGTCCTGGCCGAGATTCGGACCAAGTCGCCGGGGCCGCACACGGCCCAGTGCGTGCTGGCGCGCCCGACCTATGACGGCGTGGCCGAGGGCATCTATCATCTGGTGCCGCCCGAGCCGATCAAGACCCGGTGGGAGACCTTCTCCTCCGGCGACGGCAGCGGCGAGCCGATGGATCCGCCCTGTGGCGACCTGGGCGAGCAGATGTCGGGCGATCACGTCTTCTATGTGCAGGACGGCGATCCGACGACCGTGCTGTGGGTCAATTTCGGCAGCGAGATCCAGCCGTTCACAGCCGAGTCGATCCGGCCGTTGAACGCGGGCTAGGTTTTGGTGCCGTTGCGTCGCGTCCTCCTTTCGATCTCGGTTCTGGCCCTGCTGGGCGGCTGTTCGACCGCACGGCAGGTGGGGGCCGGCTTCGGCGATGCGGTGACGTCGCCGCTGGTCGACCTGAACGTGCGCCGGGACCAGATCCCGACCGTGTTGCTGCAGGCCCAGGCCAATCCCTATGACCGGCGCAATCTGAACCAGTGCACGACCATCGGCGCCGAGGTGGCGCGGCTGGACGAGGCCTTGGGCCCCGATCGGGACGAGCCGCCGGCGCCCGACAGTCCGACCCTGAATGAACGAACCCAGGACGCGCTGGCGGAGGCGATGCTGGCCGCCATCCGGGACGCGACGACGGACTTCATTCCGTACCGCAGCTGGGTGCGGCAGCTGACCGGGGCCCAGGCGCGGTCGAAGGCGGTTCAGGACGCGGTCGAGGCCGGGCGGCTGAGGCGGGCCTTCCTGAAAGGGCTGGGCATGCGGGCTGACTGTGCGCCGCCGGCCTCGCCCGCCTGGTTCCAGCCGACGGGACGGTCGCAACGGTAGTCTTGTTCCTCCCCCGCTGGGGGAGGGGGATCGCGAAGCGGTGGAGGGGGCTAACCCCAGACGCTGTCGCTTGCGTCGGGCCCCCTCCGTCACGGCGCGAAGATGCGCCGCGCCACCTCCCCCCAATGGGGGAGGATTGATTGCCGTCAGCGGCCACCCGGCCGGCGCGGATCGCTGCGATCTCCTCTGATCTGGACCGCGCCATCCTTCGAGAAGGCTTCGAACGACGGCTTGTCGATGTTGCGGAACTCGCCGGTCCTGTCCCAGTCCCAGTCGAAGGATATCCGCTCGCCCTTGTGCGCGAACTTGCCGGACCAGTGGGCGAAGAAGGAATATTTGTCGCCGCCGATGATGATGACGTGGCGGTGCAGGGCGGTCTCGTTGCCGTCCGGGCGGGGCGGTTCCTCGAGATAGGTGTTGTAGGCGTGGAAGCCTGACTTCTCGATCCGCATCTCAGTTCGACGTGTGGCGGGTGTGGAAGTCGCGGCGGAACTGGTCGAAGCGGCCGTGCTGGATGGCGTCGCGCATGGCGGCGGTCAGGGCCTGGAAGAAGGCGATGTTGTGCCAGCTGAGCAGGATCTTGCCGAGGATTTCGTCGGCGCGGATCAGGTGGTGCAGATAGGCCTTTGAATACTGCGAGGACGGGCCGGAGAGGATCGGGTCGAGCGGATCCTGGTCCTCGGCGAAGCGCGCGTTCTTGAGGTTCATGGGGCCGTGCCAGGTCCAGGCCTGGCCGTGGCGGCCGGCCCGTGTGGGCAGGACGCAGTCGAACATGTCGACGCCGCGATACACCGCCTCGACCAGGTCGATCGGCTTGCCGACGCCCATCAGATAGCGGGGGCGGTCGGCGGGCAGCATGTCGGGGGCGTAGTCGAGCACCTCGCACATGGCCGTGTGGCCTTCGCCGACCGCGAGGCCGCCGATGGCGTAGCCGTCGAAGCCGATCTCCCGAAGCTGGTCCGACGACTGGCGGCGCAGGTCCTCGAAGGTGGAACCCTGCTGGATGCCGAACAGGGCCTGGGTCTCGCGCGTGCCGAAGGCGGCTTTCGAGCGGGCGCCCCAGCGGATGCTGAGTTCCATGGCGGCTTTTGCAGCAGGTTGCTCGGCCGGCCAGGCGACGCACTGGTCGAGCTGCATCGAGATGTCGGCGCCGATGCGGTCGGCCTGGATTTCGATCGACCGTTCCGGCGACAGGACGTGTTTTGAGCCGTCGATGTGGCTGGCGAAGGTGACGGCGTCTTCCTTGACCTTGGAGATACCGGCCAGGGACATGACCTGGAAGCCGCCAGAGTCGGTCAGGATCGGCTTGTCCCAGCCCATGAATTTGTGGAGGCCGCCGAGCCGCTCCATCCGCTCGGGGCCGGGGCGCAGCATCAGGTGGTAGGTGTTGCCCAGGATGATGTCGGCGCCGGTCGCCTTGACCTGTTCGACGGTCATCGCCTTGACCGTGGCAGCGGTGCCGACGGGCATGAAGGCGGGGGTGCGGATGTCGCCGCGCGCGGTCTTGAGCACGCCGGTGCGGGCGCGGCCTTCGGTGGCGGAAATCTCGAACGGGAAGGGCAAGGGCGGGTCTCGGTAAGGGGAGGCGCGTCTTAGAGCGGGGGCGTGGCCTTGGGAAGACGGCGGGGCGGACTGTAAAACATCGTCCGAAGCGTTCGAAGCGGTCGGGTCGGCGCGACTCCAAAAATGGAGTCGATAGAGTCGACAGAGTCTACATCGGGGGCGGTGTGCGAGCAGAATTGTCAAAGATCGTGCGCAGTGTCGCACGGTTTCGAGGGGCGCCTGCGATAAAGGCTTTAAACAGAGCCGGGCATTGATTTGAAAGGTGGATTCCGGGGATCCGTTGATGGGTATGGACCAGGTCGCACCCCAACCGGGCATCCCCGCGAAGGCGGGGACCCAGGTTTTAGCCAAGGCACGGTGCGCGGGATCGCCGACAGCGTGTGCTCGGTATCGCCAGTCGCCCAAAGTACTGGGTCCCCGCCTTCGCGGGGATGCACGGAATCCACACAGCCGTATTCAGCGCGCAGGCCTCACCGGCGCCAGCTTCCTGCGTTGTCGCGCCAGCGCCAGGGGCGTGCCGTCGGTGGCCCAGACGGTGGCTTCGTCGACGGTCCAGCCGGAGCCGAAGTCGAGCATGCGGAACTCGAAAAAGGCCCAGCCGTCGGGGCAGTGTTCGGGCGTCGGGTCGGTGAGGATGTCGTAGCGGAGATCGACCGTGGCCATGCCCAGCGGCTTGTCGATGGCGGTCCAGACCGGCGGATACAGCGCGTCCAGCAGGTAGCAGAGGCCGATGACATCGAGCGGGCCGCCGTCGCGGATCTTCATCCAGCAGCGCTCGATGACGGGGCGGCCGGGGACCGGCTGAAGGATGTGGGGGCCGGTCTCGAAACGATAGTCGACGTGCTGGGAGAAGCGCGGCGCCATCGGGCCTTCGAGGTCGCGGCCGGTCTGGAGCGCGCCGAGCGGAGGCAGGGCGGCCAGCGGGGTCAGGGCCGGGCCGGGGACGTCGTCGCCGAAGGTGGCGGCGGCGTGGTTGGTCAGGCGATCCTGACCCTCCCTGTCCTTCTGGGTGACGTCGACCTGGGCGAATGCGGCGCTGCGGCCGCCGCGCAGCAGCCGGGGCGTGAAGTGGATCGGCTGACCGAAGCGGGCCGGGGTCATGTACTGGACTGACAGGCTGCGCAGGGGGGCGGTGATGCCGAGGCCCTGCTGCATCGCAGAGGCGCACAAGGCCGCGATCAGGCCGCCGAACGGGAAGCCGGTCTCCGGCGGGGCGTTGAGCCGACCGTTGGAGAAGTCGCCGTGCAGGTCGGCGCTGAGCGCGCCGTCGTCGCCGGGCGCGAGGGTCAGGGCTTCCGTCATCGTCTGTTCGGGCATCGTCGGTCTTTCCATCTCCCTCCGTGCACCCCGGCGAATACCGGGGTCCACGATGAAAAGGAGGCGGGCGGCAAACAGGTCGCCGCCCGCACAGTTCAGGAATGCAGGAACGCCGCGAGGGCTGCTCGCCGTGTCCGTAGCCAAACAAGACTGACCTACTGGGTTCCTTTTGGCAACCCTCTTGCCAAACCGCTGACGCGACGTCACCTTCGTGTCATGGGACGCACAGCCGACTATTCTCGCCAGAGCTGCTCGATCGCCGCGACGCTCGAGGTCATCGGCGATCCGTGGACGCTGCTGGTCATCCGCGACGCCTTCCAGGGCGTGAAACGGTTCGAACAGTGGCAGGAGCGGCTGGGCGTGGCCCGCAACGTCCTGGCGGCGCGGCTGAAGACCCTGGTGCAGCACGGGGTGCTGGAGCCGCGGCTGTATTCGGAGCGGCCGCCGCGGAACGAGTACGTCCTGACCGCCAAGGGCAAGGATCTGTCCGACGTGCTGGTCACACTGCACGGCTGGGGGGCAAAGCATGTCTATGGCGAGGAGAGTGCGGGTTTCGACATGATCCACGCGACCTGTGGCCACTCCCTGCAGCCCCGCCTCGCCTGCAGCTGCTGCGGCGAGCTGGTGAACCGGCGCGACATCAAGCTGACCCGCGTCGAGAACTGTCCGACGGTCGGGGAGGTCATGCCCAGGGAAACGACTGCGGAAGAGGCGGCGTGAGCCAGCCGCCGGTCACCCTGATCGGCAATCCGGTCTCGCCCTATGTGCGCAAGATCCTGGCGATCTGCGCGGTGAAGGGGATCGAGGTCGCCATCGATCCGATCACCCCGTTCCGGGGCGACGAGCGCTTCTCGAAGATCAGCCCCTTGCGGCGCATCCCGGTGTGGATCGAGGGCGATCTGACGCTGTGCGACAGCAGTATCATCGCCCAGTATATCGAGGACACCCGGCCCACGCCGTCGGTGTTGCCGACCGATCCGAAGGACCGGGCGAGGGCGCGCTGGATCGAGGAATACGCCGACACCCGGCTGTTCGACGTGCTGGGCTGGAAACTGTTCTTCCAGATCGCCATCAAGCCGCGCATCCTCAAGGAGCCGATGGATCAGGACCTGGTCGAGCACGCCAGGGCGGTCGAGATTCCCGAGACGTTCGACTATCTGGAGAGCGTGATGCCGACCGGCGGCTTCCTGTTCGGGGCTGAGGCGGGGCTGGCGGATTTCAGCCTGGCGCCGGCCTTCCTGAACGCGCGGGTCGTGGGGACCGAGGTCGACGCCGGACGCTGGCCGAAGCTGGCGGGCTGGCTGGGACGGGTCGAGCGGGACACGCCGCTGGCCAGGCTGAACGCTGTGGCCATGGCCTTCATGACGACGAAGCTGGCGGACCAGCCGGCCATGATGGCCGAGCATGGCTATGTGCTGGCGGAGCGGTCGCATGACGGCGGGCGGGCCATGCGCGGGCCGATGTCGCCGACCTAGGGCGTTCGACAGGTGAGTTGCGGCGCCCTTGGAGCGCGGACCTCCAGGTCCGCTCTTCGGCGGCGCAAAGAGCGGACCTGGAGGTCCGCGCTCCTTTGAGCCCCTTTGAGGGCCGAACGCTCCAGGCTTCAGCCTTTGAAGTGATCCGCGTGGCGGGTGATCAGGGGGATGACGATGTCCTCCTCGTCCCCGAGATGGCGGGACAGCGACGGACCGGCCTTGTCGAGGGCGTCGGCGAGGCGGGCGGCGGCGTCGCTTGCCGTGGGCGCAGGGCCGCTGACGCCTTGATGAAAGGCGAGGCCGGTCTGGAAAAGGGTCTCCAGATGGCCGTGGATGACGTCATGGTCGCGATCCAGCAGGTCGATGCCGGCGCCGATGCGGGGCTCCACCTGACGCATGGTCGGGAAATAGTGGTGGGTCTCGATGTTGTGGTGGCCGTCGAGGTGCTGGAGGAACGACTGCAGCGTCGGGATCAGCCGGCGGTGCAGGTCGGGCAGGGCGAGAGCGCCTGAGCGCCACTGGCCGGTCAGGGCGTCCATAGCTGCGGCCTCGCGGCGGAAGCCGGAGTGCATCTGCAGCCAGAACCGGGCCATGGCCGCGACCTCATGGCCGTGCCAACGGTCGCGGGGCAGGTCGGCGAGCAGGTAGCGATACGGCTCGGGCAGGCCCTGGCGGGCGGAGAGGTCGTCGGACATGCGGCCCTATAGCAGACCGGTCAGCGTCAGCGCGCCCTGGTCGACCCGTAACACCAGTCCTCGCAGTCCTCGGTCGGGACCATGTAGGCTACTGTCGCCATTTCTCTTACGTTTCCGGCTACGACCAGGCGCATGCCCTGTTCGCGAGACAGACGGTGGCCGCCGCGCTGAAACTCGCGAAGGGTGACGGGGCGTTCCGTCCCGTCGGCCAACGGAATCCAGGCGAAGACGCGGGCATGCAACTGGCGAAAGCCGCGATGGCCGAAGAACTGCTGGAGATCCCGATCCAGTGTTCGCCGATCCGCCGGATTCGCGCTGACCCAGCACAATTTGTAGTGCGCAAGGCCATGTTCGCCGCTGTTGATCCAGGTGCCCGCCGTCAATATGCGAACTTCCGTATCGTCTTGCGTGCGCGTAAATCCTCGCAATTCTAGGGCCACGGACATGTGAAGGTTCGGAAAGTCTTCGGGTCGAAGCTCGGTGAAACCGTCTCGTCGCGCCCTGTCCCAGGTCGCGTAGTGATCCCCGTCCGCGCTGAAACAGTAAGTTTGGGCGAGGTCAGTGAGATCAGAAGGTGCTTGCGCTGGAGGCGTCATTTGGCCCCACGATGTCGCAATCAGCGCGGCTGGCGAGACCAAAACCCGAGAGACAAGACTCATGGCATCCGATGAATAGCGAGCGGAGACAGGCGCAAATGGCTCAGCCGCGACATGTTGCCCGCGACTGAGCCGCTAAGTATTAACGGGGCACCACCGGACAAGTGCTGCCGGACTCGTCTTGGCAGTTGTTGTAACACATCGAAAGCATCGTGTCGTTGCCGTTGTAACCATCCCAACAGGCGCTGAAGCAGGCCGTGCAGGATGCGCTGCGTGCGTAAGCGGAGAACGGCGACAGAGCGACGATGCTCAGCGCCGCCACAGCGGCGGCGGCGAATTTCAGTTTCATCATGATTCAACCCTCCCATGCGGAAAAGCTCGCGCGCAAATCTCACCCCAATAGGTTGTGCAAGTCAACCGGCTGGCGAGTTTGGCTGATGGGTTGTCGCAGGGCCAGACCGCCACGGCCGTGGTGCTGGAGATGAAGCCTCCGCCCAGCAGACGGTCGGGATCGGCGGGATCGCAGAGGGCGCCGGCCTGGCCGGGGGGCGACGCCTTCTTGTCCGGTTTCGAAGACGCTAGCGGCCCAACCAGACCATCGGAGCCAATCCTTTCCGCATCCGCGGCTCAGTAGCACCAGTCCGCACAGGAACTGACCGGCGTCATGAAGGTCACCGACACCTGGCCACGCCACTCGCCGGTCAGAACGACCTTCATTCCCCGTTCTCTGGACAGGCCGAAACCTTGAAGGTCGAAGTCTCGACGAGACACGCTCTCGCGCGAGCCGTCCGGCTGGGTCACCCACGGATACATGAAGGCGCCTTCCTGTCGGAACCTGCGGACGCCCAGATACGCCTGCAGCTCCCGGTCGACTTCGCGCCGGTTTGCGTCAGCGGCGCTGACCCAGCAGAGGTGATAGTAGGTGTCTTCGCCGTATTGCCGCACGCGATTGGCGGCGGTGAGCACGCGAATTTCGACGCCGTCAGTGGTCCTGGTAAACCCGCGCAGTCCTCTGGCTCCGGGCAGCCGAAGATTTGGGAAGTCTTCCATGTTCAGGGGGATGAAACCGTTCCGGGCCGCCAAGGTCCATGTCAGAACCTGATCGCCGTCCGGACCCATACAGTATTGATCCGCGAGGCCTACGAGGCTTGAGGAGCCGCTGTAGACGCCGTCATGCCGCTGACCTGCTTGCAGGAGTGCAAAGGTCAGGAATATTGATATCGCAGACGATACGGTCATTCCGTCCTGGCTTCGCAAGAAGAGGCGGCCAGGACTGGATGTCCTTCATGGCGAAGGAAAGCAATCTGGCCGCCTGATGTTCGAAGATTATCCTAGAGTATAACCGGACAGGCGTAGCCATTCTCGTCCGTGCAACTGTTGATGCACTGGGAGAACATCGTATCGTTGCCGTTGTAGGCATCCCAGCAAGAGCCGTAACAGGCGGTGCAGGCGGGACTGCCTGCGTGGGCGGAAATCGGCGTCAGGGCGACAATCATCGACGAGGCCAGGGCGGCGGCGAATTTCAGTTTCATCATGATCCAACCCTCCCATGCGGAAAAGCCCGCGCGCAAATCTCACTCCATTAGGTTGTGCGAGTCAACCGGATGGCGAGTTTGGCTGACGGGTTGTCGCAGAGCTAGACCGCCACGGCCGTGGTGCTGGCGATGAAGCCTCCGCCCAGCAAACGGTCGGGATCGGCGGGGTCGTAGAGGGCGCAGGCCTGGCCGGGGGCGACGCCTTCTTCCCCGGTCTCGAAGACGATCGAGATCGCGCCGTCCCGAAGCGTCAGACGGGCGGGCGAGGGCGGGCGGGTCGAGCGGACGCGGGCGAGGACCGGGGCATGGGCTTCGGCCGCCGCTTCGATCGAAGCGTGGTCGCCCAGCCAGTTGGTCTCGTCGAGCGTCAGGGAGGCGGTCAGCAGGGCCTCGCGCGGGCCGACGATGACGCGGCGGTTCTCGGGGTCCAGCTTCGTCACGAACAGGGGCTCGCCCACGGCGACGTTCAGGCCGCGGCGCTGGCCGATGGTGTAGTCGGTGATGCCGGCGTGATTTCCGAGAACGCGGCCGTCCATGTGCACGATCTCTCCAGCCTCGCGGCCCTGCGGGCGCAGGCGGTCGATCAGGGTGCGATAGTCGCCGGACGGCACGAAACAGATGTCCTGGCTGTCGGGCTTGGAGGCGATCTTGAGGCCCAGCGACTGGGCGACCCCGCGCACGGCGGGCTTTTCCAGACCGGCGAGCGGGAAGCGCAGATAGTCGAGCTGGTCGCGCGTGGTGGCGAACAGGAAATAGGACTGGTCGCGCGAGGGGTCGATGGCCTTGCGCATCTGGGTCTGGCCATCGGCGGCGACGGCTCGCCCGACATAGTGGCCGGTCGCCATGGCGGCGGCGCCGAGGTCGCGGGCGACGTCGAGCAGGTCGCGGAACTTGACCGTCTGGTTGCAGCGGATGCAGGGGACCGGCGTGCGGCCCTGCAGATAATCGTCGGCGAACTGGTCGATGACGGCGTCGCGAAAGCGGCTCTCGTAGTCGAGGACATAGTGGGGAATGCCCAGCATCTCGGCGGCCAGACGGGCGTCGTGGATGTCCTGACCCGCGCAGCAGGCGCCCTTCTTCTTGAGCGCCGCGCCGTGGTCGTAGAGCTGGAGCGTCACGCCGACGACGTCGTAGCCGGCCTTGTGCAGCAATGCCGCGACGACGGTGGAGTCCACCCCGCCCGACATGGCCGCGACGACGCGCGAGCCGACCGGCAGGCCGACGGCCAGACGCGCGCTCTCGACCGCCTCGTCGATGTCGACAGGGACGATGGTCGGGATCGGGCAAACAGGCTCGCCCACGTGCCGGGATGGGAACGTCATGGCGCGCATATAGACAGGATGGGAGACGATTTCGAGGCCGATCCCCCAAACGGCAACGGCCGCCCCCGTTGCCGGGTGCGGCCGTTGCCGTCGTCTCGGGAGGAGACCTTCAGGAGCGGTAGTTCTGGATCCGCGTCGTGCGCAGGCCCTGCATGCCCCATTTGTCGATCGCCTTCTGCCAGGCGAGGAACTCCTCGGCCGTCAGACGGTAGCGCAGAAGCGCGTCGTCCAGGCTCAGGAGCCCGCCGCGCACGGCCGCCACGACTTCCGCCTTGCGACGAATGACCCAGCGGTCGGTATTCTCGGGCGGCAGGTCACGCATCGTCAGGGGGGTGCCCGTCGGACCGACGACATATTGCTCGCCTTGCTTGTTCACGCGTCGCTCTTGCAACATGGGCTTTTGCCTCATTCACCACCACCAATTGATCGTGAAGATAGCGAGGCGCCGCTAAGGCCGGGTTTAGCGTCGTGGTGAAGGAATGGATAAAATCCATCCTCTCCCGGAACGCCGTTTCGGCCGGTTGTTGAGTAAATTTTCATCTAGCTGAACGCCGCGTTACCTGAAGATCAGCGTTTGATGCTGATAAGTTCGGCCAACATCTCATCCGCGGTGGTAATGATCTTGGACGAGGCGGAGTAGGCGCGCTGGGTGGTGATCAGGCCGGTAAACTCCAGCGACAGATCGACCGTGGACGCTTCCAGCTGGGACGCTCCGATCAGACCTGCGCCGCCGGTGCCGGGGGCCTTGAGGTTGTAGGTGCCGGAGCCCTGGCTGACCCGGTAGGCATTGGCGTTGGCGACCGCGAGGCTGTCCGGGCTCGTGAAGGTGGCCAGGGCGACCTGGGCGACACGACGGGTGACGCCGTTGTCGAAGATGGCGGTGATATAGCCTTCGTCGTCGATCTCGATGTTCGACAGGTTGCCGAAGGCCGTGCCGTTGGTGGTCACGGCCTGGACGATCGAATCCGAGTCGTACTGGGTCAGGCCGCCCGCCGAGGCGGAGAGATCGAAGGTGATGGTCTGGTTGTCGATGCCGAGGGAGTCGCGCCACTGGGGCGCCACGGCCGTGCCTACCGTCGCGGGGTCGGAGGCGCCGAGGGTGATTGAGGCGACGGACGGATCGGCGAACAGCATGGTGCCCGGCGTCGCGATTTCGGCCGCCTTCATGCCGTCGACGTCGAGGCGGCCGTCCTGGGTGAACAGGACCAGGCCGGACTTCAGGATGCCGTTGGACGGCGTCGAGCCGTTCTCGATGTCGCTGGCCGGGATGACATGGACTTCCGCGCGCCATTCGTTCGGGTTGGCGGTCTTGATGAAGGAGTAGGCGATCGAGCGCTGGCCGCCCTTGGAATCCGAAGCGGGGATCGTGATCTGGAAGTCGGGCTTGAAGCCCGTGCCGGCCTCGGCATCGTACATGGACATCGAGTTGGTCGCCAGGCTGTAGGTGGCGATGTCGGGTGACACGGCCTGGCTGGACTGCAGGTTGGCGTTCAACTGGGCGCGGGTCGTGGCCTCGGCCGTTCCGCCGACCGAGCCGACGTTGATCGACTTGAGCTTGTTCAGGTCCGACGGGTCGCGGACGATCCCGCCCTCGGAGTCCACTGGCCAGCCCTGGAGATAGAGGCCGGCGGTGTTCTTCAGATAACCGAACTCGTCGACCCGGAAGGCGCCCGCGCGGGTGAACAGGCGGGCGTCGCCGGCGTCCAGGCCCTCGGACTTCTCCGTCGCTACGAAGAAGCCCTGGCCGGCGATGCCGAGATCGGTCGAGGATGTCGTGCGCTGAAGCTGACCGGCCTGGGAGATATAGTTTCGGGTCGTGCCGAGGATGCCGCCCGCAGAGTAGCCGGCGCCCTGGTTCTGGGCGTTGACGACGGTCGAGAAGTCGACGGTGGTCCGCTTGTAGCCGACGGTGTTCACGTTCGCGATGTTCTGCGAGATGGCGGCCAGGGCGGCGGAGTTGGCGGTCAGACCGGACACGCCGGCCAGCAGGGCTGAGTTGATGCTCACGACGTGGGCTCCTTAGGAAAGCAACTTGAGGGGGTTCAGGGCATCGGCGATGCGGGCGGCGAGGCTTTTCTCGTCGTCCTCGGCGCTGGCGGCGGAGGCTTCGGCGGCGGCGACGTGGTCCTGCAGTCCGAAGACGCTCGAGACAGGCACGATCGAGTTGCCGATGGTGAGGTAGGGGACGCCGTCGTACATCTCGACGCCGGTGACGCGGCCGCGGGTCAGGACCTGGGACTCGATGGTGTTCGTCCCGTTCATGGCGGTGACCTTCAGTGAATAGACGCCGCCGTCGGGCAACTGGTCGCCGGCGGTGGTCTTGCCGTTCCAGACGAAATCATGGGTTCCGCTCGTGCGGTCCGGGGCGGGGCCGGTCCAGACGACCTTGCCGCTCGAGTCCAGCACCTGGAGCGTGGCTTCGGAGGCCGCGGCGCCGAGTTCGTAGGACCAGTTGGCCGAGCCTTCGTCCAGCTTGGTGACGCCCCAGGCCGCCGTGGCGTTCTTGCCGATATAGTTGGATGCACCGCCCAGACCGCCGCCCTGCTGGGCCTCCAGCAGGCTGGTCAGCAGGTCGTTGGTGAGCAGCTGCTGCTCGACACCGGTCATCTGGGTCAGCTGGGCGGTGAACTCGTTGGAATCGAGCGGCGAAAGCGGGTCCTGGTTCTTCAGCTGGGCGGTCAGCAGCTGCAGGAAGGTCTCGAAGTTCGAGACCAGGCTGGCGCGGCTGGTTCCGGTGCGGCTGACGGCCTCGTTGGCGGTGATTGCGTCGACCATGGGGTCAGACCTTCATATCGACGCGGTCGGGCGTCAGGGTGAGAGGGATCCAGCGGCCCGGCGTCAGCAGACGGTCGGCGTCCGCCTCCAGCCGCGAGGCGGCGCCGAAGGCGCGGGCGTTGCGGGGATCGGGCCGGCGGTCGAAGGCCGAGCCGCCCTGCTGGCCGGCGGAGGCGTCGCGCTCGGCGAAGGACAGGGCGTCGTCAGCGACGGTGAAGCCCGCGTCCTGGAGCTGGCGACGCAGCTCATCGGCCCGGCCGCGCAGCTCGGTGGCGGCCAGGGGATTGTCGAAGGCCATCCGGGCGATGAGTTTGCCGTCCGCATCGATGTCGAGGCTGACGTCGACCTGGCCGAGACCCTCCGGCGTCAGGGCCATTTCGAAGCGGGTCGAGCGGCCTTCCAGCTTGCGCACGATCTGGGCGGCGATCTGGGCCGTGGTTTCGATGGTGGCGCGGGAAAGGGTGGAGAGGGCCAGGGACACGCCGGTCTCGGCGGGGCGGGCGTCCGTCGGCTGGGCGGCCGTGGCGAGCGGGGCCGAGACCCCCTCATCGGCGCCGGTCAGGACGAGAGGGACGGGGGGCGCGGCAGGCGGCCGGGTCGAGGCGGTTGAAGTCGAGGCGGTGGCGGCGGGGGCGGTGGCCTCCGGGCCGTCGGACGGGGGCGAGGCATCGGGATCGGGGGAGGCGCCGTTCCGGGCTTCGGCGCGGGTCGTCTGGGCGCGATCGATCACGTCGCGGGTGCGGGGCGCATCGACCGGAGCGGCCGGAGCCTCGACCGCCGCGGCGGTGGCGGCGGCCGGTCCGTCTTCCGCAGGGGCGGCTTCAGCGGAGGTCGAAAGGTCAGGGGCCGGTTTCGCCGGACGCGGCGGCGCCACGAGGGCTGCGGCGGGCGCGGCGGCCGGAGCTGCGGCAGGCATCGGGGCGGCGGCCCTGGCCTGTTCCGCCTGAAGGGCCGCGAGATCGGGCTGGTCTGCCGGCATGGGAGCGGAGGCCGTGGCGTCGGCCTCGACAGCAGGTATCGCTCCGACCGGTGTGCGGGGCTGCTCTCCCGGCGTGGGTGCGGGCGCCGTGGGCGTGGGAGGGACGAGATCGTCGGATGGCGCGGGCAGGGTTCCCGCTACGGGGGGGGCGGCTTCCGTCGTCACAACCTCGATGACGACCGGTGCGACGGTCAGCGGCGCCGGGGCGGCGACGGTCATCTCGTCCGTGCCGGGAGTCGTATCGACCACAGCTTCGGCAGCGGTGGCCTCGACCGGTGCGGGGACGGTTTCCGTCTCGTTCTTCGAACCGGTGGCGGCGGGCGTTCTGGCGGGCGCTTCCGGCGGGGCGGACTCGTCCAGGATGGCCGCGAAATCGGCGTCAGGCGTCGCTGCGCCGCGCTTCGGAGCGGCGTGGCCCAGGGCGGGCGCGGCAGGAATGGCGAGGCTGGGCGCGGACATGCGGCGGCAGGCAATTCACGACTGGAGGACAAGGGCGCCTGCTGCGCCGGAACATTCGGATGGGCCGTCGCAAGGGTCGGGCCAAGCGTCGCGCTCGATATCATCCAACTGTTTTCACTAGAGATTTAATGCGGTCGGCCAGGCTGCCGGGGTGGGCGTCAGCGACCTTTCTTGCCGCGCAGACGTCGCTTTTTGCCCGGCGCCCTTCCAAGACCTTTCCGGGTGCGCGCCACCCTGTTCCGGGTGTGGCCCGCCGTTTGCGATCTGAATCACCATGGTCCAGTCGCGTTCAGTGATGTTCAAGAAAAACAAGGTGTTGCTCTCGCCGCATACGCGCACGGCTGGGCAAGACGCGCAGCCTGCCGGGCAGGGCTTGCCGGGCGAAGGGTTAATCGGATGAGCCTGAGCACCATCCTGAACATCGCCAACTCGGGGCTGCAGACGGCCCAGACGCAGTTGCGCGTGGTCTCCGACAACGTCTCCAACGTCAACACGCCCGGATACGTCCGCAAGATCGCTGACCAGGTGTCGCTGACGACCCAGGGCGTCGGGTCCGGCGTCGAGGTGGCGCGCGTGCGCATCGCCACCGACCGGTTCCTGCAGGCCGCGGCGCTCAGCGCAGGGGCCGAGGCCAGCCGCCAGGGCGTGCGCTATGAACTGTACGACCGTATCCAGTCGCTGTTCGGCGACCCGGGCGGGGATACGGGCTTCTTCTCCCAGATCGACGACATCTTCGCGGCCTTCGCCGTGGCCGGCGAGGATGCCGTGTCGGGACCCCGCCGCCAGGATGCCCTGTTCAAGACCCAGGCGATCCTCGACGAGGCTGGCCGCATCTCCGGCCAGATACAGGCCGTGCGCGAGGACGCGGACGGCCGGATCCAGAGCGCCATCGAGAAGGCCAATAGCCTGCTGCAGCAGATCGAGACGCTGAACGTCGATATCGCCAAGGCCACGGTGCTGAACGGCGACGCCTCGGGGGCGCAGACGCAGCAGGCCCGGCTGGTCGATGAGCTGTCCAGTCTGATGGACGTGCAGGTGTCGCAGCGATCGGTCGGCGGGGTGTCGATCCGGACCGGCGCCGGCATCCTGCTGGCCGGGGCGGGCGCGGCGACGCTGCAGTACAATCGCGCGGGCACGGTCAACGCCGAGTCCGGCTTCAACGAGATCTGGGTCACCGAGCCGGGCGGGACCAAGCGCGCCTTCGCCGACGGGCTGAAGAGCGGCGAGATCAAGGGGTTGCTGGAACTGCGTGACGTCGACGCGCCGCAGGCGGCGGAGCGGCTGGCCGAACTGGTCACCCACGTCGTCGACGAACTGAACCGGGCGCACAACGCCAACTCCGCAGTGCCGCCGCCCACCACCCTGACCGGGAAGAACGTGGGACAGGACCTTACGACCGCCCTGACCGGCTTCACCGGCGGGACGACGATCGCGGTGGTGAACCCGACGACGGGTGCGATCACCACCCGCGTCGATCTGGTCTTCTCGGGAACCGGCGTCAGCATCAACGGCGGGGCGGTCACACCGATGGCGAACTTCCTGACCGACGTGAACACCGCCCTGGGCGGCGCGGCGACGGCCAGCTTCGTCGGGGGCAGCTTGAGCATCGCCGCAACGGGATCGAACGGTGTCGCCATCGCCGACAGCACGGCGACGCCCGGCGCCAAGGCCGGGCGCGGCTTCTCCCACTATTTCGGGATGAACGACCTGATCTCCAGCGAGCGGCCCGCCCTGTACGACCTGGGCATGACCGCCACGTCGGCGCACGGGTTCACCGCCGGCGAGACTTTGAGCTTCCGCTTCACCGGCCAGAGCGGGGCCAGGATCCGCGACATCCAGGTGGCGATCCCGGCCGGCGGGACCGTGGGCGACATACTGACCGCCCTGAACAGCACCGTGACCGGCGTCGGCCGCTACGGCAGCTTTGCGCTGGATGCGAACGGCGAGATGAAGTTCACGCCGCTGGGCGATCCGGCGCCGCGGATGAGCGTGCTGGAAGACACCACGATCCAGGTTCCCTCGGGCGTTTCGGCCACCGAGCTGTTCGGCCTGGGTGGCGGGGTTCGGGCGTCGCGCGCGGACGGCTTCAAGGTGCGCACCGACATCCAGCAGAGCCCTTCGAAACTGGCGCTGGCCCAGCTGAACCTGGCCGCGCCGGTCGGGACAGCGGCGCTGAGCTCCGGTGATGGACGCGGCGCGCTGACGCTGGCCGATGCGGGCCAGAGGACGACGAGGTTCTCGGCGGCCGGGGAAAGTCCCGGCGGCAACCTGTCGGTGTCGCGCTATGCTTCAGAATTGTCCGGCGAGATCGGCGGGCGGGCCCAGGCGGCCAAGACACGACAGGCCAGCGCCCAGGCGCTGGCCACCGAGGCCGATGCGCGCCAGGCCAACTATGAAGGCGTGAACCTGGATGAAGAGCTGGTGCTGATGACCACCTATCAGCAGGCCTTCAACGCCTCCGCCCGATTGATCCAGGCGGCCAAGGATATGTACGACACTCTGCTGGGGATGATCTGATGAGCCGCGTTTCGACAACCGGAAACTATCAGTCGGCGTTGCTGAACCTGATGCAGGCGCAGCAGGCCCAGACCGACGCTGGCGAGCGGGTCTCGACCCGCAAGATTGCGACTGACCTGACCGGCTACGGCCGCAGTTCGGAGACGCTGACGGCGCTGAAGGGCGCGGAGTCCCGCGTGCAGGGCTTCCTCAACACCGGTGAGGCTGTGACGGCGCGGCTGGACGCCCAGGACCTGGCCCTCAACCAGATCGCCGATGCCCTGGGCTCCGCGCGCGAGGCGATCGCCAGCGTCCTGGCTTCGGACTCGGCGTCGACCTTGATGCTGGACCTGGAGGGCCAGTTCCAGTCGGTCTCCAACGGCCTGAACTATCGCCATCAGGGCGGCTATCTGTTCGCCGGGGCCAACACCACCAACCAGCCGGTGACGGTGGCGACCCTGAGCGAACTTGCAGCCGCGCCGAGCGTGGCCGCGACCCTCGCCAACGACCAGATCAAGGCGGTGTCGCGGATCGCCGAGAACACCTCGGTCGAGACAGGCTACCTCGCCGATGGCTTCAAATTCGTCGAGGCCGACGGCGTCACCCAGAGCCACATTTTCGAGATCTTCCGCGACATCAAGGCCTACAACGACAACCCGGCCACCGGGCCGCTGACCGGCAAGCCGACCGATGCGCAGAAGACCTTCCTGACCGCGCAAATGAAGCGGCTGGACGCGGCCTCGACCGCGACTGTCGACACCGGGGCGCGCAACGGTTCGCTGCAGAAGCGCCTGGAACAGATCACCACCAGCCATGAGGCGCAGCAGTTGTCGCTGGAGAAACTGGTGTCGAGCCGCACCGACGTCGACCCGCTGAAGGCCGTGACGGAGTTGCAGCTGTCGCAGGTCGCCGTGCAGGCGTCGGCTCAGGTCGTGGCGCAACTCAGCGAAGTCTCGCTGTTGAATTACCTGCGATAGGTCCAGTCCCGGACAGACGAACGGTCACGCTGGACGTCGTTCCTGAAAAGGAACATACCATGAACGATGGCGCAGCTGGATCTCAGGAAGAAGTTGTCGGTGCTGGCCGACGCAGCCAAATACGACGCCTCATGTTCCTCTTCGGGCACGTCGAAGCGCGACAGCCTTGGCGGCAAGGGCATCGGTTCCACCGAGGGCATGGGCATCTGTCACGCCTATACGCCGGACGGGCGGTGCGTTTCCCTGCTCAAGATCCTGCTGACGAACTTCTGCATCTATGACTGCGTCTATTGCATCAACCGCGTGTCCTCGAATGTGCAGCGGGCGCGGTTCAGCGTGGACGAGGTGGTGGAGCTGACGCTCAACTTCTATCGCCGGAACTATATCGAGGGTCTGTTCCTGTCGTCGGGGATCATCCGATCCGGCGACTACACCATGGAACAGCTGGTGCTGGTCGCGAAGACGCTGCGCGAGGCGCATGACTTTCGCGGCTACATCCACCTGAAGCTGATCCCGGAGGCGGACCCGAAATTGGTCGAGGAGGCCGGGCTCTATGCCGATCGGCTGTCGGCCAATATCGAACTGCCGCGCGACGAGGCGATGGGGCGGTTCGCGCCGCAGAAGGATGTCGGGGTCATCAAGCAGGCGATGGCCTATGTCCGGTTGAAGGTCGAGGCGGCGAAGCCGGCCAAGAAGGATCGCGCCAAGCCTCCGAAGTTCGCACCGGCGGGACAGTCGACCCAGCTGATCGTGGGCGCGGACGGGGCGCCGGACACCGAGATCCTGGCCCGCTCGGCGTCGCTGTATGGCGGCTATGGCCTGCGCCGGGTCTATTATTCCGCCTTCAGTCCCATCCCCGATTCCAGTTCGGCCCTGCCGCTGTCGAGGCCGCCGTTGATGCGGGAGCACCGGTTGTATCAGGCGGACTGGCTGATGCGGTTCTACGGGTTTTCCGCGCCGGAGATCGGGGAGGCGTCCACGGAGGGGATGCTGGATCTGGCGATCGATCCAAAGCTGGCCTGGGCGCTGAATCAGAGGGCGCAGTTTCCGGTCGATGTGAATACGGCGCCGCGCGTGATGCTGCTGCGGGTGCCGGGGCTGGGGGTGAAGTCGGTGGACCGGATGATCTCGGTGCGCCGCTATCGCACGCTGAGGCTGGAGGACATCGCGCGGCTGTGCCGGGGTATCGACAAGGTGCGGCCGTTCATCACGGCGCTGGATTGGACCCCGGGCGGGCTTACGGATGCGGTCGATCTGCGGCAACGGCTGGTCGGGGAGCCGAAGGCCGAGCAGTTGAGCCTGTTCTGATGCCGATCGCTGAACTGGCGCACGAGACGGATTTCGACGGGTGGCGGAAGGCTGCGCGGGCGTTCCGGCTGGCCGGGGCGGAGCCGGCGGCTGTGCGGTTCGTGGTGGCGGGGGCGGAAGGGACAGGTTCGCTGTTTGATACCGTCATCGCCATGCATCCCGGCGAAGGGCGGGATCCCGTTGCCCACACGGGAATTGCGGCTGACGCACGGATCCTGAGCCGAGCGGGAACGAGCGACGTCCGTGATCTGGACCCCGACCTTCGCCGGGGTGCACTGAAAGGGGAGGGGGATGCACGGATTGAAGGGCCGTTCACCGTGCCCAAAGCCTTCGTGGACGTGGCGCAGGAGGTGATCCTGCACCGTTCCGCCGACCGGTTCGATCTGATGTACCGCCTGCTTTGGCGGCTCAGGGACGAGCCGGATTTGATGAAGGTGGTGTCGGATCGCGATGTCGCAGACGCGATGGAGCGGGCGAAGAACGTTTCCAGGGCATCGCACAAGATGAAGGCCTTTGTCCGGTTTCGATCGGTTGAGGACGACGCAGGAGAAGTGTTCGTCGCCTGGTTCGAGCCGGCGCATCGGGTGCTGGAGAAGACTTCGGGCTTCTTCGTGCGGCGGTTCACGACGATGCGATGGTCGATCCTGACGCCGGACGGATCCTGTTTCTGGGTCCCCGCCTCCGCGGGGATGAGCGGGGGTGAATTGTCCTTCGGGCCGCCTGCGAATGCGGCCGACGCGCCGCAGGACGACGAGATCGAGGAGTTCTGGAAGACCTACTACGCCTCGACCTTCAATCCGGCCCGGCTAAAGGTCCGGACGATGCAGGGCGAGATGCCCAAACGGTACTGGAAGAACCTGCCGGAGGCATCGTTGATCCCGGAATTGGTCGCCGCGTCGCACGCTCGAACCGAAGTCATGGTCGCCAGTCCGCACACCGAGCCCAACGCACGCCTCGCCAAAGCCATCGCCCGCTCCGTGCGCGATGGATCGTATGAGGAGGGTTTCGTCGCGTCCGATCTGGAGGAGCTGCGGCACGGGGTGCAGGCCTGCCGCCGCTGCCCCCTCTATAGTGATGCGACGCAAGGCGTGTGCGGCGAGGGACCGAAGAAGGCGCGGTTGATGATCGTGGGCGAGCAACCGGGCGATCAGGAGGACCTGGTCGGGCGGCCCTTCGCAGGGCCGGCGGGTGAGGTGCTGGATGCGGCGCTGGAGGAGGCGGGGATCGACCGGGCGGAGGTCTATGTCACCAACGCGGTGAAACACTTCAAGCACGAGCCGCGGGGCAAGCGGCGGCTGCACAGGACGCCGACAAACAGCGAGGTCTCCGCCTGTCGTTGGTGGCTGAATCAGGAGCGGCGGCTGGTGCGTCCGATGGTGACCCTGGCGCTGGGCGGTACGGCGGCGCTGGGCGTGCTGGGTCGGCCCGTCGCGGTGACCCGGGAGCGGGGCCGGCGGCTGTCGCTGTCCGATGGATCGACGGCGATGATCACGGTCCATCCCGCCTACCTGCTGCGCCATCCCGATGCGGAGGCCAAGGGCCGCGAGCGGGCTCTGTTCGTGCGCGATCTCAAGGCGGTGCGCGATCTTCTGTAGCCTTCGCGTAACGGCTGTTGCCCAAGGACGACGGCCCGTCTTCCATACGGTTCCGACACGGCGTTCGGGCATGGGCGATTCGCCCGGGCTCGTCTAAGGGTGGGCGTATGAGGACGGCCGATTTCCACATCGAGGACGCCAGGGGCGACGCGACCGTGCTGAAGCTCACGGGCGACTGGACGACTATGGGGCTCAACCAGGCCGCGATCCGTCTCGGGGAAAGTCTGCGCGGCTACAGCATCGAACACGTCGATCTGAGCGAATTGGGCCGGTTCGACACGGCCGGCGCCCTGGCCCTGGTGCAGGCGTCGAATTTCGCCATGCCCGCCAACGCCTTCGACACGCGTCCAGAGGCGGGCCGCATCTATGCGATGGTCGAGACGCTGGAGCGGCAGAGCGCCGAACCGCCGAAACGCCAGGCGCCCCTGGTGCGCATCTTCTCCAAGATCGGCCATGGCGTGCACGACGCTGCGGCCGAAATTCTGCTGTCGATGGCCTTCCTGGGTCGGCTGATGGGGGCGACGGGCTCCGCCTTCCGGCATCCCGGCGCCATCCGCTGGCCCGCCTGGGTGAGCCAGGCGGAGCGGTCGGGCCTGGACGCCCTGCCGATCATCGCCGTGACCAACTTCTTCATTGGGGCGGTCATCGCCTTCCTGGGAGCCGATCTGCTGACCCAGTTCGGGGCGGGCGTCTTCACCGTGCAGCTGGTCGCCGTAGCCGTGCTGCGGGAACTCGGCGTCCTCATCACCGCGATCCTGCTGGCGGGGCGCTCTTCCTCGTCCTTCGCGGCCGAGATCGGCTCGATGCGGATGAGCCAGGAGGTGGACGCGATGCAGGTGATGGGGGTCAACCCGTTCCAGGCCCTGGTCATCCCTCGCCTGGCCGCCATGCTCGTCATGGTGCCTTTGCTGACCTTCATCGGGATGGTCTCGGGCTTCCTGGGGGGCATGCTGGTGGTCTGGAGTCAGCTCGACTACGGCCCCGCCTTCTTCCTCCAGCGCGTCAGCGAAGACCCTGACATGGGGACGCACCTGATGGTGGGGCTGGTCAAGGCCCCCGTTTTCGCCGTTGTCATCGCGGCCATCGGTTGCCGTCAGGGCATGGCCGTCGCCGGGGACGTGGAAAGCCTGGGACGGCGAGTCACTGCCGCGGTCGTGCAGGCGATCTTCGCCATCATCGCCCTGGACGCCGTGTTCGCCCTGATCTTCCTGGAGCTGAACCTGTGAAGGCGGCCCGGACGACAACAGGCGCGGCCAACGACGCGTCGGGCGTCAAAACGCCGGAGACCCTGATCGAAGTGCGCGGTTTGCTGAGCCAGTTCGGCGATCAGGTGATCCACCGCGACCTCGATCTTGACGTCATGCGGGGTGAGGTTCTGGGCGTCGTCGGCGGGTCGGGTACAGGCAAGACGGTGCTGCTGAACTCCATCATCGGACTGAAAGAGCCGGAGGGCGGCTCCATCAAGATTTTCGGCCATGATGTCGGTGGCGCGACCGACGCGGAACGCGCTGACGTCGAGCGACGCACCGGCGTCCTGTTCCAGCAAGGCGCGTTGTTCTCTTCGCTGACCGTGCTTGAGAACGTCGCCTCGCCGATGGTCGAGCACACCAAACTGCCCAAGGACACCATTCGCGAACTGGCCGAGATGAAGATCGCCATGGTCGGTCTCAAACCCGAGAGCCACCACCAGAAGCCCGCCGAACTGTCGGGCGGAATGCGCAAGCGCGTGGGTCTGGCCCGCGCCCTGTCGCTGGATCCCGAATTGATCTTCCTCGACGAGCCGACGGCGGGACTGGATCCGATCGGGGCGGCGGCGTTCGACGAACTGATCCGAAAGTTGTCGGACGATCTGGGTCTGACTGTTTTCATGATCACGCACGATTTGGATAGTCTCTATGCCATCTGCGACAAGGTCGCAGTGCTGGCCGACAAGCAGGTGATCGAGAAGGCCACGGTGCAGGAGCTGGAGAAATCCGACCACCCGTGGATCAAGGAATATTTCCTGGGGCCGCGCGGACGCGCGGCGACCAAGGCGGCGTAGGGACAGACGATGGAACGAGACGCACACTACGCCGCCGTGGGCATAGCCACCGTCGCCCTGCTGGCGGCGCTGGCGGTGTTCGCCATCTGGCTGGCCCGGCTGCAGTTCAACGACGACTACGACATCTACGACATCGTCTTCTACGGGCCGGTGCGCGGGCTGTCGGAGGGCGGCGAGGTGCACTTCAACGGCATCCGGGTCGGGGAGGTCACCGATCTGAACCTGGATCCCGACAAGGGCGACCAGGTCATCGCGCGGGTCAGGCTAAACGGCACGACGCCGGTGCGGGTGACCTCGCGGGCCCAGCTGGAGCCTCAGGGCATCACCGGCCTGAACTATATCCAGATCACCGCCGGTACGGACGGCAGCGCCCTGTTGAAGACCCAGTATCCGGACAATGTAGTGCCGGTGATCCAGTCGCAGCCGTCGCCGATCGCGGAGCTGCTGTCGGGTTCCGGCACGGTTCTGGCCCAGACCGTGGATGCGCTGAACCGGATCAACCGGGTGCTGTCGGACGACAATATCCGCAGCTTCTCGACCAGTCTGAAGAACGTCGAGGCGCTGTCGACCGAGCTGGAAGCGCGCAAGGGCATGTTCGAAGACCTTGAGAAGGCGCTGGAGAACGCCAACGGCGCCATCGCCGAATACCGCGCCCTGGGCGTCGACGCGCGTCGCCTGGTCAACGAGGACGGCGCGGAGGCGGTCCGGAACATCAACCAGGCGACGGCTGATGCGCGCGAGGCCATCGCCTCGATCAACCGCACGGCCAACGCCATCGAGGGTCCGGCCGGGGAGTTCGCCACGACCGGCGTGCCGCAGCTGCTGGAGGCGATCCAGGGGCTGCAGGAGGCGACGGAATCCTTGCAGGGGTTGGTGGACGACGTGCGCGCCAGCCCGCGTGACTTCATCGGACGGCCGCCGTCCCAGGAACTGGAGGTCCAGCCATGATCCGCACCCTCGCCCTCGCGGCCATCGCCGCCGTCTCCCTGTCCGGATGCGCGCTTCTGTCGTCGCCGGACCCGGTGCAGCTGTATCGCTTCGGCGACACGGCGAGCCCGGTCGCGACGCCGGTCGCCTCGCCGGTGCAGATCAAGCTGCGCGCGCTCGAGATGCCGCAGGCGTCGCAGGGCGACCGGCTGCTGGGCGTCACCGGATCCGAAGCGGCCTATATCGCCGGCGCACGCTGGGTCTCGCCGGCCCTGATGCTGTACAGCGATGCGCTGGAAACCCGCTTCGGTTCCCAGGCGCGGACGGTCCGCCTGATCGGCCGGCGTGAGCTGACGCCGACGACGCGTCTGCTGGACGTCGACGTGCGCACGTTCGAGACCCGCTATGACTACGCCGGGGCGGCGCCGACGGTGGTGATCACGGTGCGGGCGCGGCTGCTGCGCTTCCCGGAGCGGACCGTGGTGTCGGAACAGACCTTCACGGTCAGCCAGCCGGCCGGCGAGAATCGGGTCTCAGCCATCGTCGAGGCCTATGACCTGGCGACGCGGGATGTGAACACTCAGATCGTGGCCTGGACCGACGCGAACGCGACCACGAACTAGGCTGCCAGTGCGGCCCCTGGAGCGGGCGCCGAGCGGGCGTCGAGCTCGGCGCGGCGGCCCTGCGCGGCCGATAGTTCATGACCCGCGGCGGTGATGCTCCCGGTCACGGCGGACGAGGCGTTCGACAACCGCACGCGGTCGGGGCGGACCGTCTTCGGCCGTTTGCCCGCGAGGCCCAGAGCATCCTGCCAGTCGGCGCGCCAGGCTTCGACGCCGTCGCAGACCTGTTTGAGCACCGCCGGGGCGCGGCAGTCGGCATTCTGGGCCGCGCGCAGCAGAGGCAGGCGACCGATCGCCGTGGCGCGAAGGGCCTCCAGGGCGACGAGCCTGGTTTCCAGCGGATGAGGCAGTGAGGCGACAGGCGCGGGCGGCGGTGCGGGTTCGGTTTGCAGCCCGGCTTCCGGGGCCGCAGACGCCTCCGGTGCAATCTTCACCTCAGGCTCGACGGACGCTTCCGCGACGACCCCGGCTTCGGCCGGCGCGTCTTCCAGGGGTTCGACGGCGGCGATGAGGCCTTCGGCGACGGGTGCGTCTTCGGCCTCCGGCGGAAGGATCGGATCGGTCGCCCGCGCTTCCCCGGTCGGCGCGATTTCGACGTGGTCGTCGACAGTCTCGACCTGTCCCGGTTCGGTCCTGTCCTCGACAGGCGAGACGGGAGTTTCGTCGTCGGCCTGGGCCTCGACCTGTTCGTGGACCTCTTCGGTCGGTTGGGGCGTCTCGACCTCGGCCGAGGGCGCCGCGGATTCAACGGTGGCGGGCGCCGGGGTCTGGTTGTCCAGCCAGATTCGCGCGGCGGCGATATGGGCGTCCAGTTCGGCGATCGCGTCCCGGGTTTCGGACCACAGGGTCTCCAGCGCCGTGCTCTTGCGGGCCAGGGCGCCGGCGCGGTCGCCGAGGTCGGAGGCGGACCGGGCCACGGTGGCGGCGGTGGAGTCCCAGGCGGCGCGGAAGGCTTTCAACCGCTTGCCTCGACTGTCGAACAGTCCTGCGAGGCCGCCGCGCGGCTCCAGCCGGGCGGGATCGAGGCCGGCGACGTGGCTGCGGACCTGATCCAGCAGAAGCAGGCATTCGCCAAGGTCGCCGCTGCGGGTCTCGGCCAGGGCGCGGTCGTTCAGCGAGGCGAGGGCGGCGCGGGCGTTCTCGCCGAAGGCGGCGCAGGTCTCGGGCTCGTCGACGATGGTGTAGCGCAGCGTGGCCACGCGTTCGGGATCCGGCTTTGGCGCGCCGCCCGGCGGACTGATCGACCCCGCAACTTCCATGTCACCCTCCGTCGCGGCCTCTTCGTGCCGATCCCGGAATAACTATGCCGTAGCTTTCAGGGATTGGGAAACCGTGTATGTCGCCTCGGTCCTGGCGGCGACTTCCTCGAGGGTCACGCCGTCGGCCAGTTCGATCAGCTCCAGGCCCGCGCCGTCCGGCTTCACGTCGAAGACAGCGAGGTCGGTGATGATGCGGCTGACCACCCCTGTGCCGGTCAGGGGCAGGGAGCAGGCCTTCAGGACCTTGGACTGGCCGTGCTTGTTGGCGTGTTCCATGACGACCACGACGCGCTTCACGCCCGCCACCAGGTCCATGGCGCCGCCCATCCCCTTCACCAGCTTGCCCGGGATCATCCAGTTGGCGATGTCGCCGTTCTCGGCCACCTCCATGGCGCCCAGGATGGACAGGTTGATGTGGCCGCCGCGGATCATGGCGAAGCTGTCGGCCGAGGAGAAATAGGCGCTCTCGGGGATCTCGGTAATCGTCTGCTTGCCCGCGTTGATCAGGTCGGCGTCGACGTCCTCGTCACAGGGGAAGGGGCCCATGCCGAGCATGCCGTTCTCGGACTGGAGGGTGACCTCCATGCCGGCGGGAATGTAGTTGGCGACCAGGGTCGGGATGCCGATGCCCAGGTTCACATAAAAACCGTCCTGCAGTTCCTGGGCGGCGCGGGCGGCGAGCTGTTCGCGGGTACGGGGCATGGTCAGGTTCTCACGGACAATATGGGCCAGGCTTTGATCGTCCCGAGCAGGAACGACAGGCCCAGCGCCAAAACGATTAAAGACGAGACAATCTTGAACGTCGCACCCGTCTCGGGTGCCCAGAGTTCAGGTACGAAGAGGGCCGCCGCTCTAAGCAGCAGGACAAGGATGATGGCCACGAGCCCCGTCCGCAGCAGAGGCGGTCTCGGCATCAGTCTGGCGGCTGCGAATGCGAACCAGGCCCAGCCGAAAAGAATTGCCGCGATGCCGATCGTCAGGAGGTAGGGTCGGATCTGCCCCCGCTCGACGGCCCGCGCGATGTCGTCGCCTGCGCCGATCCAGCGGTACCAATCTGGACCGCCGAACATGCATGCGAGATGCAGCAAGGCGGCGGCAATACTGCCTCCGCCGGCCAACCAGAGCCAGTTTGCCGGTTCGAGTCGGCCGCCGCTGCCCGGGTGGTTCACTGGTCCCCCGCAGGGGGCAGGGGGGTGACGCCCCGGTCGGCGAAGACGCGTTTGGCGACGCGCAGTGCATTGGTGGCGGCGGGGAAGCCGGCGTAGATCGCGACCTGCATCAGGGCCTCGACGATCTCCTGCGGCGTCACGCCGACCGAGAGGGCGCCGTTGATGTGGCCCTTCAGCTGATCGACGGGATGGCCGAGCGCGGCCAGGGCGCCAAGGGTGACCATCTGGCGGCTCTTCGGATCGAGGCCGGGGCGGCTCATCATGTCGCCGTAGCCGAATTCCACCATCATGTCGGCGAAGTCGGGAGCGATCGGGGCCATGCCCTTGCGCAGGGCGCCTTCGAGGCCCGGATCCAGGGTGGCCATATAGGTTGCGCCCCGTTCGGCGCGTTCGGCGTCAGGCATCTGCATGCTGGCGGATGGTGCGCTGTTCGATGCGCTTTTCGAACGTGCCGACGAACAGGCGATCAACATAGACGCCGGGCGTATGGATGTTGTCGGGATCCAGCGAGCCGACGGGGACGATTTCCTCGACCTCGACGACCGTGACCTTGCCGGCCGTGGCCATCATCGGGTTGAAGTTGCGGGCCGTCTTGCGGAAGACGAGATTGCCGCGCTCGTCGGCCTTCCACGCCTTGACGATGGCAAGGTCGGCGACCAGGGCGGTCTCCATGACATAGTCGCGGCCGTCGAAGTTGCGGACTTCCTTGCCCTCGGCGACCAGGGTGCCGACGCCGGTGGCGGTGAAGAAGGCCGGGATGCCGGCTCCGCCGGCGCGGATGCGCTCGGCCAGGGTGCCCTGGGGGTTGAACTCCAGCTGGAGCTCGCCGGCGAGGTACTGGCGCTCGAACTCCTTGTTCTCGCCGACGTAGGACGAAATCATCCTGGCGATCTGGCGGGTCGCCAGCAACTGGCCGAGGCCGAAGCCGTCGACGCCCGCATTGTTGGAGATGACGGTAAGCCCCTTCACGCCGGAGGCCTTGAGACCCGCGATCAGGTTCTCGGGGATGCCGCACAGGCCGAAGCCGCCGGACATGACGGTCATGCCGTCAAAGGTCAGGCCCTCAAGCGCCGCTTTGGCGTCGGCGTAGATCTTGCGCATCGCTTCCTCGTTTATTTCACCGATGGATGAATATCGGTGCTTGAACGCTCCATACGGCGGTCGGGGCGCGGGGGCAAGGTAGCGAGGCCCGGCAGCGAGCGCCAATGGTAAGCGGGCCGACGCGTAACCTGACGATTTCCGACGACAGGTTGTTTTCAGGCAATCGATGATCTCTGATGAAAGCGGAGCGAGGGGCTCCGTGGGGACTTCGAGATGCGGATCATTCTGGCGCTGGGCGCACTGGCGATCATCGGTCTGTCGGGCTGCGTCGAGGATCCCTCCGGCTACGGCGGCGGCTACGGGCCCGGGCCGGCCTATGGCGGCGGGAGCTACGGCGGCGGCAATGGCGCGCCAGACCCCAGCGCGCGGGCCAACTACGGCGAAGAGTATCTGAGCGCCGGGTTCGACAACGATCCCTATACGGTGTCGGTGACCTCGGGCGGCGAGCTCGATGCGTCCAGCCTGGGCGGGGAGTGCACCGGCATGATCTCGCGGGCGCCGGACTTCCAGCTGACCTACGACGCCGGCAGCCTGCCGCTGACGTTCGGGGTGTCGAGCTACAGCGATGCGACCCTCGTCATCAACGCGCCAGACGGCGACTGGTATTGCGACGACGACTCCGGCGGCGGGACCGATCCGGAGGTCTCGTTCTATCGTCCGCAATCGGGCGTCTATGACGTCTGGGTCGGGGCCTTCGGCGGCGATTCGGGTGACGCGGAGCTGTTCATCACCGAGCTTCGCTGAGGCGGACGGTTGTCTTTCACCAGCTGATGATATCTGATCCGTGTCAGGGGAATGGGATCGTGCGCGGCTCCCTGTAGCCAGCGGGCGCTGCCACCCGTTTTGATGAAGACGCCGACGGGTTTGGGCGCAACATTGCAACGAGTGCGGACGACGGGGATCGTTCGACGGAGGTGAGACGATGAAGACCGCTTTTGGGCTCGCGCTGATGATCGGCGCCCTCGTACTGACCACCGGAGCGTCGGTGGCGGCTCCGCTGAGCGGCCAGAAGGGGCAGAAGGGGCAGAGGGTCACCGCCCCCGCCGTGGATATCAGCCAGCGGGCGACCTATGGCGACGCGTCTCTGAGGTCCGGCTTCACGCCCGACCCGTACCGGATCGACATGTACTCGGGCGGCGACGTGGAAGCCTCGGCCATCGCCAACGGCTGCGTCGGCATGGTGGCGCGGGCCCCGGACTTTCAGCTGACCTACAGTGCGGGCAGCCTGCCGCTGATCTTCGGCGTCACCAGCTCGAACGATACGACCCTGGTCATCAACGGGCCGGACGGCCGGTGGTATTGCGACGACGACAGCGGCGACGGCACCAACCCGCTGATGTCGATCCCTGATCCCAAGTCCGGGACCTATGACGTCTTCGTCGGCGCCTATGGCGGCAACGGCGCGGCGGCGCAGCTCTACATCACCGAGCTGAACAGCCAGGTCTATGGCGACAGCGGCAGCAACAACGACAACGGCCGGTATTCGGACGCCAGCCGCCCCAACTCCGGCCTGACCGCCAATTTTGGCGAGTATTACCTGTCGGCCGGGTTCACGCCGGACCCCTACTGGCTGCCGCTCTATTCGGGGGGCAGCATCGACGCCTCGACGGTGGCCAGCGGCTGCGTCGGCATGATCTCGGAGGCGCCCGATTTCCAGCTGACCTACGAGTCCGGCAGCCTGCCCCTCACGTTCGGCGTCGAGGCCGACGGGGACACGACCCTGGTCATCAACGGACCGGACGGACAATGGTATTGCGACGACGATTCCGGCGGCCAGGCAGACCCGGAGGTCACGTTCCGGAACCCGCGATCGGGCGTCTATGACGTCTGGGTCGGCGCCTATGCGGGCCGGGGCGTGTCGGGTCGGCTGTTCCTGACCGAACTGGGCCGTTAAGCTTTGTCCTCGTGCGTGACGCGTGCGCCATGGCGGCGGTGAGCGTCGCCGGGCTATAAGCGGGACTTGAGTTTCCCGGTCGGGGTGGAACGTTTGCGCGCGGGTATCAATGCAGTGACGGCGGCCCTGGTCGTCGGGGTTCTGATCGGGCTGGCGCTGACGCCGGACGGCCGCGGCTGGCTGCGTCGTCCGACCCTGATGTTGGGCGGGAACGCCAATGCATCGGCAGGCCCCGAGCCGATCGCACCCGCCGCCCTGCCGGTCGTGACGGCCGCCGCGGCGCCTGTGTTGACGCCGCTGGCCGAACGGGCCGCGCGCGGGCAACTGAGGATCGGGGTGTTCGGGGACTCCATGGCCGACGGCCTGTGGACCGGCCTCTACCGCGAGATGCGCGACCAGCCGGGCGTCACGGTGACCAAGTTCAGCGAGGTCTCCACGGGTCTGAGCCGCTACGACTACGTCGACATCCAGGCCAAGACGGCGCGTCAGATCGCCGAACAGCCGATCGATGCGGCGGTGATCCTGTTCGGCACCAACGACGCCCAGGGCATCAGTATCGATGGCGAGGTCCACGACTTCGGCACCGACGGCTGGAAGGCCGCCTACGCCAGACGGGTCGACGACCTGGTGGCGATGCTCCGGGGTCAGAACGTGGCGGTCTATTGGGTCGGGCTGCCGGCGATGAAACGAGCCAGCTTCGACTCCAAGATGATGCTGATCAACGAGGTGGTATCGGCGCGCATGGCGGCGCTGCGGGTGCCTTATATCGAGACTGAAGGCATCACGCAGAACGCCGAGGGCGAATACGACGCCTATCTGCCGGAGACGGGCACCGGGCGGCGGCGTCTGATGCGGGCCAACGACGGGATCCACATGTCGATGGCCGGGTATCTCCGGATCACCGAGCCAGTGGCCGCGCGACTGAAGCGGGACGCGGGCCTGCCAGGTCCGGTCGCAGAACCGGCGGCGTGAACCGGGCTCTGGCCCTGCTCGTTGGACTGGCGCTGGCGGGCCCCGCCGTTGCGCAGGAACGCCCCTACAGGCCCCTGCCGTCGCCGGTCAGTGCGACCTGTCCGGGCGGAATCTGCCAGTCGGAGGGACTGACCGCGTTCTTCGCCGCCTTCGGACAGCGCAGGCCGGTGAGCATCGTCCAGTTCGGCGACAGCCATACGGCCGGCGGGGACATCACCCGCTCCCTGCTATGGCGGCTGCAGGGACGGTTCGAGGGCGTTCCAATTCATCTGCATGCGCACGGGCTGGTCGGGGCGACGCTCAATGCCATGGCGCAGCGCGAGCCGCTGTTGGACGACGGCGGGGCCCGGCCGGACCTGTTCATCCTCGCCTATGGCACCAACGAGGGGTTCGACGAATTGCTCGACCCGCGCGCCTACGAGGCCCTGCTGCGGGCGCAGATCGAACGGGTGCGTGAGGCCTTGCCCGGGACGGCGATCCTGATCCTTGGGGCGCCCGAAGCGATGCGGGGCGACGGGGGCGGCCGATGCGCGGGAGATGCGGACCATCGCTGGAAGGCGCCCGACACTCTGGCGGTGGTGCGGGACGTGCAGCATCGGGTTGCGGCGTCGATGGGCGTCGCGTTCTGGGACTGGAGGGGCCGTATGGGGGGAGACTGTTCGGCCCATGCCCTGACGTTGGGTGAGACCCCGCTGATGCGCGGCGACCATGTGCATTTCACCGGCCCCGGCGGCGACTGGATCGGGTCGCTGCTCGCCGCCGACCTGATCGCGGCCTACGACCGGCGGAGCCGGTAGGGTGCTGTTCCCGACGCTGGCGTTCGGCGTGTTCTTCCTGTTCGTCTATTTCACCGCCTGGTCGCTGGATCGCGACAACGGGCGGCGGAAGCTGTTCCTGCTGCTGGCCAGCTGGTTCTTCTACGCCCAGTGGGACTGGCGGTTCGTCGCCCTGCTGATCGCCTCGGCGGTGCTGAATTGGGGCGTCGCTGCGCTGATCGCGCGCTCCGACGAGCAGAGCCGAAGGACGTGGCTGGTCGGCCTCGGCGTCGCGGCCAATCTGCTGATCCTGGGCTTCTTCAAATACTACGGCTTCTTCGTCGAACAGGCGGGCGACCTGCTGACCCGGTTCGGGTGGGAGCGGGACCTGCCCTTGCTGCAGATCGTGCTGCCGGTCGGGATCAGCTTCTTCACCTTCCAGGGCATCAGCTACGTCGTCGACGTGCATCGCCGGAAGACGCCGGTCGCGCGCAGCTTGCTGGACGTCATGCTGCTGATGAGTTTCTTCCCGCATCTGGTCGCCGGGCCCATCGTGCGGGCGTCGGACCTGTTGCCCCAGTTCGACCGCGCGCCGCGCCTGACAAGGGAGATGGCGACGCATGGGCTGCTGCTGATCTGCTGGGGGCTGTTCAAGAAGACGGTGATCGCGTCGGAACTGTCGGTGCGACTGGTCGACCCGGTCTTCTTCGATCCGGCGGCCTATGGGACGCTGGACCTGATGGCGGCGGTCTATGGTTATGCGGTCCAGATCTACTGCGACTTCTCGGCCTATTCGGACATGGCGATCGGGATCGCGGCCCTGTTGGGCTATTCCTTCCCGCGCAACTTCGACCAGCCCTATCGCGCCAGTTCGATGCAGGACTTCTGGCGGCGCTGGCATATCAGCCTGTCCAGCTGGCTGCGCGACTACCTCTATGTGCCGCTGGGAGGGGGCAAGAAGGGGCTGATCCGGTCCTGCCTCAATGTCTTCATCACCATGCTGCTGGGCGGATTGTGGCACGGGGCGGCCTGGACCTTCGTGGCCTGGGGCGCGCTGCACGGCGGGGTGCAGGTGGTTGAGCGACTGGGCCGCGCGGCATTCTCATCGCGCTATCGCCCTGAGGGCGACTTGAGCGCGGACGGCGACCGGAAGGGCCCGCCGGCCTGGCTCGGCGTGCTGGTCACCTTCCATATCGTTTGCCTGGGCTGGATCCTGTTCCGGTCCGAGACCTTCCCGATGGCGGTGGAGGTGTTGACGGGCCTGGGCCGGTTCGAGGCGGCGACCCTGGTGACGCCCTTCCTGCTGACGCTGATCGTGGGCGGTCTGGCCATGCACTGGCTGCCGCCGCGTGCGGCCGAGGGGATCGCGACCTGGCTCAAGCCGGCGCCGTCCCTGACCATGGGTCTGCTGGTCGGGGCGGCGATCCTGCTGGTCGAGGCCGTGCGCCCGGACGGCGTGGCCCCCTTCATCTATTTCCAGTTCTGAGGGCGGCGAGATGAACGACCATCCCGTCGATCCCGAAATCCCGCTGGCGCCCTTCCCGACGGCCCTGCCTGCCAGCCCCTTCCCGCCACTGGAGGGGGAGGCTGCCGAGCCCTATCTGGACGATCCCGTCGAGGAGGTCCGGCAGGACCCGCCCAGCGACTGGATCGAGACGGCCGACGCCCACGACCTGCCGACGGCTCAGGAGCCGGTCAATCCGCTGCTGGCGCTGGGACGGTTCGCCTTCCCGCCGGGAGAGCCGCCGGACGAGGAGGGGGTGGCGGCGCGCGACCGTCGCTGGACCAGTCGCATCATCGTGTTGGCGACTGTCTTCCTGCTGATCTTCAACGCGGTGTCGATCCAGAACTGGTCGCGTCAACAGGCTCCCGGCTGGGTGACCACGACCGTCCGCCGTATGGCCGACGTCTGGGCCGAACAGATCGCGCAACTGGGCGCCGACCAGCCGAGACAGACGGTGCGGGACGGCTACGAGGCGGCGCGAGATGCGGAATGGGCGGGCGAGCGCCGCGATTAGAGGAAGCCCAGACCTCGCGTGACCATGTTGCCGAGGTTTGGGAAGATGGAGTCCAGGTTCGCTTCCGACACGCCCAGCCAGCGGCCCATGGTGGCGGCGTACTGATCCACCGAAGTGGTCGGGACGAGGTAGCTCCGGCTCATGTCGGGGTTGCGGAAGGTTCCGAGGTCTACGCCGAGCGTCGGATACTGGCCGTAGATGTCACCGCCCCGCACCGCGCCGCCCATGACGAGATGGTGGCCGCCCCAGGCATGGTCGGTGCCGTCGCCGTTGGTGGTGAAGGTTCGCGAGAAGTCCGAAGCCGTGAAGGTCGTGACGGCGTTGCGCATGTTGACGCCGCCCAGGTCGCCCACGGCACCGTCGAAATAGCTGAGGGCGTGGGCGACCTTGGCCAGGTTGTTGGCCTGGGCCGTGTTCTGGAAATCGTGGGTGTCCCAGCCGCCGAGGCTGACGAAGAAGACCTGGCGGCGCAGCCCGAGGGTCGGAGCGGCCGCGATCATTCGGGCTACGGTCTGAAGCTGGACAGCCAGGCTGTTGGTCTCGGTCGCACCGGTGATCGGGTTGCGGTAGGCTGGGGCGGTCGCGACCCCGGTGACCGCCGCTGAAGCGAAGGCGGTGTTCAGCGAGTTCGCCGCCCCGATCGACCGGCCGGTGGTGGTCGCATAGTCGGCGGCGAACAGGCTGGCCGAGGACGTGTCCGTGATCAATTCGCGGACACGGGCGGGCGCGATCGTCGATCCGAACAGATTGGCGCCGGCCTGACCGTTGATGACAACGGCCGGTTGGGCCCCCGTGCTCATCTGATACTGGACGACGGACTGGCCCGACAGTAAGACCGCGTTGCCTGCGGTGGAGACGGCTGTGAACAGTGAACTGGTCCCGTTCATACCGTTCAGCAGGTCGCCGAAACGACCGGCCCAGCCAACCCTCGCGCCTTCGGTCTGGCCCGCCTGCCAGGTCGACTGCTGGTCGTTGTGCGAGAACAGGTTGGCGGGGAAGGCGACGGTGCGCGCCTCGTACTGAGCCTTGGTGATCGGACGCACCAGGGTCCCGACATTGGCGACAACGGCAAGACGCCCCGCATCGAACAGGGTTTTTGCCGGTCCCATGAAGGGATGCAGGCCGAAGGTGCGAACCGCGGCGCTGGTGCCGGCCGGGATCGGCTGGAGGGTGCGTGGCGTGATCGGCAAGACGCCCCCCCAGGCCTCGGGCGACGCGGCCGTCGCGATGCGTCCCGTGACGGGACTCGTCGCGCCGACCGGAGTCGGAGGCGTCCCCACCGGCATCAGCGCGATAGGGTCGTTGCCGGTGTTGCGCGCGGCGAAGTAGCGGCCCCAACTGTCGTTGTCGGTCGCCAGAACCATGTTGTGAGCGTCGTTGCCGCCGAACAGGAAGACGCAGACCAGGGCCTTGTAGTCCGGCGCGCTCTGGCTGACGGCGTTCCCTGCGGCAGCGAGCTGCGCCGCGAAGGGCGCGGCGGCGCCCAGCATCGACAGGCCCCCGCCGACACGGAGAAGTTGGCGGCGGCTGTATTTTCCGTGTGTCATCGCGACGTCCTCACCGCTGGACCAGATATTCGGGAGACACCATCGTCATGTAGACCGCCAGTCGGGAGCGGTTCAGCAGGGCGGTGTCGATCGTCGCCTGGTTGGAGCCCGTGGCGGCCGGGACGGCGATGCTGTTCACGCTCTCGACGATCCGCGCGCGCAGGGTCGAGGACATCTGGCCGTAGAGAAGCATCCGGCTCATCCGGTCGGCCAGGGCGTTGGCGTCTGAGGCGATGGCGACCTCTCGAGTATAGGCCGAGCGGACGTCGCTGCCGGTCCCGATGCCGGTCCCGATCGCGGTCTGCATGGTGTTGGCGTAGCCGGCGACGGTGACTTCGTCGACGATCTGGAACTCCGGCGCCAGCAGGTTCTGGGCGCCCAGCCGGGTGTTCGGCGGGACATAGCCGGGGCGGAAGAAGTTGAACACCGACGGAGAGGCGAGCGCCGACTGACCGAGCGATGTGTTGGCGCTGGTGGAGTTCAGCAGATAGTTGCCGCTAACTGAGGTCGCCCCGAAGGCGCGCATCCAGTTGGTCATGCGGATGACCGGCTCGCGCACCTTGCCGAAGGTGGCGCTGGAAGTTGAGTTGATGTCCCGCGCCTCTGCGTCGAGCAGAATGGTCCGCACCACGACGGCCAGATCGCCGCGTATGCCCGAGCCGTTGTTGATGAAGGCGGTCGAGCAACGGCTGACGTAGCCCGGCGACGGATTGGAGGTCACCAGCCGCTGGATCAGCTGTTTGCAGATGAACGGCGGGACGTTGATGTTGTTGAAGATCGTGTCGAGCGCGGTCGTCAGTTCCGCCACGCCGTCGGTCGAACCGGCGGGAAGGGTCACCCCGAGAAAGGTCTTGGCCGAGGTCGAGTGATACTGTGGGTACAGAATCATCGAGCGGACGTACGAGTCGTTGTTGCGGCCGCCGCCGCCGAAGGTCGAGTTCGTCGGCGTGGCGGCGTACCAGCTGAAGCCGGTGAAGACGCGGGCCAGGTTCGAGATGTCGGAGGGAGTGTAGGTCGGGATGGCGGCGCCGTTGGCGTCGCGGCGGACCGTTCCGTCGGTGTTCAGCTCCTGAACCCCGATGGACATCAGCTGCATGACCTCGCGGGCGTAGTTCTCGTCCGGGGTCCGCCCCGTGGCGGTGTCCTCCTTCTGGTTCGCCAGATGGGTCAGGTAGACACCCATCATCGGGTGCAGCGAAACTTGCTCGAGCAGGGTGCGATAGTTGCCGAAGGCGTTCGCGCCCAGCATGTCGTAGTAGGAGGCCGCGCCCCGGACGTCGATGTTGGCGTCCGTCAGCGAGATGACGAAGATTTCGGACAGGGCGAGTTTCACCCGCTCGCGCAACTGGGCCTGGCCGGTCGCGGAATAGAGCCAGAGGCTCTCGTAGAACTGGTTGGAGCCGAGCGTTGCCGTCGGATTAGTCAAACGCAACTGCGCCAGCCGGTTGTCCGCATAGGCCAGGTGCGACGAGGATTGCAGGGCCAGCTGGGCGTTGATCCAGCCGGCATAGCCAAGCGATTTCACCGAATCGATCTCGGCATCGGTCGGGCCGAAAGTCGCCTGGGTCAGAAGCTTGGCCGCATCCGCGTCGCTGAGGACGGGCGCAGGCGTCGGGGGTGGGGTGGTTCCGCCGTCGCCTCCCCCACCGCCGCCGCCGCAGGAGGCCAGGCCGATCGCCAGGGCAAAGGGCAGGGCCCAGGCGCGAAGTCGGCTGAAATGAATGTTCTTCCGCACGTTTGTCCCCCGACCAACGCTGGTTTGTATGCGCGATCTTAGGACCGTTGCGCAGTCGAAGGGAAGAGATTCCGCAGGGGACAGGGTGTTTTCGTCTTCACCGTCTTTCCGCGTCGCCTTAGAGATAGCGGCGCCTTTGGGCAGGGGAGTGTTCCGTATGCTGATGCGTGTCGTGTTAAGCGCCGTGGTGGCGCTGTCCGTAGCCAGTACGGGGTGGGCCCAAACTGCGACGCCGCCGCCGGAACCCGCGATCACGCCGGCCGCTCTGCCGGGAGCTGAAGACGAGGCCGAGACGCCCGGGTGGGACGTACAGAACCCGCCGGGCCCTGCGCACGACGCGGCCATCGACGTCACCGAAGGCACATGGATGGCGCTGGACGTCAGCCCGGACGGCCGCGAGATCGTCTTTGACCTGCTGGGCGACATCTATGTCATGCCGATCGGCGGCGGCGAGGCGCGGGCCATCGCATCCGGCGTCGCCTGGGACATGCAGCCGAAATATTCGCCGGACGGGACGAAGATCGCCTTCACCTCCGACCGTGACGGCGGCGACAATATCTGGGTCATGAACCGCGGCGGATCGAACCCGACGCAGGTGTCGGACGAGAGCTTCCGTCTGCTGAACTCGCCCGACTGGTCGCCGGACGGCGAGTTCATCGTGGCGCGCAAACACTTCACCTCGTCCCGGTCGCTGGGGGCCGGCGAGATGTGGATGTATCACCGCTCGGGCGGCGGCGGTGTCCAGCTCACCACGCGGCGGACGCAGCAGAAGGACTCCGGGGAACCCGCTTTCTCGCCGGACGGTCGCTATCTGTACTTCAGTGACGACAACACCACGGGCGAGGTGTTCGAATATTCCAAGGACGTGAACACCGAGATCTATGTCATCCAGAGGCTGGATCGCGAGACGGGCGAGGTCGAGGAGTTCCTGGGCGGGCCGGGCGGATCGATCCGCCCGACGCCGTCGCCCGACGGCAAGAGTTTGGCCTTCGTCCGGCGCGTTCGCTACCAGTCGACCCTGTTCGTGATGGACATCGAGAGCGGACGCGAGACGGCGATCTATTCCGGTCTCGACCGCGACCTGCAGGAAACCTGGGCCGTCCACGGCGTCTATCCGGCGATGAGCTGGACGCCCGACAACTCGGCCATCGTCTTCTGGGCCGGCGGCAAGATCCGCCGCATTGAAGTCGCCTCGCGCGAGGTGGCGGACATCCCGTTCCACGTCGCAGACACCCGTCGCGTCGAGGAGGCCGTGCGCTTCCCGGTCGATGTGGCGCCCGACACCTTCGATGTGAAAATGGTGCGCTGGGCGCGGACGTCGCCGGACGGATCGCGTGTGGTCTACGAGGCCCTCGGCAATCTGTGGATCAAGGACCTTCCGAACGGGACGCCGCGTCGCCTGACGCGCCAGTCGGACCATTTCGAGCTCTATCCCGCCTGGTCGCGGGACGGCCGGTCGATCGTCTACACGACCTGGGACGACGAGGATCTGGGGACCATTCGCGTGATCCCGGCCGGCGGCGGCGAGAGCCGCGTCGTGACCTCGAATCCGGGCCACTACATCGAGCCGACCTTCTCACCGGACGGCCGGACCATCGTCTATCGCAAGGTGGCGGACGGCTTCCTGACCTCGGGCCTGTGGAGCCGCGAACCGGGCATCTATCGCATCCCGGCTGCCGGCGGCGAGGCGACCTTCGTCACTGATGGCGGCGTCGCGCCCCAGTTCGGCGCCTCGAACGAGCGCATCTATTTCACCGGCCGGGTGGAGCGGAACTCGGCGTTGAAGTCGGTCGATCTGGGCGGCCACGACGAGTGGGTGCACCTGACCTCGGAATGGGCGGCGGAGTATGTGCTGTCGCCGGACGAGCACTGGATCGCCTGGACCGAGCGCTTCAACGCTTTCGTGGCGCCCTTCGCCCGGACCGGGCGGCCGGTGACCTTGTCGTCGGACGGCAAGGCCCTGCCGCAGACGCGGTTCACGCGCGATGCAGGGGACTGGCTGCACTGGTCGGGTGACTCAAGCCGGCTGAGCTGGTCGCTGGGGCCGCAGCTGTTCAGCCGCGACTTGAATCAGGGCTTCGCCTTCGTCGAAGGCGCGCCGGCGGAACTGCCGAGGCCGCCGGAAAGCGGCATCAACCTGGGCTTCCAGCAGGTCGCCGATCGGCCCGAAGGACGCCTGGCCCTGACCGGCGCGCGGATCGTCACCATGAACGGCGATACGGTGATCGAGGACGGTGTCATCGTCACCAACGGCAATCGCATCGAGGCCATCGGCGCACGCGGCGAGGTGACGATTCCGGCTGGGGCGACGGTCGTGGACATGACCGGCAAGACCATCATTCCCGGCCTGGTGGACGCCCACTGGCACGGCTCGATGGGATCGGACGAGATCATCCCGCAGCAGAGCTGGGTCAACTATGCGGCGCTGGGCTTCGGCGTGACGACCATCCACGATCCCTCGAACGACTCGTCGGAAATCTTCGCCCATTCCGAGCTGGCCCGCGCCGGCCGGGTGGTCGGGCCGAGGATCTTCTCCACCGGCACGATCCTGTACGGCGCGGCGACGCCGATCACGGCGGTGGTCAACAGTCTGGACGACGCCCTGTCGACGCTGCGGCGGATGCAGGCGATCGGGGCCTGGAGCGTGAAGAGCTACAACCAGCCGCGTCGGGAACAGCGCCAGCAGATCATCGAGGCGGCGCGCCAGCTTGGCATGAACGTCGTGCCGGAAGGCGGGTCCCTGTATCACCACAACATGAGCATGGTGGTCGACGGCCACACGACGATCGAACACTCGATCCCGCTGGCCAACCTCTACGACGATGTTCACGACCTGTGGAGCCAGTCGGACGTCGCCTATACGCCGACGCTGATCGTCGCCTATGGCGGGGCGTTCGGCGAGAACTACTGGTACCAGGAGAGCGAGGTCTGGAACCATCCGATCCTGACGCAGTATGTGCCGCGCCGCCTGCTGGACGCCCGCGCCCGGCGGCCGGTGACCGCGCCCGAGGGCGAGTGGAACCACATCTCCATCGCGCGCGAGGCCAAACGCCTTCTGGACCTCGGCGTGATCGTTTCGACCGGCGCCCACGGACAGCGTGAGGGCCTGGGCATGCACTGGGAGATGTGGATGATGGCCCAGGGCGGGATGACGCCGCTGGAGGCGCTGAGAGCCGGCACGCTGAACGGGGCGAGGGCGCTGGGGCTGGATCGGGATGTGGGCTCGCTGCAGGTCGGCAAGCTGGCCGATCTGGTGGTGCTGGACTTCAACCCGCTGGAGAATATCCGCAACACCACCTCGATCCGGTACACGCTGGCCAACGGCCGCCTCTACGACGACCACATGAACGAGGTCGGGCTGCGGGAACGGGCGAGGGCGCCGTTCTGGTTCGAGCGTGAGGGCGACCAGGGCTTCGCGGTCGGCTCCACCCACGCGGAAGGGCACGGGCACAACGGAGACTGAGTCGCCGCTCTGACACATGATCGCCGGTTCCGGTCCGGGAGGCTCGGAACCGGCGAGTGGCCTAGAGATAGGGGCCCCACATGAAGGCGACGGTCCCCACGACGCCCAGCGCCGTGTAGGCGGCGGCCGCGACCACGACGAGGGCGGCGAGGATCTTCAGGGTGCCGCCGCTGCTGCGCTGGGCCGCGAAATAGAGCTCGAGCAGGGTCAGGGGGATCAGGTAGCTGCCGAAGGTCATGATGCTGTCGATCGGGCCGCTCATGTCTTTCGTCAGACCCGCAGGGCCCTGGTTGACGATGACCCAGCCCATCAGGCCCACGCGCAGGAACCAGACGCCGCTTACCACCATGAAGGTCCGCATGGCCCAGATCCGGTGCGGCTCGAAGCGTCGCTTGATGGCATTGCGCCAGGCGAACCCGGCGAACACCAGGATGAGCAGGGCGTCGATCAGGATGGCGACGTTCGAGATGACCGACAGATAGGTGCCCCGCACCAGGGCCAGCCAGATGCCGCTCAACGCCATGAAACCGGCGATGACGAGGAAGGTTCGGCCGGTCCAGCGGTGCAGGCCGGGCAGTTTGCGGCGGATCACGGGGATCAGCTGCATCAGCCCGCCGAGCGTCACCACGGCGGCCAGCAGGACGTGGGCGGCGAAGATCAGATTGCCGGTATGGTCGCCCTCGATATAGCCGTCGATCAGCGGCTTGTCGTTCCAGCCTGCGAAGTCGCCGGTAACGGTCCGCACCCCGTAGAAGGCGACGATGAAGCCGATGAAGGCCGTCTGGCCGACGGCGGCGACGATGAACCAGAGCATGCCCGACCAGCGCAGCGCTTTCGAGGCGAGGCCGCGCACGGGCGGCGTTTGATCAGTCGTCGACATGGAATCTCCCGAGGCCTCCGATCGAGGTCATCGACAGGCATGCGGGCGGCGCCGCGCCGGGTCTCGCCGATTTGGAATTCGGCCAGAAGTTCTTGTTTCGCCGGCGCGCCCCGGTCATGAAAAGGCGTCCCCGGGGAGGACCGGATGTTCACCACGACGCCGTTCAGCGGCTCGACAGCGATGGGTGCGAGCGAACAAGGCCCCGGCCGGTCACCGGGTCGGCTGCGGGTCTATGCGGCGGCCGCGGCGGGGTCGTTCGTCAGCTACATCCTTTACAGGCTCACCACGGGTGATGTCTCCACGGCCTTCGCGGTGTTCGGCCTGGGGGCCTGCGGCTGGGCGTGGCTGCTGACCCGGGCCCTGTTCGATTCCTCCGCGCGCGACGCCTGGTGGCCGCGGATCGTCGTCCTGTTCGTCGCGGTGAGCGCCGCTGTCGCGGTGCTGGCCCCATCGGGAGGCGCGGCGTCCCGGGTGGCCGGTAACCTCTATGCGATGAGCGGATCGGCGGCCCTGCTGCTCACCTTCGTCGAGCCGTTTCATCGCTACAGGCGCGACCTGCCCGCCGGAGAGAAGCGGTTCCGGCTCGCCTTCCTCGTGATCTACGCCCTCCTGGTCGGAGCGTCCGTCCTGGGGTTCCGGGCTTCGGAAGACGCGCTCCGCGACAACCTGATCAAAGGCGCCTGCGCCCTCGTCGGTCTCGGCGCGGCGACGGTGGCGGTCTGGTTCCGGGTGCGGCATCCGCTCGCGGAACCTTCGCCGGTCCGACGCGCGCCCACCGAGGAGGACAGACGTCTGGCCGACCGGCTGATGCGCCTGTTGCAGACGGAAGGAATCGACAGCGAGCCGAACCTGCGGATCGGCGATGTCGCCGCACGGCTCGGGGAGCCCGAGTACAGGGTCTCGCACTGTATCGGCGCGGCCCTGGGGTTCGCGAACTTCAACCGCCTGATCAACCACCATCGGGTCGAGCGGGCGAAGGCGCGGCTGACCGATCCGGCGGAGACCGGTTCGATCCTGGAAATCGCCTTCGACTGTGGTTTCGGGTCGATCGGTCCCTTCAACCGGGCGTTCAAGGATCAGGTCGGTTCGACCCCCCGGGCCTTCCGCAGGGCCGCCGTCCGGAGCCGGTTCGAAGGCGCCTGAGCGACGGTGCGCTTTGATCCGAAGACCGGGCTATGTCGCGTCCCGTTGCCGACGCTGGACATCGCCGGAGAGCCAGGCCTGCGCTGATGGACCCGTGGCCGGCGATCAGCTGCAATCCGGAGAAGCGCAAGGACACCGCCGTGGGGTGGCGGACCGGCCGGTGTGGCTTGCGCGATTGGCGCAGATCCCCAGCCCCGGAAATCCCAACAGAAAACTCCACCGTCCAGTGATCCGGTTTCAGGGGGGCGGATCAGTGGACACCCATTCCTACCTCAAGACCGGTTGGCCAGAAGGGGGGCATTGGTAGGCGGCAAGGGTCGCCAACGTCAGGATGTTTGAAACCGAGGCTCCGAGCCTGCAAATCTGAACCGGTTTGCTGAGACCGTATAACAGGGGGCCGACCACGGTGCCCCTTCCCATGGCCTGGACAAGCTTTGTGGAGATGGTGGCGGAATGAATGGTCGGCATGATCAGCACGTTGGCGGGCTCGCTCAATCGCTGGAACGGATAGCTGGCCCAAAGACGGTCATCGAGGGCGACATCCGGCGGCATCTCACCCTCATACTCGAAATCGACCGTCCGCTCGTCCATCAGCGTCACGGCGCGTCGCATGCGCGCCGGCTGCTCGCCGCGCGGATGGCCAAAGCTCGATGACGAGAGAAACGCGACGCGCGGGGTATGCCCCATGCGACGCACAGCGGCCGCAGCCTGACACGCAATCTCCACCAGGTCTTCCGGCGTGGGCAGTTCGGAAATCGAGGTGTCAGCGACGAATATCGTACGCCCTCGCTCCAGCAGTACGGAGAGCCCCAACATGCGGCCCCCTGCTTCGGGGTCGATGGCTCTTGAGACATCCTCGAGGCACTGATCAAAATTGCGGGTCACGCCCGTGACGAGCGCGTCGGCGTCGCCAAGCGCCACCATGGCGGCCGCGAAGCTGTTTCGATCGACATTGACCAGACGCTGGACATCGCGGCGCAGGTAGCCCTCGCGCTGTAGTCGTCCATACAGAAAATCGACGTAGTCGGTGTTTCGCCGAGACAGTCGGGCGTTGACGATCTGAACGCTTACGCCGACGTCGTCGAAGCCGAGATCGAGAGCATTGGCTCGAATGACATCATCGCGACCCAGGAGGATCGGCGTCCCCAGACCTTCGGCGCCGAACGCGTATGCCGCCCGGATGACGGCCGGCTCTTCGCCCTCGACGAACACGACCTTCCGTTTGGGTGCGGATTGCACGCTGGCGGTAATGGTCTGAATAAGGCCCGCCGACGGATCGAGGCGACGCCGGAGCGAGGCGCGATATTCGTCCATATCCGCGATCGGCCGCCGGGCAACCCCGGTCGCCATCGCCGCCTCGGCGATAAAGGGCGGCACAAACCAGATCAGACGCGGGTCGAAGGGCGATGGAATGATGTAGTCGCGGCCGAATTTCAGCTTCTTGCCCTGGTAGGCGAGAGTGACCTCGTCCGGCACGTCCTCACGCGCCAACATGGCCAAGGCCCGCGCCGCCGCGATCTTCATCTCGTGATTGATGGCGCTCGCCTGAACGTCCAGAGCGCCCCGAAAGATGTAGGGAAATCCGAGGATATTGTTGACCTGGTTGGGATAGTCGGACCGGCCCGTGGCGACGATCGCGTCCTGCCGAACCTCCAGAACCTCCTCCGGCGTGATCTCAGGATCGGGGTTCGCCATCGCAAAGATGACCGGGTTGGCGGCCATGGAAGCGACCATGGCCTGGGTCAGGACCCCTTTCGCAGACACGCCGATGAACACGTCGGCCCCGACCAGGGCATCGGCCAGAGTCCTGTGCGGGGTGTCCGTGGCATGGACCGATTTCCATTGGTCCATGCCGTGAGGTCGGCCGCGATAGACGACCCCGTCTATGTCCACCAGGGTGGTGTTCTCGGCCCGGACGCCCAGCGCCTTCATCAGGGTGATGGAGCCGAGCCCGGCGGCCCCGGCGCCGCACAGGACCAGCTTGACGTCCTCCAGTCGGCGGCCCGTGACCTCGCAGGCGTTGATCAAACCGGCCGAACAGATGATGGCCGTGCCGTGCTGATCGTCATGGAAGACAGGGACGTCGAGCAGATCCTGCAACTGCGCCTCGATCCGAAAACAGTCGGGGCTCGAGATATCCTCCAGATTGATGCCGCCGAAGGTCGCGCCGATGTGGCGGACGACCTCGATGAAGGCGTCGGCGTCCTCGGTGGCGACCTCGATGTCGAAGGCGTCGAGGTCGGCGAAGCGTTTGAACAGGACCGCCTTTCCCTCCATCACCGGTTTGGAGGCGAGAGCGCCGAGATTGCCCAGGCCGAGGATGGCCGTTCCATTGGAGATCACGCCGACCAGGTTGCCCTTGGAGGTGTAGTCGTAGGCGGCGGCCGGATCGTTCGCGATGGCCAGAACCGGCGCGGCCACGCCGGGCGAATAGGCCAGGCTGAGATCACGCTGCGTCGCCATCGGCTTGGTCGCATTGACCTCGATCTTGCCGGGCCGGGGGCAACGGTGGAAATCGAGCGCTTCCTGGTCGGCACGCGCGCGGCGGTCTTGAGGCGTCATGGCGGGGATTTTTTCAGGGGGCGGGCTTGGCCACGCCCCAAAGAACGCCGACCACGGCGCCCTTCACGATCGGCAACATGAACAGCATCAGGGCGGTCAGGCCGGGCAGGAGCACGGCAAGCACGAGCCCGGGCGGCCAGGTGAAGATGACGTGGAAGGCCAGCAACGGACCGACCACGAGATGTCCGACGATTAGGATGGTGAAATACGGTGGTGCGTCGTCGGCAGGATACTGGCCGTTGTCATGACCACAGATCTCGCAGATCGGCCGGATCTTCAGGTACGCTCTGAAAAGCCGGCCCTTCCCGCAGTTTGGGCATTGACCCCGAGCCCCGCGCTTGAGGCCGGCGAAGGGGCTGCGTCTGACTGGCGCGTCATCGGTCATGCTAGCCGTTCCGGCGAGCAAGCCCCACAACCCGCGCTCTCGGCGGACTCGGGAGCGTCCAGAGACGCCCGGGAGGTGTTGGTTGATGATCGCGTCTCGGGCAGGGCTTTCTGGTTGCGCAAGATCAGACGCACCCCGATGCCTCGCCCGGCGCTCGGAGACCCGTCGGCTATCAGTTCGACACCCGCGATGGCGAAGGCTTGCAACACCTTCTCCAGGCTATCGACGATGACCCTTACGGACCCCTCGGATCGCTCCATCCGCTGGACCGTCGGGAGCGACAGGCCCGCAAGACTGGCGAGTTGTTTCTGATCGATGCCGAGGAGGGCCCGGGCCGCACGAACCTGACTTCCCGAAATCATTGGGCCGACTTCCAGAGACGGTCCGGATGGCGAAATGACAGGCTGTTTGTCCGGGCGTCAGACATCCCCGGTCTCGTCGTTCTGCGCCTGGGAGGCGGCATTCTGGAATTGAAGCGCGATCATGATGGCCTTGAACGGCCTCAGCGCGCCGAGGCTGAGGATCGCCATCATGGGCAGCCAGAAAGCGAGTTCCAGCCAGGCCGGGGGGTGAAACGTCATCTCGGTGAACAACAACCCGAAGCAGCCGATCGCGCCGACGCTCAGGAGGATGAAAACGACGGGCCCATCGCCCGGATCAGCCTTGGCGAGGTCGAGTCCACAGACGGTGCAGTTTGGCCGTATCGTCAGGAATCCGGAGAAGATCGCTCCCGTTCCACACCGCGGGCATCTGCACCTTGCCCCCGCGAAAAAGGGATTGGGACTCTTCACGACAGACGCTCCACACCGGTAAGCGGTTTGATCCCGCGAGGAGACATATGTGCCTCTTGTAGTGATGTTTCAAGCGTCAATAATGATATTTTACATCACTCGCTCCAATGGCGCAGGTCGATCTCCGGCCCGGGAGCGAGACTGACCCGGAGCGCGCTTGCACCTCGTGAGGCCGAGGGTCTAAACATCAGTATCGATATCTAGGATATCGACTTTTGTATCTCGCATGAGGATGTCATCGTGGAAATCACGCGCCGGCTGATGGACATGAAGCAGGCAGTGAAACTGCTGGCCGACGAACTGCTGTTCGAGGGCTATGCCGTGTCTCGCGACTATGGGTCAGTCTGCCGACCCGGACTGGCGCTCGTCACAAACTGGCGGATCATCTTCCTCGACCCGGACACCGGCCTGTCCGCAATCCCCATTTCACGCGAAGTCGAGGTCGAGCGCGCCACGCCGACGACTTTGATCATCACGGCCTGGCACGACCGGATGGTTCTGAATTTTGATGGTCCCTCGGCGCTGGAATCCGTCAAGAGCCTTTTGAAGCAGGCCCCGGGGTGGGCCAGCGCCGGTCTCGACATGTCGAGGACGGGCATCGGCCAGAGGAGTCACGAATGGAGAGATCTGGTCATCGACGGCGGCGTGACGGTGCTATCCGCGTCCGCCCGGCCGGCATGACCCGGTTGATGATGTTCCACACATCATTATAGACCGACCCATGATCACAGGTTCTCAGATGAAGGCCGCCCGCGCGCTTCTCGGTATCGACCAGAAGGAACTGGCGCGCCTGGCGCAACTGTCGCTCCCGACAATTCAGCGCATGGAGGCGAGCACGGGTGTCGTGCGGGCTGTTGTCGACAGTCTGGAGAAGGTGATCAATGCGCTGAACGAGGCCGGGGTGGAGTTGATTGCGCCTGGAGGACGGAGCGAAGGTTCCGGGCGAGGCGTGCGACTTCTGGAACGTGATTAGCCGATGGTGATCCGGGATCTGGCCGGGACCCGCCGACCGTAGGCGACGAGGGTGCGAGGTCGGCACGGCAAACCACCAGGGTATTGCCGATGTCCATATCCAGGACCGGGACGACCTTAGGCACGAATCCGGCGACGCGCATGATCCGTCTGATGACATAGACGGGCCAGGCGTTCTGACTGTCGGCTACATTCCAGACCACGACGCCCCCGGGCGCAACGGCTCGCCGCAAGGCCTCGCCAACCTCGGCGGCGAACATGGAGTCGGGAATCTCGGTCCCACGGAAGATGTCCACGGCGACGGCATCCCAGCGACGCGTGTTCGAACGCAGGAAATCGACCGCGTCGGCGCATATGCACTCGACCTCGTCGGGCATATGAAACCAGTTCCGGGCGATCTCGAAAACCGTCGCGCGGTTGTCGATCGCCGTGACCGCCCGTCCTGCCCGGCTGAAGCGAGTGGCCAGAGCGCCGCCGGCGGTTCCGAGAAGCAGCAGGTTCGATGCACCGGTCATCTGCCGCTCCATCGCCGCGATGTAGCCAAGACGGTTCTCGCCGTTGACGTCGACCTCCGTATAAAGGGCGGGACCATCGAAATAGCGGCGGGCGCCATCCCTCAGCGATTCCGTAATGCGGATTGAATGCCCGCCGTCGTTGACCTCGTGGACCACGATCATGTGCGTCAATCCCCCGCCGTTGGCGCATCAACCTTGCGGGGAAAGCGCCATGTTATGATATGTTGTATATCACTTATAATGTATCAGATGTTCAAGTGCGGTTTTCAGATTTCTTGTTGTTCGGTGGAGGCATGAGTCTGATGCCCAGCGGAGAGGCTCCCCGATGATGCAGTACGACCGCCGGGTCCGGGGCCTCGCCGCGTGCTTTTCGTGTGTCGCGGGCTATGTCGACTCGATCGGGTTCCTGATGACGGGCGGCTTCTTCGTCTCGTTCATGAGCGGAAACTCCACCAGATTGGGGATCGGTCTTGCGGACGGATCGTCCACGGCGGGCTTCGCAGCCGCGCTGCTGGCAACCTTCGTGGTCGGGGTGATGCTGGGCGCACTCACCGGTCGCATCGCCAAGGCCCGTCGTCGCCCAGCCGTCCTGGGCCTGGTCACGGTCTTGCTGGCCACGGCCTTGCTCGCTCACACGCTCGGCGCCGGTGTTCTGGCGGTGATCCCGATGGTGCTGGCTATGGGCGCGGAAAACACGGTCTTTGCCGAGGATGGCGAGGTCAGGATCGGCCTGACCTATATGACCGGAACACTGGTGAAACTCGGCAAGCGGCTCACGGCCGCGCTTCTGGGCGGCGATCCCCTGGGCTGGGCGCCGTTCCTGTTGCTTTGGCTTGGCCTTCTGACCGGCGCTGTCACGGGCGCGCTGGCCTACAGAAGCTTTGGGGTCCACGCCCTTCTCGGAGCGGTGCTCATCATGGCGACGCTGACGCTCGTCACAGCCAGGCTGGACCTCGATCGCGGCCGGTGACGGTTCGGTCGCGCCCACGGCGATCTCGCAAGGTGCTGAGCCGAAGCAACAACATCATCGTCTGACAGGGCGAGGCCGACAATCTCGGCGTCCGGGCCGACTCCGACATCGTGTCTGCCGACCCGGACGCCGGCCCCTCGCTCGGAGACCTGCCCGGGACGTTCCCAGCCCAGCCATGACGGGGGCCAAGGTCCGGAGATCGTCTCATCCCGGTCATTGGAAGTATCCCCCTCTAGAGACTCCCACCCATCGCGTTCACACGGGAAGCCAGTTCGTCGCGGAACTGCGGGGCGGCGAGGCAGATGATGGCGCGGGCGCGCTCGGACCTGCTCAGGCCCTTGAGATTGGCGACGCCATATTCGGTGACGACCATGTGCACGTCATTGCGGGGTGTCGTCACCGGACCCGAGAGCCGTGGGACGATACGCGACACGGCGCCGCCCTTTGCGGTCGCGTGACAGGCGATGATCGACAGGCCGCCCTTCGAGAGATAGGCGCCGCGCACGAAATCAAGCTGGCCGCCCGATCCCGTGAACTGGTGGCCGTTCAGGTGCTCGGAACAGCAGGCCCCGTCCAGGTCGATCTCCAGCGTCGCATTGACCGAGACCATCCGTTCGTTCCGCCCGATGACATGGACATCGTTGACGTACGAAACAGGATGGGCCTCCAGGGCCGGGTTGTGGTCGAGGTATTCGTAGGTCGATCGATCCCCCATGCAGAAGGCGAAGACGGACTTGCCCGGATGCAGGGTCTTCCTCGCATTGGTGACGACGCCGGCCTTCATCAGCTCGACCAGTCCCGGCGTCAGCATCTCGGTGTGGATGCCGAGGTCCGTATGATCCTTGAGGGCGGCGCAGACCGCATCCGGCAGGGCGCCGATGCCCATCTGCAGCGTCGCGCCGTTCTCGACGAGACCGGCGATCAGCCCGCCGATGACCGTGTCGGCCGGTTGCGGCGCGGCTTTGGCGACTTCCAGCAGCGCGACGGCGTTCTCGACCAGAGCGGTGACCTGCGAGACATGGACCGTGCAGTCGCCGAACACGCGCGGCATGTGCGGATTGACCTCAAGGATGACCCGTTTCGCCGTTCTGGAAACGGGCTGCGCGTAGTCGGTATTGGTGCCGAAAGAGAAGTTGCCGTCAGCGTCCATCGGCGAGACCGTGGCGATCAGGGTATCGACCCCGATCTCCTGGCACAGGATACGCGGTGTTTGCTGGAACCCGGTCGGGATGAATTGCACCACGGCCGGGCGACCGTCCTCGCGCGCCCGCGCATTCAGACGGCGCTCGATGGCGCTGTGGAACAGGCTGCACGGGTGGATGCGATCCATGAGCTCGTAGCGAAGGACGGTGTCGCCCGCGATCGAGGTCGACAGCAGATAGTAGAGCCGAAGATCGTCGACCTGTCCGGCCTCGGCACGGTCCGCGAGCGCTTTCAGCAGGGCGGGCGGCTGGCCGACGCCCAGGGCCATGGCAATCCTGGCGCCCGAGGGGATCAGGTCGGCAGCATCGGCCGCGCTCATCAGGCGCTGGCGGTAAAGGGTGTCGATGGCGGTCAATGAGACGCTCCGGATTGCGGCCGACGTTGGACCCTCGCCGGGTTCGATGGAAGCGGCCTACTCACCCCGTGTCTTCACCAGATCGTCGACCACTGACGGATCGGCCAGCGTCGACGTATCCCCCAATGACCCCAGATCGTTCTCGGCGATCTTTCTGAGGATCCGCCGCATGATCTTGCCGGATCGGGTCTTGGGCAGGCCGGG
>NZ_JAFCTT010000016.1:0-76358 GCF_049896165.1 Brevundimonas sp. TWP3-1-2b1 | reverse complement strand
TATCTTTCAAAAAGACCGCAGAGTGTCAGTATCATCGTAATGACCATTACTGGTCATCGCTAGAACACCGCCGCCTGCGTTTCTCTTTCCAAATCAACAATGTCAAAGACCAAGACCGGCTGGGCCGGGGCACACTGTTTAACGCCGGTGTCCGGCGGAGGCGGGGATTTAGGCGGGGGCGGCGTTCCGGTCAAGCGGCCATTTCGTGTTCCGCCGAAAAAAGACTGCGGAGGTCCAGATGGCCGCAACGCGGACTCCTGCCCCCACCTGCCGTCTGCCGTCAGCGACGCCCCGAAATCGGTCGCAGGCCACCCTGCTCCACCCGACCGCGGAGGATCCGCTCCATGGCTTGTCGATCGTCCTTTGACAGAGTCGCGAAGACTGCAGCGTCGTGCTGGTCGGCAATCGCTGCCAACCGGGGAACGAGCGTTTCGCCTTCTGCCTTGAGCATTATTGAATGGGCGCCCTCGTTCATCCCCGCGTGGGGCGTGACCGTTTCCACGTGACCGACGCGTCATCGGCGCCAAGCCGGCGCTGTCAGGCTAACTTCGCCAAGTCGAAAGCGCCCTACCCCACCGCCCTTCAGCACCGCCACGCGTCTGTGCTCAAACGTCGCCTTGACGGGAAGTTGCGCTCGGGTGCCTGCTGCTGGATGGTCTCCGGAATATCGACGAACTGGCGCTACCACCCGCAGCGCGACGCTCTGCTGGCGGAGGCTCACGCCCGCCCCTTCACACCACTGGTCGGCCCGGCGCTCGTGACGCGCATCGCCACACTTTCAGGTCAGGCTGGCGAGCAAGGCGACCGCGACCACATGGCCGCCCTGTGCCGCCGCCTTGGGCAAGCCGAACCGGGCCCCACAGCCCGCTGGTGCGGCCTTGAAGCCGGGACATGGCGTCTGCGATGGGAGCGCCACACTGAGTTTTCGACCTGGACCTTCTTCCGCTCGCCCGTGAACAAGGCGCCCTTCGCCGAGACCGCCCTCGACATGGTGCCGATTGACTGGCTCGGAGCCTGGCCCGGCGACGTGCTGGTCGCGACGAGGCTGGAGGTTTGGAGCCACACAGATGTGACTGCCGGCACAGCCCTGTTTGCCGTCGGCGTCACCGGTGGCCGACTGGTCGACAGCGACACCCTTGTTCTGACTGATTTCAGACCCGATGCGGAAGGCATGACGAGGTTTTTGCTGTTATCCGACGACGTCGGCGACGGTGCCCTGACCGGGCGACTTGTTCAGACCCTGCTGGAGGTCGAAACCTATCGTTTGATGGCTCTTCTTGCCTTTCCCGTCGCCGGGGAGTCGGCCGCGGCCCTCTCTTGCATCGAGGCCACGGCGGCGGACCTCGCTCATCAACTCGCCGAAGATGCCGATCCAGATGCCGACCGGCTGTTGCTGGATCGACTGGCGGCTGTCGCCGGCGAAACCGAGGCGCTGATCAGTCGTACGAATTTCCGCTTTGACGCAGCCGCGGCCTATCACCGCCTCGTTCGCGAGCGGATCGAGCGGCTGCGCGAGCATCACATCGAGGGTCTTCTGACGCTGGGCGAGTTCATGCAGCGTCGTTTGGACCCGGCGATGCGGACCTGCGACGCGGTGGCGGAACGTCAGCGTGCAGCCATCGCGCGGATCGCCCGCATGACACAGATGCTCAACACCCGCGTCGAAGTCGCCGCCGAAGCTACCAGCGCCGCCCTGCTGGCGTCGATGGACCGCCGCGCCGGAGCTCAGCTGAGGCTGCAACAGGCAGTCGAGGGTCTGTCGACGGTGGCGATCGCCTACTATGCCGTTGGCCTGATGCTGTTACCTTTGAAGGGGCTGGAGCGCGTATGGACCCAGTTCGACGCCACACTCGGCGCGGGCTTGCTCACCCCGTTTGTGTTGGCGGGGGTCTGGCTTGGACTACGGGCATGGCGCGAACAATTCGCCGATGAGGGCTGACAAGCCAGGTCTGCCAAGGCGAATTTCGCCGGTTATCTTCGCCGGCGAAACCGGCTTACGAAACACTAGCCCCGTCAGCCGCTGAATCCGCCCCTGGCGGAGATGAGTTGGCGTTGGCCTGACAGCGCCCCCCAGCGCCTCGGTCGGGCAGCTACTTTTGAGGCTGGAAAGCTCTGCCGCGATTGCCGATCATCACCCAACCAGCATTTGTGGGTTGATACCCCCCCCTTGGCTTGGCGACGGCGAGCCCCAGCACGGCCAGCTCTGGACCCCGGCTTACGTTCGCCACGCGATCAGGATCGACCATGTCGAGGAGCGCATCGATGCGTTCAGGGTCTGTCATCATTGTGAATCTCGGCGAAGGCGTGTGGGGGGGATAACGTAGCGGCTCCCCCATAGCCTATTCCCCGTTCCATGGCGGCGGAAGTTGGCCTGCCTTGAACAGGATTGTGGGATTCTCGTCATAATCACCCATCTCGGTGTCTGCCGAGACGGCGAACGCAACCACGCCCAGTCGGAGCGGCGCGAGACGTTCGGCTTTCCGGCGGGCTTCCTCAGCGGACGTGCAGCCCATCTGCGGCTCAGCCTTCAGGCCTTTTCCGCGCCCCTGGACATAAGCCTGGATGATGTAGACGGTCTCGACAGCCATGGGTTCAGCTCCGGTGCGATGGGCCGCCTTATAGGCACGCCGCCGGAGGAATGGGCCCGCAAAACGCGACCTGTGCGCGGCGGCGATAGTCAAGCTCCGTGCGTCAGACCCCGCAGCCTTCAACCAAAATCTGACGGGGTTACGCCGACGCGCACAATACGTAGGCGGTCACGATCCGATCTCCGCGCAGATCTGCACCCTTAAAGGGCTCGTGCCGGCGCCCGGCGACGCGTTCCTCGATCAGGGCAGCGGATATGCGGGTCGGCTACGTCGAGAGCCGCGTCACCCCGTCCACTTGTGCGTGGGAAGATGAGATTTTGCCGGAGACCTTTTGGCTATAGACTGACAGCATCAGGGGCCGTTCGCCCCATCAACCCTGACAGTTTCCCGGCCCCGGTTACCAGCTGAGCCGCATCCGGCCCACCCGTGCTCGCGTAGCTTACAGGGTTCAGCCGAGCGCGGCGTGATGACATCCACCGCACGTCCTGCGTGCCACGGGGTCATTGCATCATCCTCAGCGGCCAACTGGGATAGACGATGACCGACACACCGGGCGTGATCGAGACGGCTTCGTACAGCGAAGCCAGGCCGCCCTGGGTGGTCCCCCTGATCGGAGCCCTGTCTTCGCTGTGGCGGGTCGGCCGCCTTGTGATCGTCGATCCTGCGGGACGCTCGCTGGCGGTCGGCCCCGGGTCGTCCCAGGCCGTCGTGTGGCGTATCCGGAACTGGCGAGCGTTCTCGCGGATGCTCAAGCGCGGGGATATCGGGTTTGCGGAAGGCTATGTGGCCGGGGATTGGGACACGCCGGACCTCCCTGCCCTGCTCCTGGCTTTCGCCGACAACTACGACCACCTCGGCCGCCTTGTGGGCGGCAATCCGGTCGCACGCGCGATCGACGCGATCCGCCATGCCTTCTCGTCGAACACCCGCAAGGGCTCGCGGCGGAACATCGTCGCCCACTACGATCTCGGCAACGATTTCTACGCCCAGTGGCTGGACCGGGGGATGACCTATTCCTCCGCCCTCTTCACCGGGCCGGACCAGGCGCTGGAAGCCGCCCAGCACGCCAAATACGCCGCTTTGGCGGACGCCGCCGACATCCAGCCGGGTCAGTCGGTTCTCGAGATCGGCTGCGGCTGGGGCGGGTTCGCAGAATATCTGGCAGCAGAGCGCGGTGTTCGCGTCACCGCCATCACCCTGTCGCCCTCCCAAAAAGCCTTCGCCGAGCAGCGCATCACCCAGGCCGGGCTCGACGACCGGGTCTCGATCCAGCTGATCGACTACCGTGACGTCCAGGGGGCCTTCGATCGCGTCGTCTCCGTCGAAATGTTCGAGGCGGTGGGCGAGGCCTACTGGCCGACCTTCTTCGAGACGGTCCGCGCCCGGCTCGCGCCCGGCGGCCGCGCCGGCCTGCAGATCATCACGATCCGGGACGACCTGCTCGCGACCTATCGCCGGCGACCCGACTTCATCCAGATGTACGTCTTCCCCGGCGGCATGCTGCCGTCCGAGACCCGGCTGGCGCGGGCTGTCGGCGCCGCCGGACTGGACGGACGGGTGGTTCGCCGCTTCGGCGCCGACTATGCGGAAACCCTTCGCCGCTGGCGGGTCGCTTTCGATACCGGCTCCGCCGCGGGCAAGGATGAGCGATTCCATAATCTGTGGCGCTACTACCTCGCCTACTGCGAGGCCGGGTTCCGCTCGGGGCGGACCGACGTCGTCCACATGACCCTCTCCCGAGACTGATCGCCGATCGGCATCCGGAGCGGGCGTCCGCGCGTAGTTGCACAGGCCCAAAGTTCGACCACAGGCAGCTCAATGTTCGACCGCACCCTCGACGCAACGACCGGCCCGAAGCGGCGCATCGCGGTGGTGGGTGCGGGCATCGCCGGCCTCTCGGCCGCCTGGCTGCTGTCGCGGCGCCACGAGGTCGTGCTGTTCGAGACGGAAAACAGGCTGGGCGGTCATTCCTGCACTGTCGACGCGCCGTCGCCGGATGGACCCATCGCGGTGGACACCGGCTTCATCGTCTACAATGAGCCGAACTATCCGAACTTTACGGCCCTGCTCGACCATCTCGGCGTGGCGAGCAAGGCGGCGCATATGTCGTTCGCCGTCTCGATGAACGCGGGCGGTTTCGAATACTCCAGCCATGGCGCGCGCGGCCTGTTCGCCCAGAAGCGCAACCTCGCCAGCCCCCGGTTCTGGGGCATGCTGATGGATCTGAAGCGGTTTCACCGGACCGCCGCCGGCGACCTGGCTGAACTGGATCGGTCGCTGTGCTCGCTGGGCCGCTACCTGGACTATCGCAAATACGGCGACAGCTTCCGCGACCTGCATCTGCTGCCCCAGGCCGCCGCGATCTGGTCGTCGACGCCGCGCCAGATGGCGGACTATCCGGCCGCCGCCTTCATCCGCTTCTATCGCAACCATCGCCTGCTCGAAGTCGACATGGAGCCCACCTGGCGCACGGTCGCGGGCGGCAGCCGTCGATATGTCGAGGCGCTCGCCGCCGATTTCCGGGGAGAAGTTCGCCTCAACGAGCCGGTCTCCCGCATCGAGCGCGGCGCCGATGGCGCGACCCTGCATACCCGCCGTGGCGCGGAACGGTTCGACGCGGTTGTTCTGGCCGTCCACTCCGATCAGGCCCTGGCCCTGCTGGCTCAGCCGAGCGGCGACGAGCAGCGCCTGCTCCAGCCCATGGCCTATGGTCGCAACCGCGTCGTCCTGCACCGCGACCGCAGCTTCATGCCGCGCCGCCGCAGCGCCTGGGCCGCCTGGAACTACGTCGGCGCCGGCCGGGCCGATGCGGGCGGCGCCGCCAGCGTCACCTACTGGATGAACCTGTTGCAGGGGCTTTCCGGACCGGAACTCTTCGTGACCCTGAACCCCGAGCGTGAGCCAGATCCGGCCCTGGTGCTCGCCGACCGCGACTTCGATCACCCCATCTTCAACGCGGATGCGATGCTGGCCCAGCGCGGCCTCGGCTCGCTGCAGGGACGGAACAACACCTGGTTCTGCGGCGCCTGGTTCGGCTCGGGCTTCCACGAGGACGGTCTCCAGGCCGGTCTGGCTGTCGCCGAAGATATTGGCGGCGTTCGCAGGCCCTGGAGCGTGCCGAACGAGAGCGACCGAATCCCCATGCCCATCCCCGCCCTCGAGGCCCTGGCGGACCGATGATCACGGGCCTGAGATCGGGAATCTACTCGGGCCCGGTGTTCCACCGCCGCCTGCGGCCCCGCGTCCATGCGCTGCGCTATCGGCTGTTCATGCTGCTGATCGACCTCGATGAATGGGACGATCTGGTCGGCCGTCTGCGGTGGCTCGGGTCTGGGCGGTTCGGCCTGATGAGCCTGCGACAGAGCGATCACGGCGACGGCTCCGCCATGCCTCTGAAAGTCCAGATCGAACAGCGCATGCGCGCTGCGGGCCTCGCAACCGGCGGGCGGGTGCAACTGCTGACCCTGCCCCGGATCCTCGGCTACGCCTTCAACCCGCTCAGCGTCTATTTCTGCCATGCCGAAGACGGCCGGCTGAGCGCCATCCTCTACGAGGTGTCCAACACCTTTGGCGGGCGCCACGCCTATCTGATGCCGGTCGGCGGCGCCTCGGGGTCTTTGCGGCAGTCGGTCGAGAAGGCCTTCCACGTCTCGCCGTTCATGGACATGGACCTGACCTACCGGTTCGAGGTTGATCCGCCGGAGAGCGAGGCAGCGGAGATCGCCCGCGTCTCCATCACCGTGGACGACGCCAACGGTCCCTTGTTGCTGACCGGCTTCTCGGGCCTCCGCTCCGAGATCACCGACGCCAACCTGCGCCGCGCCTGGCTCGGCCATCCCTTGCTCACGCTCAAGGTCATCGCCGGGATCCACTGGGAGGCGGTTCGCCTTCTTCTCAAGGGCCTGCGTCTGCGCGGCGGGGTCACGCCCTCCCATCCCGTCACGGTCGGGGGACCGTCCGAAACCTCCACCGGAACCCGACATGCCTAGATTGGCCCTGCCGCTCGCGGCTGCCCTTGTTCTGATAATCGCCACGGCCGCATCAGCAGAGGCGCCGGAACCCAGACGCACGATCGACCTCGACCGCTTCATGGGGCGCTGGCACGAGATCCTGCGCACGCCGAACGACCATCAGCGCGACTGCTGGGCCGCCAGCCAGGTCTGGAGCCGGCGCGCGCCCAATGACTTCTCGATCAGCCAGACCTGTCACCGGGGCGCTCGCGACGGTCGCGTCACCACCCTCAACACGCGCGCCCGCGTCACCGACACCTCGACCAACGCCAAGTTCGAGGCCAGCTTCTTCGCCGGCCTGATCCGCCAGCGCTACTGGGTCATCGACGTCGCCCCCGACTACAGCTGGATGATCGCCACGACGGCCGACGGCCGCTTCCCTGCCCTGCTTTCGCGCAGCCCGACCATGAGCGCGGCTGAACAGACCCGCCTGCGCAACCGGATGGTCGAGCTCGGCCTGCCGACCCGCCAGCTGATCCAGCGCTGAACCTGAAGGACCACACCTATGAGCCTCCTCGCCCAACGCGTGAACAAACTTCAGGACGCGCCCTTCCCCGACTTCATCACCCGCCCCGCCATCGCGCTTCTGGTTGCGACCGCGCGCAAGGGATACGCATCCGCTCCCGAAGATGAGGCCGGATTCGCCCGCGAGATGGCCGACCGGCCTGTCGCCGAGCACACGGACGCCGCCAACCAGCAGCACTACGAACTGCCCGCACGGTTCTTCCAGCTCTGCCTCGGCGCGCACCGGAAATACTCCAGCTGCTTCTACGAGACGCCGGACGCCACGCTCGACGATGCGGAGGCGTCGGCGCTGCGGATGACTTGCGAACACGCGGAGCTGAAGGACGGTCAGGCGATCCTGGAGCTCGGCTGCGGCTGGGGCTCGCTGTCGCTGTGGATGGCCGAACACTATCCCGCCTCAGCCATCACGGCCGTGTCGAACTCCCGCAGCCAGAAGGCCTTCATCGACGCCGAGGCCGCCGCGCGCGGCCTGACGAACCTGACCATCGTCACCGCGGACATGAACGTCTTCGATCTCGACAGGACCTTCGACCGGATCGTCTCGGTGGAGATGTTTGAGCATATGGCCAACTGGCGCGCCCTGCTGACCAGAGCCCGGACCTGGTTGAAGCCGGACGGGCGGATGTTCCTGCACGTCTTCAGCCACATCGACGCCCCCTACCGGTTCGAGGTCTCGGACGACGCCGACTTCATCGCCCAGCATTTCTTCACCGGCGGGGTGATGCCCAGCCACAACCTGATCCGCCAGTACGCCGACCTGTTCGAGGTCGAGCAGGACTGGCGCTGGAGCGGGACCCACTACCAGCGCACGGCCGACGACTGGCTGAATAATTTCGACAACAACGTCGACGAGATCCGGGGTCTGATGAAGGCGGTCTACGGCGTCGATCACGCTCTCTGGATGCGACGCTGGCGCCGCTTCTTCATGGCGACGGCCGGCCTGTTTGGCCACAGCGACGGAACAGTCTGGGGCGTCAGCCATTACCGCCTGAAGGGGATCTGAACCGATGCGTTACCTCGCTGCTTTCGGCACTTCGGCCGTCGTCATGCTGGCGCTCGACGCCGTCTGGCTGACGATGATGGGCGACCGCCTCTATCGCCCGGTGCTGGGCGACTGGATGAGAAAATCCTTCGACCCGCCGCCTGCCATCGCCTTTTACCTTCTGTTCCTGTCCGGCGTGACCTTCCTGGCGACCGTTCCGGCGCTGCAGCAAGGCTCCTGGCAGCGCGCGGCGATCAACGGCGCCGTCATCGGGCTCGTCGCCTATGCGACCTATGACCTGACCAACCAGGCGACCCTGACCCGCTGGTCGATGACCATCACCCTGGTCGACATGGCGTGGGGCACCTTCCTCGCAAGCACGGCGGCGGTGGCCGGCTATTTCGGATCGCGCTGGCTGGTGCGCTGAGTTCCGCCGAAAACCTGCGCGGCGAGCATCGTCGCGGTCTGGCTGTTCAGGAGGAAAAAGCTGGCGTTGGGCTGACTCACCGCGCGCCCTCTGGATCAGTCAGCGATGACCGCCGTGCTCTCGATCTCCACCCGCGCTGCGTCCTCGATCAGGCCCTTGACCTCGACCACGGCCATGGCGGGATAGTGGGGTCCGATCAGCTCGCGCCAGACCGCTCCGACCTCGCGTAACGCCGACAGGTATTCACCCTTGTCGACGACATACCAGGTCATGCGGACGACATGCTCTGGCCCCGCCCCGGCCTCGGCCAGGACCGCCAGGGTGTTGACGAGGGTCTGACGCACCTGGGGCACGAACCCGCCGTCCGGAAAGACCCCCTCGGGCGTCCAGCCGATCTGGCCGGCGACGAACACCATCCGGCCCTCGGCGGCGACGCCGTTGGAATAACCCCTGGGCCGGGGCCAGCCTTCGGGGAGCAGAGCGCGGTTCATGCGATGGTCTCCAGAAAGGGTGCGATGCCGGCACGCAATTCGTCGGGCCAGGGTTCGGGTTTCAGCGAGGTGCCCACGAAGACGAGGGTCTGGGTCGCCTCGAAGCGAAGCACATCACCGGCATGAAAACGGTGGCGCAGGTCGCAGGACGCACCGCCCAGCCGGGTCGCGGTCAGGGTGGCGGTCAGGGCGTCTTCCAGCCGTGACGGGGCGATGAACCGGGCTTCGATGGCCGCCGTCGGAACGCTGACGCCCCGGTCCATGTGCAATTCGCGGAAGGAAACGCCGAGCGCCTGGGCGAACCAGTCCTCGACCACGCCGTTCAGCATCTCGAAATAGCGCGGGAAGAAGACAATGCCCGCTGCGTCGCAGTCGGCGAAACGCACGCGACGTTCGACCGCGAAAACCTGGCCGGACAGGGCGGCGGTCATAGGGTCTCCTTGAGCCGGAAACGTTGCAGCTTGCCGGTCGGGGTCTTGGGCAGGCTCTCCACGAAGTCGAGCGCGCGGGGATATTTGTAGGGGGCGATAACGCCTTTCACGAAGGTCTGGAGTTCGTCGCGCAGGTCCGCGGACGGATCGATGCCTGGATTCAGAACGACGAAGGCCTTGCAGATCTGGCCGCGTTCCTCGTCCGGAGCGCCGATCACGGCGGCCTCGGCCACAGCGGCGTGACGCAGCAGGGCGTTCTCCACCTCGGGCGCGCCGATGTTGTAGCCGGACGAGATGATCATGTCGTCGGCCCGGGCGACGAACCAGAAATAGCCATCCTCATCCAGCCGGTAGACGTCCCCGGTCAGGTTCCATCCGTCCTGGACATAGGCCGCCTGGCGGTCGTCATCGAGATAGCGGCAGCCGGTCGGGCCGCGAACCGCCAGCCGTCCGGTCTCGCCGGGTGGAAGAGGCTGGCCCGCGGGGTCGATGATGCGAGCCTCATAGCCCGGCACAGCCTTGCCGGTCGCGCCGGGGCGGATGTCGCCGCGGCGCGCCGATATGAAGACGTGGATCATCTCGGTCGAGCCGATGCCGTCGATGATGCGGACGCCCGTCACCTCATGCCAGGCGTCGGAGGTGGCGGCGGGAAGGGCCTCGCCCGCCGAGACGCAGGTGCTCAGGCTGGACAGGTCGTGGTCGCCGGCCAGCTTCAGCAGGGCGCGATAGCCGGTCGGGGCAGTGAGCAGAGCGGTGGCCTTGCAGCGCGCGGCCGTCTCGGCCAGCGCGTCGAAGCCGGGCCGGTCGCGGAAGGCGGTCGCGGCGCCGGCGGCGGCCGGGAAGACCACCAGCCCGCCGAGGCCGAAGGTGAAGGCGATCGGCGGCGTGCCGACCACGATATCGTCCCTCGTAAGGCCGACGATGTGGCGGCCGAAAGTGTCGGCCATGGCGAGAATGTCGCGGTGGAAATGGACGCAGCCCTTGGGCTTGCCCGTGGTGCCAGAGGTGAAGGCGATCAGGGCAGGATCGTCGACGGCCGTATCGACGGCGGTGAAACTGACGCCAGGCGGCAGGGCTTGCGCGGCGTTCTGCAGCGCGGCGGAGTCCATCACGCGCGTCAGCAACGGGGCGAGGGCGCACGCCTCGGCAACCACGTCACTGAACATCTGATAGACCAGGGCATGGCTGACCTGGGCCTTGTCGATGACAGTGGCCAGTTCGGTCGCCCGGAGCATCGGCATGGTGGCGACCACGACGCCGCCGGCTTTCAGGACGGCGAACCAGGCCATCACGGTCCAGGAACTGTTGGGACCGTGCAGCAGGACGCGGTTGCCGGGCACCAGGTCCATGTCCTCGATCAGCACCCGCGCCATCCGGTCCGAGATGGCGTCGACCCGGGTCCACGAGAACTCATGGTCACTGTCGATCAGCGCGCGGGCGTCGGGACCAGCGGCGGCGATGGCCCGGCGCAGCAGTTCGACTCCGGCGTTGAGCCGCTCGGGATAGGCGAGCTCCGGCAGGTCGAAGATGAGGTCGGACCGCTGGTCCGCGGGAGGCAGGTGGTCGATGACGAACCGGTCGATGTGTCCGCTGGCCCCCATCAGACGCCTCCACCCATCCCGGCGAGAACCTGCCGGGCGATGACGATCTTCTGCACTTCGGACGCGCCCTCATAGATGCGCAGGGCGCGGATCTCGCGATACAGCCGCTCGACCGGATGGCCGGAGACGACACCGAGGCCGCCGAACAGCTGTACCGCCGCGTCGATGACCTGCTGGGCCTCGTCGGTGGCGTAGAGTTTGGCCATGGCCGCCTCGCGGGTGACGCGCGGCGCGCCCTGATCCTTGAGCCAGGCGGCGCGGTAGATCAGCAGGGCCGAGGCATCGATCTTCAACGCCATGTCAGCCAGAGCGGCCTGGACCAGTTGCAGGTCGCTCATCGGCGCGCCGAAAAGCTTGCGGGCGACGGTGCGTGAAGCCGCCTCGTCGAAGGCGCGGCGCGAGAAGCCCAGCGCCGCCGCCGCGACCGTGGAGCGGAACACGTCCAGCGTCGCCATGGCGATGCGGAACCCCTCGCCCGGCGCGCCCAGTATCCGGTCGCCGTCGATGCGGCAGGCGGTGAACCGGATCGTGGCCAGAGGGTGGGCCGCCATCAACGGGATGCGCTCCACGACCTCGAACCCCGGCGTACCGGCGTCGACGACGAAGGCGCTGAGGCCGCGCGCGCCCTCCCCTTCGCCGGTCCGGGCAAACACCACATAGCGGTCGGCCAGACCGCCGTTGGAGATGAAGGTCTTGACCCCGTCCAGCACCCAGCCGTTCCCGTCGCGACGTGCGGTGGTGGACAGTGCCGCCACGTCCGAACCGGCATCGGGCTCCGACAGGGCGAAGGCGGCGATGGTCTCGCCCGCCGCCACGCCGGGCAGCCAGCGAGCCTTCTGATCGTCGGTCCCAAACAGGCTGATCGGGCCGGAGCCCAAACCCTGCATGGCGAAGACGAAGTCGGCCAGACCCGAGCGTCGGGCGAGGGTCTCGCGGGTCAGGCACAGGGTGCGCACGTCCAGCTTGCCGTCCGCGTCGGGCACGGCATTGCGCAACCAGCCGCCGTCGGCCAGCGCCTTCAGTATCCTGCGGCAATCTCCGTCCAGATCATGATCGCCGTGCAGATGCAGCGCGTCGCCGTTGGCCTCGGCCCAGGCCTCAATGGCGGCGGCGAAGGCGCGGTGGCGATCGTCGAAGAACGGCCAGTCGAGAAAGGTGCGGTCCGCCATGGTCAGTTCCCCTCGAACACCGGCTCGCGCTTGGCGGCGAAGGCCTCGTAGGCGCGGCGGAAGTCGTTGGTCTGCATGCAGATGGCCTGGGCCTGGGCCTCGGACTCGATGGCGGCGTCCAGGCTCATGTCCCATTCGATGTTGAGCTGGTTCTTGGTCATGCCGTGGGCGAACGTCGGTCCTCTCGCCAGAGCCAGCGCCAGTTCAAGGGCCGTCGGCATCAAGGCCTCCGCCTCGACGATGCGGTTGTGGAAGCCCCAGCGTTCGCCCTCTTCGGCGGTCATGACCCGGCCGGTGAACAGCAGTTCCGACGCCCGCCCCTGGCCCACCTGGCGGGGCAGGATGGCGCAGGCGCCCATGTCGCAACCGGCCAGCCCGACGCGGGTGAACAGGAAGGCCGTCTTCGTCTTCGGCGTGGCGATCCGCAGGTCCGAGGCCATGGCCATGATCGCCCCGGCCCCGACGCAGGCCCCGTCCAGCGCCGCGATGATCGGCTGGGGGCAGCCGCGCATCGCCTTGACCAGATCACCGGTCATTCGGGTGAAGGTCAGCAGGGCCGGCATGTCCATTTCGGTCAGCGGACCGATGATTTCGTGCACGTCGCCGCCCGACGAGAAATTGCCGCCTGCGCCGGTGACGATGATGACCTTGCAGTCGTCGGCCTGGATCAGGGCGCGGAACAGGTCGCGCATCTCGGCATAGGACTCGAACGTCAGCGGATTCTTCCGCTCAGGCCGGTTCAGGGTCAGGGTCGCCACCCTGTCGTCATCGACGGACCACAGGAAATGCTCGGGCCGATAGTCGCGCGCCTTCATCGGTTCAGATCCTCAGGGGTGACGGCGTGGAGCGAGTGTTTGGCGCGCTCCAGCAGATGGGTCAGATCTTCGGCCTCGGCCTCGCTCAGATCGGCGAACAGGGCCTCGATCCAGTGTTCGTGCGCTTCGGCCATCAGGGCGAAGCGCGATCGGCCGAGCGACGTCAGGCGGAGGCGCTGCACGCGCCGGTCCGGCCCGTCCATGGCCTCGATCAGCCCGTCCGCTCTCAGCCGCACGGCCAGGCCGGTGACATTGCCGTTGGACACCATCAGTTTGCGGGACGCCTCGCCCATGGTCAGGCCGGCTTCGCCCGCGCGGTCCAGCGCCGACAGCAGGTCGAAACGCGGCAGGGTCGAGCCAAACTCGTCCCTGAGCCGCTGGGAAACACGTTGCTCGATCGCCGTCGAACAGGTCAGCATTCGCAGCCACAGCCTCAGCGACCGCTTGCCGTCCGGCGCGCCGCCCAGTCTGTCAGGCAGGGGGGTGGCGGCGCTCACAGTTCGCCCCCGGCCACCGGCACGGCCGCGCCGTTGATGCCGGACGCTGCCCCGTCGCACAGCCAGACAATCGTCGCGGCGACTTCGTCGGGCGTGATCAGCCGTCCCTGGGGATTGGAGGCGGCCAGCGCCGCGCGCGCCTCGTCCCCGGTCCGCCCGGTCTTGCCGACGATGGCGTCCACGGATCGCGCCACTAGATCGGTGTCGGTGAAACCGGGGCAGACCGCGTTGACGGTGACGCCCTTGCTCGCGACCTCCAGCGCCAGCGCCCGGGTCAGACCGACCAGCCCGTGCTTGGCCGCGACATAGGCGGAAACGTAGGCGTAGCCCTTCAGGCCCGCTGTCGAGGCGACGTTGACGATTCGGCCCCAGCGGCGGGCCAGCATTCCCGGCAGGACCAGACGCGCGGCCTCGGCGGGCGCTTCAAGATTCAGGGCCAGCATGGCCCGGAGGTCGGCGATGTCGGTCTTCAGGAAGGGCGCAGAAGACGCCCCGCCGGCGTTGTTGACCAGGATGTCGATCGGCCCGAACCGGTCCCGCCCGGCCTCGATAGCGGCCGCCAGGGCTTCGGCGTCGGTCACATCCGCCGGGGCGGCGAAGGCGGCGGCGCCGATGCGGTCGGCGCTCTCGTCCAGCCGGCCGATGTGGCGGCCGATCAGGGTGACGAGGCACCCCGCCTCGGCCAGGCGTTCGGCGGTCGCGCGACCGATGCCGGACCCGGCGCCCGTCACCACCGCATGGCGCCCGTCCAGCGCGCCGCTCATACCGGTCCCGCCTGCGACTGGCGTTCCATGTTCCGGGCCAGCTGGGCGAAGCCGGCGCGGTATTGAAGGGGGGGCTGGATGCCGCGCCAGCCCAGTTCGGCGGCGGCGCGCAGGGTCCAGTTCGGATCGGCCAGATGCGGCCGGGCGAGGGCGCACAGATCGGCCCGGCCGGCGGCCAGGATGCTGTTCACGTGGTCGGTCTCATAGATGTTGCCGACCGCCATGGTGGCCACCCCCGCCTCGTTGCGAATGCGGTCACTGAACGGCGTCTGGTACATGCGGCCATAGACCGGCTTTGCGTGCTCGGAGGTCTGGCCGGCCGAGACGTCGATAAGGTCGCAGCCCGCGTCGGCGAAGGCGCGGGCGATGGCGACGGAGTCCTCGGAGGTGAGGCCGTCGTCGACCCAGTCCGTGGCCGACAGGCGGACAGACATCGGCTTGTCGTCGGGCCAGACGGCGCGCAGGGCGGCGAAGACCTCGAGCGGGAAGCGCAGGCGGTTCTCCAGTGAGCCGCCGTACGCGTCTATGCGGTGGTTGGAGACAGGGGTCAGGAAGGACGACAGCAGATAGCCGTGGGCGCAGTGCAGCTCGACCATGTCGAAGCCGGCCTCGTCGGCCCAGCCGGCGGCGCGGACGAAGTCGTCGCGGACGCGGTCCATATCGGCACGGGTCATCTCGCGCGGGGTCTGATCTTCGTCCGACCACGGAATGGCGGAGGCGGCGATCAGCGGCCAGCCGTCCTCAAGCGGTTGATCGGCGCGCGGACCCCAGGGCCGTTCGACCGAGCCCTTGCGGCCGGCATGGGCCAGCTGGATAGCGATGCGCGAGCCCTGGGCGTGGACGAAGTCGACGATCCGCCGCCAGGCGTCGCGGTGTTCCGGGCGGTACATCCCGGCGCATCCGGGCGTGATCCGGGCGTCCGCCGAGACGTCGGTCATCTCGGTGAAGACCAGTCCCGCGCCGCCCAGCGCCCGGCCGCCGAGATGGACGAGGTGGAAGTCGCCGACCGTCCCGTCTTCCGCCGAATACATGCACATGGGCGAAACGACCACGCGGTTGGGCAGGGTCAGACCTCGCAGCCGCAGGGGCGCGAACATCGGTGCGGGGGGATCGTCCGTGAGCGGAGCCCCGGCCTGATCGGCGAACCAGCGCTCGACCCGTGTCAGGAAGGCAGGGTCGCGCAGGCGCAGATTCTCATGGCTGACGCGCTGGCTGCGGGTCAGCAGGCTGTAGGCGAACTGTAGCGGGTCGAGATCGACGTAGCGGTCGACGGTCTCGAACCATTCAGTCGAGTTGCGGGCGGCGCTCTGCAGCTTCAGCACCTCGACGCGGCGCTCGGCCTCATAGGCGGCGAGGCCGGCCTCAAGATCTCCTGGTTCAGTCAGGGCCTGGGCCAGTCGGATGGCGTCCTCGAACGCCAGTTTCGTGCCCGATCCGATCGAGAAATGCGCCGTGTGGGCGGCGTCGCCGAGGAGCACCACCTTGCCGTCGCGCCAGTTGGCGCAGGCCACGCGCGAGAAGTTGAGCCAGGCCGATCCGCGCAGGTGCCGCGCATTGCTCATCAGCGCATGACCGCCCAGCCACCCGGCGAACAGCACCTCGGCCGCGCGACAGGTCTGGTCCTGATCCATCCCGTCGAAACCGAGACCCCGCCAGGTCGCCTCCGAACATTCAACGATGAAGGTCGAGGCCCCCGGCTCGAACTGATAGGCATGAGCCCAGATCCAGCCATGCGGCGTCTGGACGAAGGCGAAGGTAAAGGCATCGAACGCCTGGGTCGTGCCCAGCCAGATGTATTTGTTGGGCCGCACATCGACATCGACGCCGAACACCTCAGGCGTTTCGTTGCGAACGCGGCTGTTCAACCCGTCGGCGGCTATGATCAAATCGGCGTCCAGGGCGCGGACATCCGCGACCTCGCTCTGGAACCGAAGATCGACGCCCAGCGAGCGGGCGCGGTCCTGCAGGATGGTCAGCAGGCGCTGCCGCCCGATGCCGGCGAAGCCATGACCGCCCGAGCGGACAGTCTGGTCATGGATATGCACGTCGATGTCGTCCCAGTGGACGAAGGCGGCCTCAATGGTCGCGGCGGTCTCGGGGTCGCTGGCCTTCAGATTGGCCAGGGTCTGGTCGGAAAAGACCACGCCCCAGCCGAAGGTATCGTCCGGCCGGTTGCGCTCATGCACCACCACATCCAGCGACGGGTCGCGCAGTTTCAGCGAGATGGCGAGGTAGAGCCCCCCGGGCCCGGCCCCGACGACGGCGATCCTTTTGACGGCCCTGCGCGACAACATATTTTAAGCCTAAAATAGATTGGCGGCGGCGTCCAGCGTCACCCCCTTCTCGCCCGGCCCGGCGTGTTCCTCAGACTCCTGTTCGACGGTCTTCCCATCGTCCTGGGTCCTCATCGGCCAAAGCCAGGGTGTAGCCATGATCACCGGCCTGATTACGCAACAGATCGACGGCGAAACGGCCCAGGAACAGATCGTCTCCGCACTGATCCTCGGCGCGCCCATCATGGTTTCGCCCGGCCGGGACGTCAGCCGATCCCGGGACCGACGACCTGGGCGGCCAGAGCATCCGGACCACCCGTCTGGATCCGAGCTGGGGCCTTCACCTCATCGACGTCGATGACTCGATGGGTACGCTCATCGACATCGTCGCCAGACCGAGCAACGCCTACGCAGCGGCGCGTCAGGACCACCCTGCGAGGACGTCTCGCTGAACGGCGGCAGGGGCAGCCGTGTGGTCTGTTTGAGTCAGGCGGCCGGGTCGCTGGCGAGCGAACGCGCCAGCGCCACGACGATGCGGCGTTGATCCGCCGTCTCGATTCGCCCGTAAGCCTCGAGCAAGGCCTTCGAGCCGCTCACGGCGAACAGGTCCAGACCATCCCGAGCCCCCGGCTCGTCCGGCTCGAAGAAGGTGCTCACCGGCTGTCCGAGCGCATGGGAAATGAGCATCAGGCGCGAGGCCGACACTCTGTTGGTGCCCCGCTCATATTTCTGGATCTGCTGGAAGGTCACGCCCGTGGCCTTGGCCAGATCGGTCTGGGTGAGACCACGCAGTTCGCGCACGGCGCGAACCCGTTGGCCCACGGCAATATCGATCGGGTTTGGCGTCGCGGAGGTCATGGGATCAAGCTAGAACATTCCGCTCGGCCGACGCAACTCGCGCGCGCGCATCGCGTAGCCGACCCTCCCAGATTCCGGCGGCCAGGGCGATCATGAGGCCGTAGAACATGAGATACAGAGTGGAGATATAGGCGCGCGCCACGACGCTCGGATCGATCAGCATGCCCATATGGCTGAGGATCGCCAGGAGCTGGAACGCGCAGCCGAACAGCAGCCACACCCTGTGGGTTCTGACGAGCAGATACAGAAACACCCCGAGATTCGCCGCGTCGATGATGAGGATGTTCCACTGCGGCGAGGTCCAGTCGGTCCAATTCTGAACGAGTGGCGAGAGGATCGAGGCGATCACGATCGAAATAGCCGCGACCCGTTCGGTGTGCGCTCCTTTCCAGATGGCCGCGCCGCACACGAGGATGTTCAGGATCACACCGCCGATCTGGGCGGCCGTGGCCAGGAACAGGACATTGTCGTTGAACATGCCGAGGCTCGCGATACGCCGTCGAGGCGAACCGCGAGCATAGCATCAAGCGGCGACCTTGAGACCCGTTGGACGCGGCAGGCTCTCGTCGGGCTTTCCGACACCCGTGCCCTGCATGATGGTATTGCCCAGTCCGACCTGCGGAGCGGCCGTCTGAAGTGCGTGATGCGCGGCGACGATCTGGTCCCGCGCCTTGCCGAGCGAGCGGACGGATCCGGTGACGCCGGTCATGGCGTGGCTGCCGAGGACGGCGGACAGGTTGTTCTCGCGGCGAATGGAAGACATCGCGGCGATGAGGTGGGCCGCCTTTTCCAGGGCTGCATCGATGGCGTCTTCGGTCTCGAACAGGGCCGTCGCCAGCTTCTGTCCATATTCACGTCGTTGCATGGGGGCTCCTTCTCCCGCCTGGCGGGGGTCATGGTGGACTTCGCTTGTTGGAAGGCGGATCAACGCAGTTGCTGGGCTTGATCCGCCGCGTGCAAAAGGTGCTGGATCATCAGCGTCGCGCCGATGGCTCCCGCGAGCAGGAAGGCGATGCCGCACGTCAGGGCGATTACCATTAGCAGATCCCGCCCGACGCGGCGGTACTCGACGGTCGAAGATTGGCCGCGCTCGGTGGCCGATCGTGATCGGGCAACAGTACGAGCCCGATGCAGATAATCTCGCGCAGCAGATCGAGCTTCGAGAGAAATGGGCTCATCTCGCGCGTCACCGCGACCAGGTGAAGGACGGCCGCTTTCTCGGCCGGTGTTTGCGCCAGGTCCTCGAAGACGGTCTCCAGATAATCCCAGGTCCAGTTCGGTAGTGTGAGGGTCAATGGGGCCTCCTTTCGTGCGAAAGAAGGCGGCGCCCGAGGCGGCATCGGCTACTCGGGACGGCTCCCCTACGGGTTCGTTCCGTAGGCCGGCCTTGATCAAGAGCAGCGCGGCGTCCCGGCGCGAGGCGACGCCCAGTCGCTTGCACGCGGTCTCGATATGCTTGTCGACGGTCTTTGAGGAGATCCCGAGATCGCGCGCGATCTCCTTCGACTGGCGATGCTGTGCGACACCCACCAGGCACTGCCGTTCTCTCGCGGTGAGCTGCTCAAGCTCGTTCATCGTGCCACCCCCCCCGGATCAACCAACAGGGTTAGTCGATGGAAAGCAATTCCCTAAGCGTGCATCCCGCCCTTTATGTCTGAAGGCCGACACAGGCGTTGTGAACCGGCGGGAGAACTTTGGAGCGCGCGCCGACACGGGTGTCGAGGGCATGGCGACCGGCCGCCTGCATTCACCCAAGGCGCGACTGGCGGACCGTCGGGGCGACCGCCATGGTGCGGCGGGAGTGAATCGGAGCGTTCGGCGATGAGAACCCTGTCCCTGCACCGTCGTTCGGCGCTGACCCTGGCGGGAGGCGGTCTGCTCGCCGGCCTGGCGCCCCTCCCCGCCTTCGCGCAGTCCGAAGACTGGGCCACGCAGGATTGGGAACAACTGGGCGCCGATGTGAAGGCCGAGTTCAAATGGGCCTGGGACCACTATGTCGAGCGCGCCTGGGGCAAGGACGAGATCAATCCCGTCTCCGGCACGTCCCAGTCCTTCTTCATCGAGGGCCAAGACCTGGGTCTGTCGCTGGTCGAGGCGCTGGACACGCTCTGGATCATGGAGCTTGACGCCGAGTTCCAGGCGGGCGTCGACTGGGTCAAGGCGAACCTGAACTTCGACATCGACGGCGAGGCCCAGGTTTTCGAGACCAATATCCGACTGGTCGGCGGCCTTTTGTCGGCGCACCTGGCCTGCGGCGATCCGGTGTTGCTGGAAAAGGCGAAGGACCTTGCCGACCGGCTGATGAAGGCGTTCGACGCCTCTCCGCACGGCCTGCCGTATCGCTATGTGAACCTGAAGACCGGCGCGGTGCGCGACCCCGAGACCAACCTCGCCGAGATCGGCACCTACATCTCCGAGTTTAGAGTCCTCAGCCGGCTGACGGGCGAGCCGAAATACCATGCGGCGGCCAAGCGGGCGATGATGCATGCCCTGAACATGCGGTCCGAGATCGGCCTGATGGCGGCCAACATCCATGCCGGGACCGGCGCGTTCACCAGCCGCAACGCCTCGATCGACGTCTATGCCGACAGTTTCTACGAATACCTGTGGGACGCCTCGGAGCTGTTCGGCGACGAGGAACTGAAGCTCGCGGCAGAGCAGTGTCTGCAGGCCATGATCGACCATCAGGGCAGGCGCTACGACGGCCTGCTGTGGTTCCCGATGGTCGACTACGAGACCGGCGCGGTGACCGGCACGTCGCAGACGGTGCTCGGCGCCTATCTGGCGGGGCTGCTGGGACAGGCAGGTTTCAAGACCGAGGGCGACGACTTCCTCAAGACCTACGAGACGATGCAGGATCGCTATCTGATCGTGCCGGAATCGACCGACGTCACGACCGCCCGCCCCCGCACCCTGCGCACCGGCCTGCGCCCCGAGGTGGCCGACGCCTGCCTGAACCTGTGGCAGCACGACCGCGACGATCGCTACCGCGCCATCGCGGCCACCCACTATCACAACATGAAGTCCAGCTCGAAGGCCGAGTACGGCTACACCTCGCTGCAGGACATCTCGACCCGGCCGATGACCCAGGGCGACAACTGCCCCGGCTACTGGTGGTCCGAGCAGATGAAATACTATTTCATCCTGTTCGCCGCGCCGAAGCGGATCGACATCGACCGGCTGGTGCTGAGCACGGAGGCCAATGTGCTGCGGGGGTTTGTCCGTTCGTCCTGACGAAAAACACCCTGACGAAACGGACGAAACGGACGAAATCCTCTGTTCGCCCTCTCCGCGAACCGTGACCATGAACTCTACACCCGCCGCGAACCAGGGCGCGTTCGGAAGGGTGTACGTCCCGCCGACACTGACTGGATCAGGATTTCCATGTCGAATAGAAAAATCCGTTCGACGTAGTTTGCAGGGTTTGAGATGGCGCCGGACGCGTCACCGCCCCACGCGCCTTCGCGCGCGCAGAGGTGATCGTCAGCGCCCGCTCATCGAATACGGCCGCGCCTCCGCGCCAGCGCCCCATGTCCGGTTCGGCTCTGAACCCATGACGAAGTGGAGTTCGCCGCCGGCGGTGATCTCATCGTGCCCGATCCAGGTGCGGTCGAGCGGGCGGCCGTTCAGGGTGACCGACTGGATATAGCGGTTGGCGTCCGCCAGACCGGCCGTCGAGATCACGAACCGACGCCCGTTCGGCAGGTTCAGCGTCGTCCGCTCGGTGAACGGGCGGCCGATGACGTACTGACCCGAGCCCGGCGTCACCGGATAGAAGCCCATGGCCGTGAACATCAGCCAGGCCGACATCTGGCCAACGTCATCGTTGCCCGACAGGCCGTCCGGCCGCGCGTGGTACTGGCTCTCGACGATCTGCTTCAGCCGCTCCTGCGTCCGACAGGGCTGGCCCGCATAGACATAGGCATAGGCCGAGTGGTGGCTGGGCTCGTTGCCGTGGATGTACTGACCGATCAGGCCGGCGATGTCCTCGGCGTGGGAGTAGTCGAGGCCGGCGTTGTCGTAGTCGAACATGGCGTCGAGCCTGGCGACGGTCGCCGCATCCCCGCCCATGACGCCGACCAGAGCCGCCATGTCATGGGGCACGAACCACGAATACTGCCAGGCGTTGCCCTCGGTGTAGTCGGAGCCGTAGTTGATCGCGACGGGATCGAACGGCTCACGGAACGAACCGTCAGCCAGACGGGCGCGGACGAAGCGGGTCTCCTGATCCCAGGTGTTCCGCCAGAAGCCGGCGCGGCGATCGAACTCGGCGGCGACGTCCGCGCGGCCCAGACGCTCGGCCATGCGGGCGATGGTCCAGTCGTCATAGGCGTATTCGACCGTCTTGGACGCCGCCTCGGGCTCGCGGTCGATGGGGACGTAGCCCAGGTCCATATAGTCGCCTAAGCCCCCGTAGGGACGGTAGGTGGCCGAGGCGACCATGGCGTCCAGCGCGGCCTTCCCGTCGATGCCGGGAATGCCTTTCAGGTAGGCGTCCGCGATCACCGGCACGGCGTGATAGCCGATCATGGTCCAGGTCTCCTGACCGTGGAACGACCAGACCGGCAGGATGCCGTAGGGGCTGACCTGCTGCGCGGCGATCAGCGAGTTGACGATGTCGGCGTTGCGCTGGGCCGGGGCCAGCAGGGTCAGCAGCGGATGCTCGGCCCGGAAGGTGTCCCACAGGCTGAAGGTCGAGTGGACGGTGAAGTCGGACCTGTGCACCGCATTGTCCGGGCCGCGCCAGCGACCGTCCACGTCCGAGTGGACCGAGGGCGCGATCAGGGCGTGGTACAGCGCGGTGTAGAGGGTGGTGCGCAGTTCCGGCTCGGCCTCGATGTCGACGGCGCCCAGCGCCTCGTTCCAGGCCGCCCGCGTCGCCGCGCGCCGGGCGTCGAAGTCGAAACCCTCGCCTTCGGAGTCCAGATTGGCGATGGCCCCGGCCTCGTCGACCGAGGAGATGGCGACCTTGACCAGCAAGGGCCCGTCGATCTGGCCGAAGTCGAACGCCGCCTCCAGCGCCCGACCCTGCACCTGTTGACGGTCATCCAGCGCTCGGCCCGGCTGGCGGAAACCGTTGTAGGGGACGTCGGTCTCGCGGTTCTGGATCTCGTGGCCGACCATGGGCGCCGAGAAACGCATGGCGAAATACAGCTGCCGCCCCGGCGCCCAGCCGCGCAACTCGCGGAAGCCCGTCACCGTCCCGTCCGGATGGACCCGGATGCGCGACCACAGAACCTTGCCCGGATAGTCGTAGATTGAGTTGCGCAGATCCAGCAGCACCCGCGCCCGCGCGCCGTCCTCGAAGGTGTAGCGGTGCAGGCCGGTGCGGACGCCGGCGGTCAGCTCGGCCCGAACCTTGGTGTCGGTCAGATGGACCGAATAGTAGCCGGGCTCGGCGGTCTCCGAGCTCTTGTCGTAGCGCGAGCGGTAGCCCGAGCCGGGCGTGGCGACGTCGCCCACATCCCATTTCACCGCGTCGCCCGTCTGCGGCGTGATCAGGACGTCCCCCAGGTCGGAGTGGCCGGTGCCGGAGAAATGGGTGTGGGAGAAGCCCATGATGGTCGGGTCGTCGTTGCGATAGCCCGAGGCCCAGTCATAGGACTGGCGGAAGGCGCGATAGTCCGTGTCGGGGCTCAGCTGCACCATGCCGAACGGCGCGACCGGGCCGGGGAAGGTGTGGCCCTTGCCCGCCGTGCCGATGAAGACGTCCACGGCCTCGACCGGATCGGACGGCTGCGTCCATCCGGGCCCCGCCAGACACACCGCCATCGCCGCCGCCAGACCGATACGCCGCATCAGGATACTCCCCGCCCCCGTTTCCCGACCCTATCAGCCGGGATTCTCCCTGTCGCCAAGCACCACGACAGGCGAACAGAGGTCCGGGCACTTGCAAATCATTCTCAACGTATGGCACAGGCCGTGTGTGACCGACGCCGCCGCAAAACCTGTCGCCAAGGCCGCCGCCCGTGCGCGGTCGATGAACGGCGCGCGCGCCTTCTGGCTGAAGGAACTGCACCGCTGGCACTGGATCTCGGCGGGGCTGTCACTGGCCGGGATGCTGCTGTTCGCCATCACCGGCATCACCCTGAACCACGCCGCCCAGATCCCGGCCGAACCCGTGACGATGGAGCTGACGGCGACCCTGCCCTCGCCTCTGCTGGAGCGGCTGTCGGATTTCCCGACCGAGACCACCGATCCGGTCCCCGACGCGATCGCCCGCTGGGTCTCCTCGGAGCTGGATATCTCCATCGCCGGCAAGGCGACCGAGACCGCGCCGGACGAAATCTATATCGCGCTGAAGGGCCCCGGCACCGACAGCTGGGTCACCATCGACCGGGGTACGGGCGAGGCCCTGCGCGAGACCACGACGCGCGGCTGGGTCGCCTACATCAACGACCTGCACAAGGGCCGCGACACCGGACCCGTCTGGTACTGGTTCATCGATGTCTTTGCGGTCGCCTGCATCGTCTTCACCGTCACCGGTCTGACCCTGCTCTGGCTACACGCCCGGACCCGCGCCTCGACCTGGCCCCTGGTCGGTCTGGGCATCGCCATCCCGGTCATCATCGCCCTCCTCTTCATCCACTGACGAGTCTCACCATGCGTCCTCTCCCCCTGATGCTCGCCGCGATCGCCGGTTCGATCGCCGCCCCGGCCCTGGCCGCCGATCTGACCGTCACCCTGGACGTGCCGCCGATCTCCACAGCCGCCTATCACCGCCCCTATGTCGCGGTCTGGATCGAGCAGCAGGACACGGCCCAGACGGCCGTGCGCACCATCGCCCTGTGGTACGAGGCCGGCGCCACGGCGCGCGGCGATGGCGACGGCGAACAGTATCTGAAGGACATCCGCACCTGGTGGCGCAAGGGCGGCCGCGCCATGGCCCTGCCGATCGACGGCGTCACCGGACCGACCCGCGCGCCGGGCCGCCAGACGGTCACCGTTTCCGGCGCCCGCCTCGCCAGCCTGCCGGCCGGTTCGTACAACATCGTCGTCGAGGCGGCCCGCGAACAGGGCGGCCGCGAGACCGTCCGCCTGCCCTTCATCTGGGGCGGCGCGGCCAACATCGCCTCCGCCGCAGGAACCTCCGAACTGGGCGCCGTGCGCGTCACCGTCACCCGCTAGGGATCAGTCGCCATGAAGACCTCCATCCTTCCCACGAAAGCCCTGGCCGCCCTGGCCGTCCTGGCCGCCGTCGCCGCGCCGATGTCGGCCAGCGCCCACCGGGGCTGGCTGATGCCCTCGCACACCGTCCTGTCGGGGGACTCCTTCTGGGTCTCGTTCGACGCCGGCGCCTCGAACGGCGTCTTCATCGCCGACCACGCCCCGCTGCGCCTGTCGCCCGAGAGCCTGTCGATCACCGCGCCCGACGGCTCGGCCGGCGCGGCCGCCAACCTGATGCAGGGCGCCTACCGCACCACCTTCGACGTCGAGGTCAGCAAGCCGGGCACCTGGAAGATCGCCAACGCCTCGGCCGGCATGACTGCGACCTGGACGCTGAACGGCGAACAGGGCCGCTGGCGGGGTCCGGCCGCCGAGATGGCCGCCAACATCCCGGCCGGCGCCACCGACGTCGCCTCGGCCTTCAGCGCCAACCGGCTGGAGACCTTCGTCACCCTGGGCGAGCCGACCACCACCGTCTTCACCCCGAGCGGGGTCGGCATCGAGATGGTCCCGGTGACCCACCCGAACGACCTGGTCGCCGGTGAGCCGGGCGTGTTCCAGTTCCTGAAGGACGGCCGGCCCTACGCCGACGCCGACGTCGTCGTGGCGCGCGGCGGCCTGCAGTACCGCGACAACCCGGAAGAGATCACCGCCAGGACCGACGCCGAGGGCCGGGTCTCGATCGCCTGGCCCGAGGCCGGCCTGTACTGGGTCAACACCTCGTGGCGCGATCCGGCGGCCCCGGCCGGCGGCGGCCGCAGCGGCCCGCCGGTCGCCTCGGCCCAGTACACCGCTGTCCTGCAGGTCCTCCCCTGACCCTTCGCGGATCGCGCGGAACCCCGCCGCCGCTCGATCTCCGCGAGGCGGACGACCGGTCGGCGACCCGCGTCCTGATCCCGCCCATGGGCGCTCCGCCGTCCAGACCGCCAGGCGACGACGTCCGGCGGCTGGGCGGCGAGACCATGGGCACGACCTGGTCGGTCCGCGCCGTCGCCCCGGCCGGGATCGACGACCCGGCGCTGATGGTCGCCGTCCGGACCGAGCTGGACGCGGTCATTGCCGCCTTCAGCCCGTGGGACCGGACCAGCGAGATCTCCCGCTTCAACGCCGCGCCCGCCGGAATCTGGGCCCTGTCCCAGACCTTCTGGACGGTGCTCGACGCCTCCATGAATCTGGCCGACGATACGGATGGCGCGGTCGATCCGACCCTGGGCGCGCTCGTCGATCTATGGGGTTTCGGCCCGTCCGGAGCGCGCGTCGGGACCGTCCTTCCGTCGGACGCCGAGGTCGCCGCGGCCCTGGCCGTCAGCGGCTGGCAGAAGCTGCGCCTGAACCGCGACGCGCGCGGCGCCATGCAGCCCGGCGGCATGAGGCTGGACTTCGCCGGCATCGCCAAGGGCCATGCGGTGGACCGGGTCTCCGAAGCCCTGACGCGTCTCGGCGCGACCTCCCACCTCGTCGAGATCGGCGGCGAGATGCGCGGCCAGGGCGTGAAGCCGGACGGCCAGCCGTGGTGGATCGGTCTGGAGGAACCGCCGGGCGCCCCCTCCACCCGCACCGTCGCCGCCCTGGTGGATATCGCGGTCGCCACCTCCGGCGACTGGCGCCGCGCCTTCGAGCACGACGGCCGGCTCTATCCGCACACCATCGACGGCCGCACCGGTCGGCCGATCGACAACGGCGTGACCTCCGTCACCGTCTTCCACGCCAGCGCCATGATCGCCGACGCCTGGGCCACCGCCCTGACCGTTCTGGGCCCCGAGGCAGGTCCGGCGACGGCGGAGGCCTACGACCTCGCCGCCCAGATGGTGGTTCGCACCGCCGACGGTATCGTCGAACACCTGACCCCCGCCTTCGTCGCCATGATGGACGAGGACGACGCCGGGTGAGCGACGACCCGATCCGGTGGATCTGGGCGGCCCTGACCGTCGTCGCCTGGCTCGGCTTGACCGGCTGGACGATCCGGCGGTTCCGCGCCAGGCCAGCGGCGCCCGCGCAGCAGGGCTCGACCCTGATCGCCGTCGCCAGTCAGACCGGCTTCGGCGACGAACTGGCCGAGATGACCCGCAAGGCCTTCGCCGACGCCGGTCGCCCCGCCCGGGTGAAGTCCTTAGTGGACATCGAGCCGACCGACCTGATCGGCGCCGCCCGCGTCCTGTTCATCGCCTCGACCACCGGCGAGGGCGACGCTCCCGACAGCGCCTCCCGCTTCGTCCGCCGGATCATGACCGATCAAACGCGCCTGGAAGGGCTGGAGTACGGTCTCCTCGCTCTCGGCGACCGGACCTATGTCGAGTTCTGCGGTTTCGGTCGCGCGCTGGACGGCTGGCTGAAGTCGGCCGGCGCGCGATCCCTGTTCGATGCGGTCGAGGTCGACAACGGCGACGCCGCCGCCGTCCGTCACTGGCAGGGCGAGCTCAGCCGCCTGACCGGCTCGGTCGCCGCCCCCGACTGGGCCCCGCCCGCCTATGCCGACTGGCGTCTGGTCGAGCGCCGCCTGCTGAACCCCGGCAGCCCCGGCGAGGGCGCCTGGCATCTGGTGTTCGAGCCCGTCGACGGCGCCCTGCAATGGGTCGCAGGCGACATCGCCGAGGTCGGCGCCCCCTCGCCCGAGGGCGGTCTGGCCCACCGCGAATACTCCGTCGCCTCCCTGCCCGCAGACGGCCGCGCCGAGTTCCTGATCCGTTTGATGCGCCGGCCCGACGGAACGCCCGGCCTCGCCTCCGGGTGGCTGACCGAGACGCTGGGAATCGGCGAGATCGCACCGATGCGCATCCGCGCCAACCGCGCCTTCCACGGCCCGGACGCGGCGACTCCGATGATCCTGATCGGCAACGGCACGGGCATCGCCGGCCTCCGCTCGCATTTGAAGGCTCGCGCTGCCCGGAAGGCGACCGCCGGCGCCTGGCTGATGTTCGGCGAGCGTACGGCGGCCCATGACAGTTTCCATGACGCCGAACTGCGCGGCTGGCTGACGAGCGGCGCACTGACCCGTCTCGATCGCACCTTCTCGCGCGATCCCGGCGACGGCCGCTATGTTCAGGCAGTGATCGAGGCTGAAGCCGTTGGCGTCCGCGACTGGGTCGCACGCGGGGCCGCGATCTACGTCTGCGGCAGCCTCGAAGGCATGGCCGGAGGCGTGAACACGGCGCTCGAAACCGTCCTCGGCGCCGACGCCCTGCGCGACCTCGTCGAGACCGGCCGCTACCGTCGCGACGTCTACTAGCCGCTGACGCAAACCCGGGTGTAGCCTCGTTGCGGGAATCGGGGAGACGACGATGACGAACTTCAGGGCGGCGACGCGCGACTGGCTGCTGACGCCCGTCATGATGCTTATGGCCGCCCTGACGCTGGGCCTCGCAGGCTGTTCCACCGTCGCCGCACCCACGACCTATGCCGCGCCTGCTCCGGCCGTCCTCGTCGAGGCCTGGGCCGGACCGGTCGAGGAGGTCCGCACCGGTCGCGTCATGACCTTCTACCGGGCGTACGGGGGTGGCGCGAACCGCCTCGGGGCCTGGCTGTCGCCCGTTCAGCCGACGTCTTCGCAAGGCGTGCGCGAGGCCATGGCCCTGCCGCCCGCCAACACGGCGGAGTTCTACTCCGTCGTCACGGTCCCCGCGGGCACCCTGATGAAGGTCGGTATCGCCGCCCCCGCCTTCGACCAGCCCGGCGGCGGCCGGCAGGTCCAGCTTCTCGAACTGATCCCGGCCGAGAGCTTCTCCGACCCGATCCCCCTTCCATGACGCAGATCGAACTTCCCGACGGCGACCGCCTGGTCCTTCACGGCCTGTCCGCGCCCGAAGACGAGCGCGGCGCGGTCGTCCGCCTGCATGCGACGGGTCGCCGGCGCTGGATCGCCCATCCGCCGAAGGGCGACGCCCAGGACGCCTTCGTCGCCATGAGGCTGGAGGACGGGGTCCTGTTCGCCGACAGTTTTCAGGGTCTGAGCTTCCACATCGACCTCGCCACCGGTGCGGTCCGGGCCAGCGCCTTCCTCAAATAGCGGCCGCGCGGTAGCCGAGCCGCACCCAGGCCGCAAAGCCGATCATCACTGCCGCCAACAGACCCAGCCACACCGGCCCGATCACGCTCCACAGCAGATAGACGTTCAGCGAGGCGATCACGGCGCAGATCGAATAGCCAACGACCTGCACGACGCGCCCGTTCGCGAACTGGCCCATCCTCGCCTTGTCCGACGTCAGCATCATCAGGGGGAAGATGGCGAACGGCAGCTGCATCGACAGCACGACCTGGCTGATGACCAGCAGCTGGACCGTATCCCGCCCGCCAGTGGCCGAGACGATCACCAGGGCCGGAACGATGGCGATACTCCGGGTGACCAGCCGCCGGATCCACGGCTTGATGCGGATCTTGAGGAAGCCCTCCATCACGATCTGACCGGCCAGGGTCCCTGTAATCGTCGAGGACTGGCCCGAGCACAGCAGGGCGACCGCGAAGGCGGTGGCCGCCGCTCCGCCCAGGGCGGGCTTCAGCAGTTCGTGCGCCTGGCGCAGGTCGTCGACCTCGACCCCCGCCTTCCAGAACACCGCCGCCGCCAGCACCAGAATCGCGGCGTTGACGAAGAAGGCAGCGCCCAGGGCCACGATCGTGTCGACCGTATTGTGTCCGATGGCCGCCTTCAGGTCGGCGATCCCCCGGCCGTGCGCCCGGGTCTGCACGATCGACGAATGCAGATAGAGGTTATGCGGCATGACCGTCGCGCCGAGGATGCCCAGCGAGATCAACAGCGCGCCGCCGCCCGGCAGGCTGGGAAGGAAGGCTCCGTGCGCCGCCGCGGCCCAGTCGGGCTGGGCCAGGAAGATCGACCAGGCGAAACAGGCTCCGATGGTCGTGACCAGGGCGATGACGATGGCCTCCAGCCAGCGGAAGCCGAAATTGATCAGCATCAGCAGGATCAGGACGTCGAACCCGGTGATCAGCACGCCCCACATCAGCGGGATGCCGAACAGCAGGTTCAGGGCCACCGCCGCCCCCACCAGCTCGGCCAGGTCGCAGGCGATGATGGCGATCTCGCACAGCAGCCACAGCGCGATCGACGTCGGCTTTGAGTAGGAATCCCGGCAGGCCTGGGCAAGGTCCTGGCCCCTGACCAGTCCCAGCCGCGCGCACAGCACCTGCAGGAAGATGGCCATCAGGTTGGAGGCCAGGATCACCCACAGAAGGGCGTATCCGAACTGACTGCCGCCCGCGAGATCGGTGCCCCAGTTGCCCGGATCCATATAGCCGACCGCGACCAGGAAGCCGGGGCCGGAGAAGGCCAGCATCCGCCGCCACCAGGGCCGCGCCGCACTGCCTTCGGTCCACACCGGGATGCTGCGATGGGCCTCCGGCAGGGAGTGGTTGTGGTCAGCGGCGCCCGGAGCGGCCATCGATATCCCCCTGCGCGGCGAGAATTCAGCCTCGGCTGAATCTATATACGCGACAAATCGTCACCGGATGCGAGGGAAATCAGCCCCCGTCGCGCAGGCGCCGGGTGAGGCTTTCGAACAGGGTCAGGGTCTCGGGACTGACGTGGTGCTCGATACCCTCAGCATCGGCCTCGGCGGTCTCTCCGGTGACGCCGAGCGCGATCAGGAACTCATGCACGATCCGGTGCCGTTCGCGCGACGCCGACGCCATCGTCTCGCCCGCCGGGGTCAGGGCGATGGAGCGGTAGGGTTTGGTTTCCACCAGCCCGTCCCGCTGCAGGCGCTGCAGGGCCTTGGCCGCCGTCGCCGGCGCGACGCCGAGGCAATCGGCCAGGTCGGTCAGCCGCGCCGAGCCGGTTTCCGCGATCAGGTCGCCGACCAGTTCAACATAGTCCTCCGCCACCTCGCTGGAGCGGGCGTCGCGCATTCGACGAAAGGCGGCGGCGCGTCGGGCGGCGCCGGGAACCTGGACCACATCGGTCTCCTGAAACGCACGGGCGCTCCGCGCGCGATCACCCTAGACGAGGCGGCGAGCGATTTCATCGTCCTGTCGTCTTAGGTCCGCATGAGGTCGGCATGGTATCAAGATTTCCGATGCGTTCGCCCCTGCTCGTCCTCATGGCTCCCGCGCTGCTGGCCCTCATGTTGGCGGACTCTCCCGGGCTTGCCCAGGCGCCCGCCGCGTCGCCGATCCCGGCCGCCGCCGAGCCGGTGCAGTTCTATGTCTTCAGCTTCACCGACACGCCCGTCGCCGAGGCGGCCCAGGACGTGGTCGGCGGAGCCCTCGCCTGGGACCTGACCATCGATCCGGCGGTCGACGGCCTCGTCACCTTCCGCGCCGACGGCTGGTACACGGGCGAGGCCCTGCTGAAGGATTTCGGGGCCGCCCTGCTGGATCAGGACATCGCCCTGATGCGCACGGGGGCCGGCGCCTACGCCGTCATCCCGCGCGCCAATGTGCCGATGATGCTGGCGCGAGGCGGCGTGCTGATGACCCTGGCCGAGCCGACGACGGCGCGCCCGCCGGTCCCGGCGCCTTCAGCCACCGCGCCGACCGCAGTGTATGGCAAGGACCGCTGGTGGGACGGGGCCTTCACCGCCCTTTTGATCTTCTTCGGCGGAGCCCTGGCGGGCGGCGTCGCCCTGTTCGGCGGCCAGACTGTCTATCGCCGGGCGGAGGCGCGGGGACGGATCGCGGCGCCCCTGCTGCGACTGACCGACCAGCGTCTGCGTTTCGAACGTCCGGCGGAGGGCGCCCCTGCCGATCCTGGCCTTGTCATCCCCCGGTTCACCCCGCGCCACGACCTTTGATCCCGTGCATCCCCGCGAAGGCGGGGACCCAGGTTTTAGCCAAGAGCACGGCGGGTGGGATTGCTGTCAGCACGGGGGCGGGCAGGTCTATCGCCCAAGGCGCCGGGTCCCCGCCTTCGCGGGGATGAACGGAGTGGGGCGGTCTAGAAAACCTCATCCACCTCGGGCTGGAGTCGGGGGTCGCGGGCAATCGGTTCCGGCCGCGTCGGATCGAGCCGCACCGGCTCCGAGCGCCGCAGCCGGTCGTAGGCGTCCTGCGCATCGAGCGCGACCGAGGCGCTGTCGCGCAGGATCGTCGGCTTGAGGAAGATGAACAGGGTCCGCCGCGTCTGGCTGTCACGCCGCGAGCGGAACAGATTGCCGATCACCGGAAGACTGCCCAGGCCGGGCACCTGACTGTTGGCGGTCTGGCGGTCGTCGGTGACCAGGCCGCCCAGCACGATCGTCTCCCCGTCGTCGGCCAGGGCCGAAGTCTGCAGGCTGCGCCGGTTGGTGACCAGATCCGCCGCCCCGATGATCGCCGTCGGCACCAGCGAGGAAATCTCCTGGCTGACCTCGAGCCGCACCACGCCGCCCTCGTGCACGCGGGGAACGACCCGAAGCGTCAGGCCCACATCCTCGCGGCTGATGGTGGTGAAGGGATTGGTCGAGTTGCCGTCGGTGGCGAAACTGCCGGTCCGGAACGGCACGTTCTGGCCGACCACGATCTCGGCCGCCTCATTGTCCAGCACGGTGATGCTGGGCGAGGACAGCAGGTTGGCCGCATTGTTGGTGCCCACGGCCTGCAGCAGCAGGCCGAAGTCGCCCTCCGACCCCGCCGCCAGCGACAGGCCCGCGCCCAGCAGGCGCCCGGCCGGATAGCCCAGCGCGCTCAAAACCGTGCCCAGGTCGCTCCCCGCGTTGGAGAAGCCGGTGCCCCCGACCACGCCGTCGGCCGGGACCGCGCCGCCGAGGCCCAGCTGCACCCCGATCTGCTCGCCCAGTTCGCCGGTGATCTCGACGATGGCGACCTCGATCTTCACCTGGGCGCGGCGCAGATCGAGCTGGCTGATGACGTCCTCCAGCATGTCCACCGTGGCCGGCGGGCCGCGCATGACGACGGCGTTGAGTTCGGGCGAGGCCTGAACCGTCACGCCTTCCAGGGTGAAGCCGTCGGCGCGGGCCGGCGACCCGGATGCGGGCAAGGAAGCCGCCGCGCCGGCGCCAGACGTCAGGGCGCTGGCCGCCATGGCCGCCGTGTCGCGGTTGGAGGCGCTGAGGCTGGCCAGTCCGGTATTGCCCCGCAGCGACCGCGCCACGGGATTGGTCGCCGACGGCTCGCCGCCCAGAAGGCCGCGCACGATCTCGGTGATCGACTCGGCGTCGGAGTTCCTCAGACGCACGACCCGCGTGACCGGCGTCGCCCCGCCCGGGGTGTCGAGCGCCGCGACGATCGATCGGGCCTGGGCCAGGTCGGCCGCGTCGCCCCGGATCAACAGGACGTTGGAGCGCTCGTCGGCCGTCACGCGCGGGCCGCCGGCGTCAGAGCCCAGCAGGGCGCTGACAGAGGCCGCCACCTCGGTCGCGGAGGCGTGGCGCAGGGCGATGCTGTCGAACGAGGTCCCGCCGCCCTGATCAAGGGTCGCGGCCAGCTCCTGCACCCGGCGAATGTTCTCGGCGTAGTCGGTGACGACGACGGCGTTCGGTTCGGTCAGGGCCTCGATGGCGCCGAAGGACGACACCAGCGGCCGCAGGGCGCGCACGGCCTGATCCGACGGCAGATTCCGCAGGCGGACCAGACGGGTCACGATCTGCTGGTTGGAGCTGGCGGCCCCGGTCTCCGACGCCCCGCTCTGGACCACGGTCGCCTGGGGCACGACGCGCCAGAGATTGCCGCTGCGCACGGCCGCGAAACCCGAGGTCCGCAGCACCGACAGGAACAGCTCCCACACGCCATTGCGGCTCAGCGGCTCGGCCGAGACGACGTTGACCTGGCCCTGCACCTGCGGGTCCAGCACCAGGGTGCGGCCGGTGATACGGCTGACCTGTTCGGCGACGTCCTTGATGTCGGCGCCGCGCATGTTGATGACCACGTCCTGCATGGCGACCGGCGCGGGCGCGACCGTCTGCGCGAAAGAGGCCGATCCCACGGGGCCGGCGGCGAGGCTGAGGGCCAGCACGCTGGTCGTTGTCAGGCGGAGAAACTTCGTCACGCCGGGCTCCTAGCGAAGGGGAAAGTTGAGGGTCAGGCGGCGTCCGTCACGGACGACTACCACGCGCGCCTGGCCGGCCGACCGGGCGCGTTCGAAAAGCTGCTGGTCCGAGCCCGCAGTGCCGACCGCCTGGCCGTTCAGCGTCTCGATCACATCGCCGGGCTGCAGGCCGAAGCGGCGCAGTTCGGGCGAGGGATTGGGGCCGATGCGATAGCCGGACGCCGTCGGAGTCACGCCTGCAGCGCCGGCTGCAGCGGCGACATTGGGGGTCGCGCCCGGATCGGCGACGCGGGGCGCGGGCTGCGAGGCCGCCGCCGCCGCACTGGCCACGGGCGAGGACATCGCCAGGGCCGCCGCCGCTGCCGGCGACTGCGGCGGCTGGACGGGCATCACGGTGATCCCCGCGCCCGGCGTGGCGCTGTACACGGTGGCCGGATCGATCGCGACCGGCTCGGGGAAGTCGAGCCGCTGGCGCGCGCCGCCGGAGGACAGGATGACATGGTCCACCTCGATGGCTTCGATCACCGCGTCGCCAACCGGCGTCTGGCCTATGCCATAGATGGCTGCCGGGCCTTCGCCGATCGCGATCAGGGCCGTCGAGGCGCTGGACGGATCCGCCATCAGGATGCCCTTCAGCACCAGACCCAGGGTCGAGGCCGAAAGGCCTCCCGCCGCTGTCGCGCCGCCGAACGGGGCCAGCGACACGATCCGCGCTACATCCGCATCGGCGCCCGGCGCCGCGGCGCCGCCCAAAGGCGCGAGACTTTCAGCGACCGCGACCTCGTCGCGTCCGTCGTCCCAGCCCGTCAGCCGCCAGGTGAGCCCCGCCAGAGCCAGAGCGAGCGATCCCACGACCACGACGCTGACGACCCTCAGCGCGATCTCGTCCCTGCGCTCCGGGGTCATGCCGTCGCTCCCCGGTCAACGAAGCCCGACAGCCGCACAGCCTCGTTCCTCGACCCCGCCGGAGACACCGCGACATCCACGGCGACCAGATCGGGATCGTCCGTATTCCGCCGCGCGACCCGCACGTCCCAGTCGCGATCCATCATGCGGACCACCGACGCGTCCGGCGTCTGCATCGGGCCTTCGAGATTCAGTTCGACCAGCCGGTTCTCGGCGACCCACTGGGCCACCACCCTCTGTTCCAGCCCGCGCACGCCGTCGACATGGGCCTGGGTCGCGCGCGTCAACCCCACCGTGGCGATGGCCAGGATGAACAGGGCGACCAGCGCCTCCATCAGGGAATAGCCGGGCCTCATGCGGGAGCCTCGTCGCTCACCGGCTCGGCCACGGCGTTCAGTCCGTCGAAGGTAACACGCCAGCGGCGGTCTCCCTTTGCCAGGCCGAAGGCCGCGACCGGCTGGGCGCCGTCGGGGTCGATCGACACGGGCGAAGCTACGCCCAGCCCGACCATCCGGACGCCCGCCGGCAGCGCATGCCGCCCGGCCAGGGCATCGACCACGCCGGTCGTGCCCGCGTCGCCGCGCACGAAGCCATAACCCTCGCCGTCAAAGGCCAGCGACAGGGGTCGGCGCGTCACCAGCACATCGTCGGCCGCCAGCCTCAACCGGTCGGCCAGACGGTTGGCCTCGGTCTCGACACCCATCCCGCGATCGGCCGCGCCGACGCCCAGGGTGACGACGCCCGCCATCACCCCGACGATGGCCAGCACCACCAGGATCTCGACCAGGGTCATCCCCGAGCGTCGCTTCAGACTGTGTCCCCCGACACGGCTCATCAGCGCGTGCGTTCGTTCAGGTCGGCGTCGAGCTTCTCGCCGCCCTCCTCGCCGTCCTTGCCATAGGACAGCAGGTCGTAGGCGCCGCCCGTGCCCGGGCTGCGATAGACATAGGGCTTGCCCCAGGGATCGGTCGGGACCTCGGTCAGATAGGGTTCGGCCGGATAGGCGCGCGGCTCCGGCGGCGTGGTCGGACGGGACGCCAGCGCCTCCAGCCCCTGCTGCGTCGTCGGATAGTCGCCGTTGTCGAGGCGATACATGCGCAGAGCGGTCGCGATGGTCTTCAGGTCGGTCTTGGCCACCGTCACCCGCGCCTCGTCAGGGCGGCCGATGACATTGGGCACGATCAGCACGGCGACCACGGCGATGATGGCCAGCACCACGATCATCTCGACCAGAGTCAGACCCGCACGCCGCGCCTCAAGACGACGATCAAGCTTGTGACGCTTGGACAAAGTAACCATGACACTTTTTCTCGACGGCGTAGCCAGTGGCGACAGGCTTGTTTTCGCTGCTATAGACCGGGTCAACGCCTCCGACCACGCCCTTCTATTGAGTTTCGCCAATGCTCGGTCGACCCGCCCGTTCGAACCTTCCGAGCCGAGGCTTATGGCGCATCGTCGATGACAGAATCATAGCAGTCGATCGGACCTACGCCGGTCCGACGACGGTTCTGGTCCCTTCGGAAGACGTCCTGACCCTGACGGTCGACCTGCCCTTCCCCACCCGCGCCCAGCGCGTCGCCAACCTGGCCTATGCGCTGGAGGACGCGGTCGGCGAGCCCCTGGCCACCCTGCATTTCGCGCTCGGCATGGAAGTCGCCCCGCGCCGCCACATCGCCGGGGTCGTGCGCCACGCGCGGATGCAGTCGTGGATCGCGATGCTGGCCGAGGCCGAGCTCGAGACGTCGATCCTGCTGCCCGACGCCCTGACCCTGCCGATGCCGTCGCCGGGTGCCTGGGTGGTCAAGGCAGAGGCGGATCGCGCCCTGGTCCGCACCGACAACGGCGCCGGATTCGCCCTGCCCCTTTCGGCCATCGACGCGGCCTGGACCGCTGCGGGCAAGCCCCGCCTCCAGACCATCGGCGATCCCCTGCCAGAGGCCCTGGCCGACGGGGTCGAGCACGAGGCCGCCCTGCTCGGGTCGATGGGAGAGACGGTCGCCGTCCTGCCGCCGCTCGACCTGCGCCAGGGCCCCTGGGCAGCCACCCGCTCCGGCGGGCCCAGCTTTGCCCGGACCCTCGCCCTGGTCGCCGGCATCGGCGTCCTGGCCCACATCGGCATCCTCGGCATAGACACCCTCCTGCTGCACAGCATGGCGGAGAAGAAGGAGGCGGAAACCCGCGCCCTGCTCCAGTCCGTCGCGCCGCAGATCGCGGCCGAAGACGATCTGATCGCCGCCGCCGGCCGCGTCCTGCCCTCCGCAGGCGGCGGCGTCCGCCCCTTCACCCGGCTGCTGGCCCAGACCTCGGGCGCCCTGCCGGGCGCAGGCGCCGTGGCCTTCAACTCCGCCGTCTACGCCCCCGGCTCCCTCGATCTCGGCGTCGCGGTCTCCGACATCGCCACCCTGGACCGCGCCGTCGCCGCCCTGAACGCCTCGGGCCTGACCGCGACCGGCGCGCCCGCAGCCGTCGACGCGACCCAGGCCACCAACGGCCTCAACGCCACCATACAGATCACGCCGGGAGGCGCCGGATGAGGTCCCCCGCCCTCGACAACGCCGCCGCCTGGATGATGTCGCGTTCGCGTCGCGAACAGGCGATGATCGCCTTCCTCGGCGGCCTGATCGTCATCGCCATCGTCTGGCTGGCCATCCTGCGCCCCCTGCTAGACGCCCGCGCCACGGCCATCGGCCGCATCGCCGCCTATGAGCAGGTCATGGTCGATGTCCGCACCGCCGGCGGCATGGTCGGCCCGACCGCCTCCCTGTCCGGCCCGCTGCAGACCGCCATCCCGACCCAGGCCGCGACCTTCGGCATCGTCCCCACGCTCACCGGCGACGACAGTTCTGCGGAGGTCAGCGTGACCGGCGCCCGCTACGACGCCGTCATTCCCTGGCTGGCGGCCCTGGAGGCCTCCGGCGCCACCCTGTCCTCCGTCAACATACGGCGCGGGGCGTCCGAAGGCGTCGTCGACGTCACTCTGCGCGTACTTCAACCATGAGCCTCTCTTCATACCGTGCACCCCGGCGAAGGCCGGGGCCCGGATCACAGTGGCTGTCGGCCGGGATGAGCCGCCAGGCCTTCAGCCCCAACAATCCCGTTCGCCATCTGGACCCCGGCCTTCGCCGGGGTGCACGGAGGGGATGATGAGCCTCGCCGAAGACACTGCGACCCCGAGCGCCAGCCTCGCCTACGGTTTCGCCCGCCGGCGGGGCGCCATGATCCTGCGGCCTTCAGGAGAGGGGGGCGACCGCCCCGTCTGCCTGCACCGCCGCTCAGCGACGCTCGAGACCCTGCTGGAGGTCCGGCGCGTCAACGGCGCCGACATCGCCTTCGAGGCCGTGGACGACGACCGCTTCGATGCCATCCTGCGCGAACAGACCGGAGGCGAGGCCGCCCCCGCCGCCGACTATGCCGCCTCGGACGACGACCTCGCCGCCCTGGCCGAGGATGCCGCCGCCGTCGACGACCTGCTGGACAGCCGCGACGATGCGCCTGTCGTGCGCCTGATCAACGCCCTGCTGCTCCAGGCCATCCGCGACGGGGCCTCTGACATCCATATCGAGGCCGAAGAAAAACGGCTTGTCGTCCGCTTCCGCATCGACGGCGTCCTGCGCGAGGTGCTGCAGCCCGCACGCGCCCTGGCGCCGCTCCTGGTCAGCCGCATCAAGGTCATGGCCCGCCTGGACATCGCCGAGAAGCGGGTACCCCACGACGGCCGCGTGACCCTGCGCATCGGCGGCCTCGACGTCGACGTCCGCGTCTCGACCATCCCCTCCCAACACGGCGAGCGCGTCGTCCTGCGCCTGCTCGACCGGGGCTCGACCTCGCTCGATCTCGCCCAACTGGGCATGAGCGACCGCGACCTCGAGACCTTCGAGCGGATGATTACCCGTCCGCACGGCGTCATCCTGGTCACCGGCCCGACCGGCTCCGGCAAGACCACCACCCTCTATTCGGCCCTGACCCGGCTCAACGACCGCCGCCGCAACATCATGACGGTCGAGGACCCGATCGAATATGCGCTCGACGGCATCGGCCAGATGCAGGTCAACGCCCGCATCGACCTGACCTTCGCGCGGGGCCTGCGCGCCATCCTGCGTCAGGACCCGGACGTCATCATGGTCGGCGAGATCCGCGACCACGAGACGGCCGAGGTCGCCGTGCGCGCCTCCATGACCGGCCACCTGATGCTGTCGACCCTGCACACCAATACGGCGGTCGGCAGCGTGACCCGGCTGACCGACATGGGCGTCGAACGCTATCTGCTGGCCCCCATGCTGTCGGGCCTGATCGCCCAGCGGCTGGTCCGCCGCCTCTGCCCCCACTGCAAGGCCCCCGGCAAGGCGACCCAGGCCGACAGCGAGATGACCGGCGGCGTGGTCCCGGTCGGAGCCCGCATCTTCCGCCCCGTCGGCTGCCCCGAATGCCGGGGCGAGGGCTACAAGGGCCGGCTCGGCGTCTATGAGGTCATCGAGATCGACGGCGAGATGCAGCAGGCCATCCATGACGGCGTCGCCGAGGCCGACCTGATCCGCCTCGCCCGCCAGCGCGGCCCCGGCCTTCTGGAAGACGGCGCCGCCAAGGCCCTGGCCGGCGAGACCTCCGTCCAGGAAGTCGCCCGCGTGGTCCGGGAAGACGTCTGATGCCGGTCTATGCCTTCCAGGCGGTCGATGCCGAGGGCAGGCCGCACAAGGGGACCATCGAGGCCGCCTCCGACGTCGGCGCGCGCCAGCTGGTCCGCGACCGGGGCCTGCTCCCCACCGCCGTCGCCCTGGCCGGCGAGCGCCGCAAGACCGACCTGTCCAAGGGCATCGTCATCTTCCGGCAGGGCATCAGCTCCAAGACCCTGTCGGCCGTGACCCGCCAGCTCTCGACCCTGATCGGCTCGGACATCCGCATCGAGGAGGCGCTGCGCATCGCCGCCCAGCAGACCGAGGGCCAGCCCATCGGCGTGGTCCTGACCGACGTCCGCTCCGCCATCCTCGAGGGCCGCAGCTTCGCCGCCGCGTTGGGGCGTCATCCGAAGGTCTTCCCCGAATTCTACCGCGCCTCGATCGCGGCCGGCGAACAGTCGGGCAAGCTCTCGACCGTCCTCGCCCACCTGACCGAGTTCGTCGGCAATCAGGAGAAGGCGCGCCGCAAGGTCCAGCTGGCCCTGCTCTATCCGGCGCTGCTGGCCGGGGTGTCCCTGCTGATGATCACCCTGATGATGATCTATGTCGTGCCGGACATCGTGAAGGTGTTCGTCTCGCGCGGCGCCGAACTGCCCTTCCTGACCCGCGCCCTGATCGCCCTCTCGGCCTTCGTCCAGGCCTTCGGGGTCTATGTGCTGATCGCGCTCGTCATCGCCGGGATCGCGTGGAACCGCTGGCTGGCCGTACCCGCCAATGCCCGCCGCTTCGCCGAATTCCTGTTGAAGACCCCGCCCTTCGCCGGCTTCGTCCAGCACCTGAACGCCGCCCGGTTCGCGGGATCGCTGGCCACCCTCGTCCGCTCCGACGTGCCCCTGGTCGAGGCGCTTGAGGCCTCCGCCGCCGTCACCCCCAACCGCTTCGCCCGCGAACGCGCCCTGATGGTCGCCGCCCGCGTCCGCGAAGGCTCGTCCCTGCGCCGCGCCATGGCCGAGGCCGAGATCTTCCCGCCCCTGCTGCTGGCCATCGTCGCGGCCGGTGAACAGTCGGGCAAGCTCGGCCACGGCCTCGAACGCGCCGCCCAGGATCTGGAACAGGAGCTGGACAGCCTCGTCCAGGCCCTCGTCTCCCTGGTCGAGCCCGGCGTGCTTCTGGTGATGGGCGGGATCGTGCTGCTGATGGTCCTCGCCATCCTCATGCCGATCGTGAACCTCAACAACCTCGCCGGGCTGTGACTATCCTCCTCCACCGTGCACCCCGGCGAAGGCCGGGGTCCAGAGGGCGGACACCGTCCGGGGATCAGCAAATCAGGTGCGCGATCCCGGCCGTTCCGGTCTGTGATCTGGACCCCGGCCTTCGCCGGGGTGCACGGAAAGAGATGCAGCGGGTTTCGAGACCCTACAGAGACGTCTCGATCGACACCGGCGCCCCGACGCCGGGGATCAGGCCGACGCCGCCCGGCTCGATGGAGGCCGTCAGCCCGCCGTCCGCCTGCACCCGCGCCTTCATGACCTCGGCGGCCGTATCCGCCCGCGCGAACACGACCGTGGTCGCCGCACCGTCCGCCGAGACCGTCCCGTTCAGCGCCGGCAGAGGGGTCGCCGCCCCGCCGCCGGAGGGCGCGCAATCACCGGGCGAGACCGGGATCGTCCCCGCCCCTTCCGGCCTCCCCTTGAGCGACAGCCGCGCCACGTCGAACCGCATAACCGACGAACAGGCGAACGGCAGGCCCGGCGCTGCCGCATTGATCAGCCGCATAGACGCCGTCCCCTCCAGGTCGCGGACCAGCACCCGCCCCGGCCGCGCCAGAACCTGCGCCGTCGCCGCCGTGTCCGGCCCGCGCAGGGCCAGCCGCAGCGCCCCCGACAGATGCAGGATCGAAGAAAAGGGCATCACCGCCCAGCGCGCCCCGAACCCGCCCGGCATGGCCCGCTCTCCGGCCCAGACCGTCCCGACCGCCTGCCGCTCCCCGTTGGAGGAGTGGGCGACGATGATCTCGGACGGCGCCATGGCGATCACGCCGAGCGCATACGCCCCGGCCGCGACGCCGGCCAGCACCACGCGCCAGCGCGTCACCTTCACCGTCAGCCGCTCGAACTGAAATGCGCCCGCAGCCCGGCCGCCTTCGCCCTCGCGTGTCCTCCAGACCTTCAGCATCGTCGCGCCTCCCGTTCCGCGCCGCAGATACCACGGGTGCGGACGAAGCGAAGCGCCGTCGCAAAGGTTTCACCCTGATCGAGGTGCTGATCGCCATGGCCCTGTTCGCCCTCATCGGCGTGGCCGGCTTCACCCTGCTGAACAGCGTCCTGCGCACCCAGGACGCGACCGACACCCGGCTCGGCCGGATGGCGGAGATCCAGCGCGCCATGCTGGTCGTCTCCTCCGACCTCGACCAGATCACCGGCTCGCTGGGCGGCGGCGCCACCTCCCTGTCGTTGCAGAAGGCCGACATTACCGGCGGCATCGTCAATGTCCGCTACGACCTCAACGGCGACGCCCTGACCCGCACGATCACCGGCGCGGGCGGCGAGCGGGTTCAGACCCTGCTGACCCGGGTCTCTTCCCTGCGCTGGACCTTCCACCGCCGTCGCGGCGACTGGCTCGACGCCTGGCCCCAGCCGCAGCAGCCCGCCCTGCCCCTGATCGGCCCCGACGGCCGGCTCCTCGCGACCGGCCCCGCCCCTGACGAGGGCGTCACCGCCGTGGCGCTCGACATCACACTGACCGGTGTCGACGGCCAGCCGACCGCCACCCTGCGTCGCGTCGCCTCCATCCCGCTGATGGAGCCGGCGCCGCCGGTCGTTGCGCCATGAAGCTCAGGGTGACCCGCCGCGAGGGCATGATCCTTCTCAACGTCCTGCTGGTCCTGGCCGTCGCCAGCGTCGCGGTCCTGATCATGGTCTCGACCCAGGACATCGAGGTCCAGCGCTCCACCCGCCTGCGCGACGCCGCCCAGGCCAATGCCTACGCCCGCGCCGGAGAGCTGTCCGCCGTCACCACCCTGCGTCGCGACGCCCTCGTCGCCGCCGGAACGGATAACCTTTCAGAACCCTGGGCCCAGCTCGGCCAGCAGGCCATCGCCGTTCCCGGCGGCCGTTTCGCCCTGGCCATCGAGGACGAACAGTCCCGCTTCAACCTCAACGCGATGCAGTCCGGCGAGGCCGCCCCCATCGCCCTGTTCCAGGCCATCGGCGCCTCGCTCAATCTCGACCCGGCGTCCCTGATCCGCATCGCCTCGGTCGTCCGCGTCGCCGGCCCCCTGACCGACGACAGTCTGATCGTCGCCGCCGGAGTCCCGCGCGGCGACCTCGACCGGCTGGCCCCCTATGTCGTCATCCTTCCCGAGGACGCGACCATCAACCTGAACACCGTGGGCCTGCCCCTTCTGACCCTGGTGACGAAAGACCCCGAGGTCGCCGGCAAGCTGCTGGCGGTCCGGGCCCGCAACGGCCTGCTGAACCCCGCCGACCTCTCGACCGAAGGCGCCCCGTCCCTGCCCGGCACCGGCTTCACCTCGAACCACTACCGCGTCATCACCACCGTCACGGTCGGCGACGTGACCCAGGCGCTCGACAGCCGCATCGCCCGCATCCGCCGCGACCGTACGGTCGACGTGGTGGTGACGGGGCGCAAGCGCATGGCGGGGTAGGACCGACGGAAAAGATGGCTCGGTCCCTGCGACAGCAGGGAGGAGCCTGAAATGACACCGGTGGCACTTGACGTTTTCGATGACACCGGTATCACTTGGTGCCAGAAACCGAGAAACGTTTCATCAAGAAGCGACGGCAGGGGGAGAAGACGATGACTTTGAAGGGGATTCTGTGCGCCTCGGTGGCGGCTTGGGCTTTCGGCCCCGTAGCGAACGCACAAACCGCCGGTCAAACCGAACAGGCGACCGCGCTGGACGAGATCGTCGTGACCGGCTTCCGCCGTTCGCTTCAGGCCGCCATTGCGGTCAAGCGGAATGAAAACTCGATCGTTGACTCCATCAGCGCCGAGGATATCGCCGATTTCCCCGATCTCAATCTCGCGGAATCGCTCCAGCGAGTCCCCGGGGTCCAGATCGACCGCGACGGCGGCGAGGGACGATCGATCAACGTCCGGGGCCTCAGCTCTGACTTCGTCCGGGTGCGCCTGAACGGCCTTGAGGCACTCGCGACCACCGGCGGGCGCGATCAGGGCCGGGCCAACCGGAACCGCGGCTTCGACTTCAACGTCTTCGCGTCCGAGCTGTTCAACAGCATCACCGTGCGGAAGTCCCAGGAGGCCTCTGTCAACGAAGGCTCACTGGGGGCCACTGTTGATCTCCAGACCGCCCGTCCGTTCGACTACTCCGGCTTCACCTTCGCCGCCGGCACCCAGGCGACCTATAATGACCTGTCGGAGAACACCGGCCCTCGCGCGACCATGCTGATCAGCAACCGCTGGCTGGACGGCCGCCTGGGCGCGCTGGTCTCGGCGGCCTACAGCAACCGGAACACCTTTGAGGACGGGTCCAGTTCCGTAGGCTTCCGTGTCCCGGCTGACGACGGTTGCGTGCCGACGACGGTCGCCGGAGTGATCACCTCCTACGTCAACACCACCCGCTGCTATCAGTCGGTCGGAACCATCACGACAGCGGACGGCCGCACCCTGACCGGGCTGGCAGCGCAACAGGCCGCGCATCTCGCCGCCCATCCCCGCATCCCCCGGTATGGCCGGATCAGCTATGATCGTGAGCGTCTGGGGGTCACCGGATCCATTCAGTTCGATGTCACGGACCGGACACGCCTCACGCTGGACTCGCTCTACGCCAAGCTGGACCAGACCCGGAACGAGGAATTCCTCGAGATCATCAGCCCCGCACGGGAAGCCGGGGTCCAGGGCTTCCGGGCCATGGACCTGGTCCGGGGCCGGATCGACAACAACAACACCCTGATCGCAGCGACCTTTGACGACGTCGACGCCCGGACCGAACAGCGGATCGACGTTCTGTCCACCGAGTTCACACAGAACGCCCTGACGCTGACCCATGAGTTCAATGACCGCTTCCGCTTCCGTGGTCTGATCGGCAGCTCCGAGGCTATCGGATCCAACCCCCAGCAGACGACGGTGTCCTTCGACCGTTACGACGTGGACGGATACAGCTATGACTATTCGGGCGACATCAACGTCCCGGCGATCAGCTACGGGTTCGACGTCAGCAACCCTGCAAGCTGGTCGCTCAGCCCTTCGGCGACCCTTGGTGATGCCTCGATCATCCGCCTGCGTCCGAACCGGACCGAGAACACCTACGACACCATCGAGGCCGAGTTCACCTACGATCTGAACGATAGCCTGACCATTCACGCCGGCGCGTCGCAAAAGGAGTTCGGGTTTGCGGTGGAAGAGAACCGCAAGGCGGTCGAGGCCGTGCCGGCTTCCGCCCTTGCGTTGCTGGCTGCTCGCGGCGTCACGATCGACCAGTACTCGACCACGGTGTCCAGCCTCAACCGGGGCTCCCTGACATTGCCAGGGGGCACTCCGACGAGCTGGGTTATCCCGGACATCGCCCGCCTTGATGCCCTGATCGGGTACAGCTGCAACTGCGTCAACGATTTCGGAGATTTCCGCGTGACGCCATTTGCGGGCGAAACGCGTTCCGTGTCCGAGGCCTCCAAAGGTTTGTTTTTGCAAGCAGATTTCCAGGCCGCGCTCTGGAACATGCCGGTTCGAGGCAACCTCGGCGTCCGGTATGTCGAGACTGAGGTCAATACGACCGGCCTGCTGGGCACGCGCACTTTGAACCTGACCAACACCTACGAAGACACCCTGCCGGCCCTGAACGTCTCAATTGAGCCGGTCGAAGACCTGATCGTCCGTTTTGCTGCCGCCAAGGTCATGGCGCGCCCGGCATTGAACCAGCTGACCCCCGGCGGCTCTGTGGCCCAGGGAGTGGCGGATGTGACCCTGACGGTCGGCAACCCGTTCCTCGATCCCATCCGCGCCACCAACTACGACCTCAGCGTGGAATGGTATCCCTATGACGAGGCCCTGTTCAGCTTCGCCCTGTTCCACAAGTCGATCGACTCCTTTGTCCAGACGACACGCGAACGCCTACCCTTCTCCCAGACCGGCTTCCCGAACGACATCCTGCCGGCCGGCGTGTCGCCCTCGTCGGACGTCATCTTCACCTCCAGCCGCAACACGCCCGGCGGCGACCTGGACGGGTTCGAGATCACCCTGCAGACACCGTTCAACTTCCTGCCCGCGCCGTTCGAAGGCTTCGGCGGACTGTTCAACTACACCCAGGTCGAATCCGAGATCGAATACATCGTCAGCGCCACCCTCGGCACCACCACCCGCCAGCCCATCGTGGGCCAGTCGCCGAAATCATGGAGCGCCACCCTCTACTACGAGAACGGGCCGTTCGAGGCGCGCGTCTCGACGACCTACCGAGACGAGTATCTGATCCGGGTTCCGGGGGCGAACAGCAATGACGTCGAGGGCAAGGCTGAATCGACCAACGTCGATTTCTCCATGTCCTACGACATCGGCGACAGCCTGACCGTCTCGCTGGAAGGCATCAACCTGACCGACCAGTACGACGAACGCTGGATCAACAGCCAGCGCCAGAACAACCTGAACTACGAACACACCGGCCGCGAGTTCGTGTTCGGGGTTCGATACAAATACTGAGCCGACACGCGATGACGATCCCTCTCCTGCGCTTTGCCTCCTGAAGCGACTCAGCCGGTGCCCCTGTGGTCAGGACCACGGCACCGGCATATCTTTCCATTCCCCGACCGGCCGCCAGATTGGGAACAATAGCCAGATGAAGCCGGGCCTTTCCCTCGCATGCGCCTCGGTGGCGGCACTCCTCGTTGCGGGCTGCATGACGCCCTCGTCTGGCCGCGACATGGCGGCTCGGGTCACCATCCCAGCGGCCATGAACCAGACCGTCACACAACGCCTCTCGCCACAGGTCGAGGCGCTGCTGGTTCGACTAATGGCCGAGCGCCGCGAGATGGTTATCGATGGTCAGCCCGTGTTCGGGGTGACCGACAAATTCCTGCCCGGAAAGATCGCAGTCGGCATGGCCAACCTCATCCTCGAGACGTCAGCCGACGATCCGCGACGATCCGCCTATATCGAGGGGTTCCGTGATCTTGCCGCCCTCACCGTGGCGGACGTGAACACGGAATGGGGCATCTACTATTCGCTGCTGGCCCTGAATCGACTGCAACAGGCGGGCCTTCTCGCGGACGCCGTTGATCCCGTAACCTTGGCCCGGCTCAGGACGCAACTCGACTGGCGCAGCTTTGTTCGCGAAAGCGACCTGACCCTGATCGATCTGCCGAACAACTACTACGGCGTCGCCTACAGTGTGGCACAGTTGCGGAACCTCCTCGGCTGGGAAGACGCCCGCGCGGCCGACGCCCTGCTGGACAAGACGCTGGCCCACTATTCGACCTACTCGGACTTCGGCTTCGCGGACGAGACCGACGGTCAGGGGCGGTTCGACCGCTACAGCGTCCTGCTCATCGGCGAGATCGCCCAGCGGTTCATCGACGTGGGGCGCGAGCCGCCCGAACAGGTCAAGGCGTGGTTGCGTCTGTCGGCCGACCTGGTTCTGCTGCGGGCCGGACCAGACGGCGACGGATTCGAATACGGTCGTTCGATCGGAGCCTATGGCGAGACCGCCATGCTGGAGGTCCTGACCGCCGCCGCCGTTCTCGGGGTGCTCAGTCCCGAGGAAATGGATGTCGCCTATGCCCTGTCCAGCGCCATCACCGCCCGTTACATGGACTTCTGGGTGGACCCCGACACCGGATCGGTGAACCTGTGGGACGAGGGCCGGCGCACCGACGCCTATCGCGGCAAGCACCGCATTCTCGGCGAGAACCTGAGCCTCGCGCGTCAGCACGTCTATACCAACGCCCTTTGGAACCGCCTCGGTTACGAGGACCGCACCCCGACCGCCGACCTCGCCGCCTGGCGGCGCTCCCGGCCCCGGTCCACCCTGACCTGGTTTGATCGGGGCGTTCACGACCGGGCCCTGCTGACGGTGATCGACGGCCCGCGACTGTTCGGTCTGCCGATCGTGAACGGCGGGCCGACCCAGCATATGAACAACCCCTATTTTCCGATCCCCTTCTCGCCCGGCCTGATCGCCGGATCGCCCGACGCGAGCTTTCCCCAGCTGATCACCCGTGTGACCCTCGCCGACGGCAGCGTCCTGCAGCCGCTCGCCTGGCTGTCGGAGGTCTCGCATAGCGAGGACGGCGACATCGTCCGGCTCGACGTCCGGCAGTCGGCCATGGACCGCATGGGCGAGACGGCGCCGGTCGCCGACGACCGCATCAGCGCCTTGACCCGCTACCGCTTCGCCCCGGGAGAGGTCGCCCGCCACGACACCTATGCAGCCCGCGAGGGGACCGGACCGGTGAATCTGGATTTCGAGTTCGCTGCCTTCCAGCCTGTGACCTCGGTCCGGCGGGACGGGGCCGGCTGGCGCATCGCCTACAGCGGCGGACCGCTGGAGGGCCTCACCGTCTCGGGGCTGGAAACCTGTGCGACGGCTCCCCTCGGCCCCGAGTATCAGACGCCGACCGGACCCTTCCGCAGCGTCGTGCGCTGCAGCAGCCGCGCACGCGACACCTCGATCCCGCTCGATCTGGGCTGGACACTCACCTACGCCGACATCGCCGGCCGCTGAAGCCCGGATCGCCCATGTCCCTGCCCGGCCTGCTGGCCCTTCTCGCCCTCGCCCCGCTCGCGCCCGGCGAGCCGGCACCTGCGGAAATTCCCGCCTTCCCCGGCGCCGAAGGGGCCGGGCGGCTGGCGCTCGGCGGGCGTGGCGGCGCGGTCCTGCGGGTCACCAACCTGAACGATTCGGGCCCGGGCAGCCTGCGCGCCGCGGTCGAGACAGACGGACCGCGCACGGTCGTATTCGACATCGGCGGCACGATCCGGCTGGCGACACCACTACGCATCCGCGAGCCGCGCCTCACCCTCGCCGGACAGACCGCGCCCGGCGGCGGCATCACCCTGCGCGGCCAGCCCCTGCTGATCTCGGCCGACGACGTCGTGATCCGCTATGTCCGTTCGCGTCTCGGCGACGAGGACGGGGTCGAGACCGACGCGGTCACCATCGACCGGGGCCAGCGCATCATCCTGGACCACGTGTCGGCCTCCTGGTCCGTGGACGAGACCCTGTCGATCGGCAGCCGCGACCGGGTCATCGACGCCGTCACCGTCCAGTGGTCGATCATCGCCGAGAGCCTGAACCTGTCCGCCCATTCGAAGGGCGACCACGGCTATGGCTCGCTGGTGCGCGGCAATCGCGGCGCCCGCTTCACCTTCCACCACAACCTGTGGGCCGCCCACCGCGCCCGGATGCCGCGCCCCGGCAACTATCTGACGCCCGACATCGATCCGGTCGGGCCCCGCTTCGAGTTCAGCAACAACGTCTTCTACGACTGGGGCCAGGGTCACGCCGGCTACAACTCCGACAAGGACCCGGCGACGGTCTCGACCTATGTCTTCGCCGGCAACGCCTACAGGCGCGGCCCGGACTCCACCGGCGCGGTGATCTTCGAGGAAGAATCGACGGCGGCTCACGCCTGGTTCGAGGGCAACAGCATCGACGGCGTCGTGCCGGCCGATCCCTGGGCGCCGGTCACGGGCGACGACACGCCCGGCTATCGTCTGACCGCCCTGCCCGACTGGGCCATGGGCGCAACCGAAACAGCGGATCAGGCCTTCGCGTCGGTGCTGGCCGGGGCCGGGGCCGGGGCCGGGGCCGGCGCCTCCCATGCCCGGGATGCCGTGGACGCGCGCATCCTCGCCGGCGTCGTCGACGGCACGGGCCGGATCATCAACAGCCAGACCGACGTCGGCGGTTGGCCCGATCTCGCCCCCGGCCGCCCCTGGACCGACACGGATGGCGACGGCATGCCCGACGCCTGGGAGACCGCCAATGGCCTTGATCCGGCCACGGCCGATGGCGCGGTCGACCGCGACGGCGACGGGTTCACCAATCTGGAAGACTGGTTGAACAGCCTGGTCCAATGACTTCCGAGCATCCCCGCCTTCGCGGCGATGCTCGGAAGAAGGTCAATTTTCCTGCGGATCCCCGTCCCGGAATCGCCACTTCATCGTCAGCACCCCCGCCGCCATCACCAGCGCCGCCGCATTGGCGACGATGATCGGCCACGCGTGACTCAGCACGCCATAGGCCACCCACAGCATGAAACAGATCACCGTCAGGGAATAGGTTTTCAGCGACACCGACGAGGCTTCCCGCGCCTTCCAGATCTTGATCATCTGCGGCGCGAAACTGACGATCGAACAGGCCGCCGCCGCCGTGCCGAAGACATTGGCCAGCAGATCGCTCACGACTTGGCGACCTTTCCGGCCGACGCTCTGGCGGGGCTCTTCTTCGGCGAAGCCTTGGCCGGCTGCTCAGCCTCTATGTCCTCGGCCCGCTTTCCGCGCGGACCGGGTATCGGACCGGGCGCCTTGCCGGACTGCACCCGCATGCCGCGCTTCTCGACCTCCTCCAGGATGGCGTCCAGTTCCGCCTCGGTCAGGTGCTCGATGCCGATGAAGCGGCTGTCCGCCCGTTTCACCGCATAGACCAGCTCGTCCAGCTTGGCCTGCATCGCCGCCCCGTCGCGGTTCTGGGTGTTCTGGATCAGGAACACCATCAGGAAGGTGATGATGGTCGTGCCGGTATTGATCACCAGCTGCCAGGCCTCGCTGAACTTGAAGATCGGCCCGGTGGTCGCCCAGACCACCACGATCGCCAGACAGGCGATAAAGGTCCACGGCTTGCCCGCCACCTTGGCGGTCAGGGTGGCGAAACGAACGAACAGCTTTTCCATGGCGGACAAAGTGCACCGCCCGGGGTCAGGTTCCCAGATCAGCTATCGGATTCAGCGCGTCGAGACGATCAGGGCTGCGCCACCACCGGCGCCAGCACCGAGGCCACCTCCCCCAGGTCGTCAACGGATCGACGCATGACGGCGGGCCTGAATGCATGGGTCGCCTGCTCGAAGGCGTAGCCGAGCGACAGGATGCGCGCGTCGTCCCACTTCGCCCCGATGAAGCTCAGCCCCACGGGCAAGCCCTGCACGAACCCCATCGGCACGGTCAGATGCGGATAGCCCGCGACCGCCGGCAGCGTCGACGCCGCGCCCAGGTAGTGGTCGCCGTTGACCACATCGATCGACCACGCCGGTCCGACCGTCGGAGCGACCAGGGCCACGACCGCGTTCCGGCTCAGCAGCCGGTCGATCCCCTCGACTCCCGCCAGCCTCAGCGAGGTCTCGCGCGCCGAGATATATTCCGGACCGTTCAGCCCCCGCGTCGCCTCGGCCTCGATGAAAGTCTCCTGCCCGAACAGAGCCATCTCGCGCGGCGTGGCGATATTGAAGGCGATGACATCGGCCAGGGTCCGGGTGCGGACCTGCGCCGGGTCGGTCGAGGCCAGATAGGCGTTCAGGTCGGCCTTCAGCTCGTAGTGCAGCACGGTCGTCTCGGCCTCGCCGATGGCGTCCATGTCCGGCCCGTCGGTGATGTCGATCAGAACGGCTCCGGCATCGCGCAGGGCCTGCAGCGTCCGTTCGAACACCGCATCGGTGCCGGGCGAATAGCCGGTCAGGAACCGCGCCACCCCGATCCGCGTCCCGCGCAGCGAACCGGCGTCGAGAGCCGCCCGGAAGTCGGTCTTCCTCGCATCCGCCTCGGCTGTCGCCGGATCGGCCGGGTCGCTGCCGGCGATGACCGACAGCACGATGGCCGCATCCTCGACGGTGCGCGTCATCGGCCCGGCCGTGTCCTGCGAATGGCTGATCGGCACGATGTGCGTACGTGACACCATCCCGACTGTGGGCTTGAAGCCGACGATGCCGTTGATCGCGGCTGGGCAGACGATCGACCCGTCCGTCTCCGTCCCGATGGCCGCGGGGGCCAGTCCCGCCGCCACCGCCGCGCCGGAGCCCGAGGACGAGCCGCAGGTGTTGCGGTCCAGCGCATGCGGATTGCGCGTCAGGCCGCCCACCCCGCTCCATCCGGACACCGAGGCCGACGAGCGGATGTTGGCCCACTCCGACAGGTTGGTCTTGCCCAGGATGACCGCGCCCGCCGCTCTCAGCCGCGCGACCAGAGGCGCGTCCCGCCCCGGCGCGTTGTCGAGCAGCGCCATCGACCCGGCGGTCGTCGGCATGTCGGCCGTCTCGATATTGTCCTTGAGCAGGATCGGCACGCCGGACAGGGGGCCCGGCGCGAACACGCCCGGCTCCATCCCTTCGAGATCGCTGACCGCGATCACAGCGTTGATGGGTTGATCCGATCCGACCCCGGTGGAGGCGATCAGCGCCATCGAGGCGCTCAATGCATCCGACGCCAGCGTCGGGTCCGCGATCAGAGCGGCCACGGTCGGCGGCTGGTATCGGGGAGCGTCCTGACCCAGATCCCAGGTGCCGTCGCCATTGGGCGTGGCGCATCCCGTCAGTGTCAGGGCGGCCAAGGTGAGGCCGAAAACCAGTCCGCGCCGGATCATCATTGTGCGTCCTGACCGGCGCGGGCCCGTTCGCCCGGCGCCCGTCGCGCCATCGTCTTCTGCTCGAAGGCATAGCCCAGCGACAGCACGGTCGCGTCCTGCCAGGCGCCGGCCATGAAGCTGATGCCGACAGGCATGCCGCGATCCATCCCCATCGGGACGGTCAGGTGCGGATAGCCGGCGACGGCCGCGAGCGTGCTCGCCGACCCCTGCCCCTCGTCCTGATCGTCGCGGTCGTTGGTCCAGGCCCGCGAGGTCGTCGGCGAGACCAGGGCCACGACGCGGTTCTCGGCCATCATCCGGTCGATCCCCTCGACGCCGGCCAGCCTCAGCGAGGTCTCCCGCGCCGTGACATAGGCCGGGTCCTCCAGCCCCCCGGTCGCCTCGGCCCGTTCGAACAGCTCTTGTCCGAACAGCACGGTCTCGCGCGGTTCGGCCGCGTTGAAGGCGATGACCTCGGCCAGGGTTCGTGTCGGCACCTGTTCCGGGTCGGTCGAGGCCAGATAGGCGTTCAGATCGACCTTCAGCTCGGTCAGCAGGACCGTCAGCTGCGCCCCGCCTATGGCCCGCATGTCCGGCCCCTCGGTGATCTCGACCAGCTCGGCGCCGGCGTCGCGCATGGCCTGCAGCGACCGCTCGAACGCCGCCTTCGTATCGTCGGAGAAGTTGTTGGCCATGAACCGCAGCACCCCGATCCGCGCGCCTCGCAGGGAGTCCGCATCGAGGGCGGCGACATAGTCGACCTTGCGCGTGTCCGCCTCGGCCGTCGCGGCATCCATAGGGTCCGAGCCGGCGATGGCGGTCAAGACCAGGGCCGCATCATGCACCGTGGTGGCGATGGGGCCGGCGGTGTCCTGGGAATGGCTGATCGGCACGATATGGGTGCGGCTGACCAGACCCACGGTCGGCTTGAACCCGACGACGCCGTTGACCGAGGCCGGGCAGACGATGGAGCCGTTGGTCTCCGTGCCGATGGCGACGGGCGCCAGTCCGACGGCGACCGCGACCGCGCTGCCCGACGAGGAGCCACAGGCCGTCCGCGTCGTGTCATAGGGATTGGGCGTCAGACCGCCGACCGCACTCCAGCCGCTGATCGACCGGGTCGAGCGGATGTTGGCCCATTCCGACAGATTGGTCTTGCCGAGGATGAAGAAGCCCGCATCCCGCAGCCGGGTCACCAGGGGCGCATCCCGGCCCGGCGCATTGTTCGCCAGCGCCAGCGACCCCGCCGTCGTCGGCATGTCCGCCGTCTCGATATTGTCCTTCAGCAGGATCGGCAGGCCCGCCGCCTCGCTGGCGCCGTAGGCGACCGCATCCGCCGTGGCCGCCCAGCGGATCACCGCATGCGAGGTCATCGCGTCACGCTGACACGCAGAGATCACCAGCCCCGCCGCGACCCCGGCTTCGCCGCCGTTGAGCGGCGTCAGGCCGGCGCAATGCGCCTCCGCCTCCGCCGCCTGCGCGGCCAGGATCGGCGCCGTGTCCTGCGCGACCGCCGGCGCCGTGAACCCGGCGAGGATCAGTCCGCCAAGGGCGCCCGCGATCCGATCGTGCGGTCGAGGAAGTCGAGATACATGCGCCATTGTTGCAGCTGCCTGTCGTTGCCCCGCACGCCGTGCCGCTGCCCGGGATAGAGCATCAGTTCGAACGGGATGGATTTGGACTGAAGCGCGTCGATGACCCGCGTCGAGTTTTCGAGAATGACGTTGTCGTCCGCCATGCCGTGCATCAGCAGAAGCCGGCCGGTCAGTTTATCGAGACGCGGAATGGCGTCCGACGCGGCATAGCCTTCGGGGTTGGCCTCCGGCGTCGACATGAACCGCTCAGTGTAGTGGGTGTCATAGAGGCTCCACTCCGTCGGCGGCGCCCCGGCGATGGCCGACGCCAGCCCCATTTCCGGCTCGGTCAGCGCCATCAGGCTCATGAACCCGCCATAGGACCAGCCCATCATGGCGATGCGCCTGTCGTCCACGTAACGCAGCGATCTCAGATAGTTGGCTGCCAGAACCTGATCCTCGACCTCAACCGTTCCCATCTGCCGGTACAGCGACTGTTTGAACGCCGCCGAACGGTCGCCCTCACCCCGATTGTCGAGACGGAAGACGATATATCCCGCCTCGGTCAACAGTTGATTGGTCGTTGACTGCCAGCTGCGTTTCACTCCGGCTCCGGTGCTGGGGCCGCCGTAGACCTGCATCACAACCGGATAGGTCCGGGTTGGATCGAAGTCGGGCGGCGTCTGCATGCGCCAGACCAGGGTCTCGCCGTGGCTCTCCAGCGTGCCGAACTCCGGCGCCCGAGTCCGCGCTGCGAACGGGAAGAAGGGATGCCCCTCGGCCAGCCGGTTCTCTTCGATCCAGCGCACCCGCGTCCCGTCGATCCGGTACAGGGCCGACTGCGGCGGCGTCACCGGATCGGAATAGTCGCCGACATAGGCCGTGGCCGTCCGGTTGACCGAAGCGCTCCACCATCCGCCCGCCGGGGTGATCGCCACGGGCGTGGCCGCCCGGTTCATGTTGGCGCGAAACAACTGCTGCTCGATCGGCAACTCGCGCCCGTCGCGCATCGAGGCGGTGAAGAAGACCTCGCCCGTCCGCTCGTTGACGCCGTTCAGCGCCTTGACCGGCCAGTCGCCCGAGGTGATCGCCCGGATCTTCGTGCCGTCGGCGTTGTACAGATACAGGTGCCGCCAGCCGGTGCTCTCGTCCGACCAGATGAACCGGCCGTCGCTCAGGGCCTTGAAATCGTCGGTCAGATCGACCCAGGCGTCCGAGGTCTGGGTCGCGATCACCTGCGATGCGCCCGTCGTCGGATCGACGCGCAGCAGGTCCAGCGTCTGCTGGTCCCGTGACTGGCGCTGGACGTAGAGAGTCCGCCCGTCCTTCGACCAGTTTACCCGGCCCAGATAGATGTCGGTGTCAGCCCCCAGGTCGACCTTGACCCGACGTCCGGCCGCGACCTCCTGCACATAGAGTTCGACCACGGCGTTCGGCCGCCCGGCGCGCGGGTAGCGCTGCTCGACCACACTCGCGCCGCCGCCGGTGATGTCGAGACGGGGGACGATATCGACGGGCGTCTCGTCGGTCCGTTGCAGGGCGATGTAGGTCTCGTCCGGGCTCCACCAGTAGCCGGTGTCGCGGTCCACCTCCTCCTGGGCTATGAACTCCGCCGTCGCCCAGGTGATCAGGCCGTCGCCTTCGGTGGTGATTGCCTGCTCGGCGCCCGAGGCCAGGTTCATGACCACCAGATCCTGATCGCGCACGAAGGAGACGTAGTTCCCCTCCGGCGACACCTTGGCGTCGATCTCGTCGGCCTCGGTCTCGGTCAGGCGGCGAATCCCGCCCCCTTCCCGGCTGGCCAGGAAGATGTCGCCTTCCAGAGGCGCGAGAATATAGCGCCCCTGTTCGTCCCAGGAATATTCGACCACGCCGCGCTGGGAGATGCGCATCCGCTCGCGCCGCGCCTTCTCGGCCTCGGACAGTTCGCCGGCGTCGGGGACCAGGGCCCGCGCGTCGATCAGCTTGAACGGCTCGCCCGCTCCGGTCGGCGCGGCCCACAGGTCCAGCACCGAAACATCGTCCTCACGCGCCCTCAGGAAGGCGACCAGTTCGCCGTCGGGCGACAGGCTGACCCCTTGGGCGACCGGGCCGTTCAGGCTGGGGTTGGCGAACACCCGCTCCGGCGTCAGCACGGCGGGGTTGGCGGACTGGGCGAAGGCCGAACCGGCCGTCAGGGCGAAGACGGAAGCAAGAAGAACTGTGCGCATGGGCGCGGACGCTAGTCGCAGAAAACGGCCGCGTCATCCCCTTCCATCCGAAGGGCTGCGACCTATCTTGGCGTGTCCGTCTGATAGTTCCGTTCGCATGAGGTCCGATGCGGCGAACAAGACTCAGTGGACTATCTAGACTCCAATTTCCGGAGTCGGGGGCATCAGACTCTATGGACTACCCGGACTCCAATTTCCGGAGTCGATTCGGCCACGACCCCGACGACCTTTCGCCCGGCGGCCCGTCCGCCTAGAAGACCCGCAATGACCGACGCCGCCCTGTCCCCGCCACCGCCGAAGCCCTCCGCCTTCCATGAGCTCGAGGTGCAGTGGGTCCATCACTGGACCGACCAACTGTTCAGCTTCCGCATCGCCCGCCCCGAGGATTTCCGTTTCCGGTCTGGGGAGTTCGTGATGATCGGCCTGCCGGACGCTGACGGCGGCAAGCCCGTCCTGCGCGCCTATTCGATCGCCAGCCCGTCCTGGGACGAGGCGCTGGAGTTCCTCTCCATCGCCGTGCCCGACGGCCCCCTGACCTCGCGCCTGGTCAACATCAAACCGGGCGATACCGTCCTGATGGGCAAGAAGCCGACCGGGACCCTGGTGCTGGACGCCCTCACCGGCGGCGAGACCCTGTGGCTGATCGGGACAGGTACGGGCCTTGCCCCCTGGCTCAGCGTCGCCCGCGATCCCGACACCTACAGCCGCTTCGGTCGCGTCATCGTCTGCCACACGGCCCGCAACGTCGCCGACCTGTCGTACCGCGACTTCCTGACCACGGGCATCCATGACGATCCCCTGATCGGCGACGAGGCCATGGCCAAGCTGACCTACTACCCGACGGTCACCCGCGAGGATTTCGAAACCCCCGGCCGGATCACTGATCGCATCAAGTCCGGCGCCCTGTTCGAGGACCTCGGTCTGCCGCACAGCTTTTCGCCCGAGCGCGACCGGGTCATGCTGTGCGGCTCCATGGCCATGATCAAGGAAACCGCCGCGCTGCTCGAAGGCTTCGGCATGAAGGAGGGCTCCAACGCAGAGCCCGGCGACTATGTTCTGGAGCGCGCCTTTGTCGGCTGAACACCACCCGCAGATCGTGGCCGTGGATGCGCGAGTGGATCCCGCAGCCTGCCAGTCGATGACCGAGGTCCGCCAGGGCGTCGACGCCCTGGACCGCGCCCTCGTCGCCCTGCTGGCCGAGCGACAGCGCTACATGGACGCCGCCGCCCGGATCAAGCCGGACCGCGATGCAGTCCACGACGATGCCCGTATCGAGGATGTGGTCTCGAAGGTTCTTGCGGCCGCCGACGCCCGTCATCTGTCGCGCGACATCGCCGAACCGGTCTGGCGCCTGCTCATCGACCGCTGCATCGCCCACGAGTTCTCGACCTACGACCGCACGCGTCGCTAGCCCTTCAGCGACCTCAGCATCAGCTCGTGCCGCCAGGCCGCGACGTCGGCCAGCGCCGCGTTGAGGGCGTCGCGGACATGGTCCAGCCTGGCCGGCGCGACATCCTTTTCAGCCGCCTCGGCCTCGGCGCAGACCTCGGCCAGCGCTTCCGCTCCGATCCCCGCCGCCGCGCCCCGGATCGTGTGCACGGCGTCGCACCAGCCCTCGATCCGGGCGTCCAGCATCGGCGACCACATCTCGGCCTGTTGCACGAACAGCCCCAGCACCTCCTCAGCGACCCCGTCGTCGCCGCCCGTCGTCCGGTCCAGGACCGAAAAGTCGACGGCGCCGGACAGGTCGCGGCGGGACATCAGGCGGCCTGATCGGGGTTCTTCGCCAGCCGGGCGTTCCGCGCCGACCACAGGAAGTAGATCACCAGACCGACGGCGTTCCAGACCACGAACCACATCTGGGTCGATGGCCGCAGGCTGAAGAAGAAGACGACGCAGCCGACGATGGTGATCGCCCCGACCAGCCACCACAGCGGCGCCCGGAATTTCCGCACCCGGTTCGGATCGCGCAGCCGCAGGACGATCAGGCAGACCCCCACCGCCGCGAAGGCCGCCAGGGTCCCTGCATTGGCCAGCGACGCCAGTTCGTCCAGCCGCATGACACCGGCCAGGGCCGCGACCACGATGGCGGTGAACACCGTCACCACCGCCGGCACGCCGCGCGACGAGATCTTGGCCAGCGAGGTCGGCAGCAGGCCGTCGCGCGCCATGCCCAGGAAGATGCGGCTCTGGCCGAACAGGAAGGCCAGGAGGACCGTCGGAAGCGCGATGACGGCCGAGGCCGCGATCCATTGCGCCGCCGTCCCCTGCCCCATCTCGCGCAGGATCAGGGCCAGAGGCTCGGGGCTGTCCGCGAAGCTCGCCACCGGCCGCGCACCGATCGCCGCGGCCGCCACGACCAGATACAGAACCGTGCAGATCAGCATCGAGCCGACGATACCGATGGCCAGATCGCGCTCGGGCTTCTTGGTCTCTTCAGCCGCTGTGGAGATGGCGTCGAACCCGTAGAAGGCGAAAAAGATGATCGCGGCCGCCGCCATGACCCCGGTCTGCACGGCCGGCTGTCCGGTGATCAGCTCCCCGAACGGCAAGGCGGGCGCTCCAAACCCGTTGGGCATGAAGGGGGTGAAGTTGGCCGCGTCGAACGCCGGCAAGGCGATGGCGACGAAGGCGATCAGGGCCGCGACCTTGATCACCACCAGGATGGCATTCAGGGTCGCGCTCTCCCGCGTGCCCAGCAGTAGCAGTCCGGTCACAAGGCCGATGATCGCCACCGCCGGCAGGTTGACCAGGCCGCCTGCGACATGAGGTCCCGCGGTCAGGGCCGTCGGCAGGTCGATGCCCAATCCGGTCAGGAAGCCGACGGCGTATCCCGACCAGCCCACCGCCACCGCCGAGACCACCAGAGAATATTCGAGGATCAGGCTCCAGCCCACGATCCAGGCGATCAGTTCGCCCAGCACCGCATAGGAGTAGGCGTAGGCGCTGCCCGCCTGGGGCATCATCGTCGACAACTCGGCATAGGCAAGGGCCGCGCAGGCGCAGACCAGTCCCGCCAGGGCGAAGCTGATCATCACCGCCGGCCCCGCCAGCCCCGCGCCGACGCCGATCAGGGTCAGGATGCCCGTCCCCACGATGGCCCCCACGCCCAGCGCCAGCAGGTGCGGCCAGCTCAGGGTCGCCTTCAGCCTCGGTCCGTCCGAGGCCTGGTGCATCGCGTCGATCGACTTGCGCCGGTTCCAGAAGGCCATTCGCTTACTCCCCCGATGGCCCTTGCCGGACCGATTCCGCGGGGATGCTAGACCGCCCTGCGGCGAACCGGAACACCGGGCGGAAATCCCTTGCATCCCCGCGCTGATGTCTCTATTTCCGCCCCCTTCGCCGGACGTCCCTGACGACCGCGCGACGATGGTACGGGTGATTAGCTCAGTTGGTAGAGCAGCTGACTCTTAATCAGCGGGTCGTTGGTTCGAACCCAACATCACCCACCATTGTCTCCAATGTGTCCGCACCGCACAGATCCACCGCTCAAACCCAAACCTGCCTCTTGCCTATCAAGGGCCGTCCACAGATGTGAGCACCGTGAAAAGCTAATCTGACGACGCCGCCATGAGGTGGTCGCTGATCGCCTGGTAGGCCGGCAGTGACATTGGATCGATCAGCGCGTTTCCAGCGTTGGGACCGGAAGCGAAGCGGACGATAGTCATTTCGGCTTTCGGGTCGGCGTAGCAGGCCTGGCCAAAGACGCCGCGCGCCATGAAGGCGCCGTTGGGATTGTGCGAGACCCACCACTGATCGTGATAGCTCCAGCCTGGCAAAGTACCATACCCGCCATAGACGAAGGCCGCAGGGCTGCCGCCCGCCACGATGTCGGCGACGACGGTCTCGGGTACAATCTGGCGACCATTGAAACGGCCGCGATTTCTCATCATTTCGCAGAACCGGCCGAAGTCCCGAAGCTGCAGGTTGAGCCCCCCCGCGGCGTAGCCGGCACCGTTTGAACCGACCTGGATATAGGCGTCGCGCTCCATTCCCATCGGTCGCCAGAAGCGTTCGCTCATGACCTCCGCGAGGGTCATGCCGCTGACGCGTGAGACCAGCCAGCCTGCGACCTCTGTGTTGACTGACTTGTAGTGGAACTCCCTGCCGTGCTCGCCCGCCTTTTTCAGGGTCGCGAGGTAGTCATAGCCGGTGGTCGGTCCCGAGTATCCCGGGGGGCGAGGCAGCATTCCGACCGCACGGACAAAGTGGAAGGCGTCGGAGTCCGGATCGGTATAGACTTCCGTGTAGGCGAGGCCGGTGGTCATATCGAGCACTTGTCCGACAGTCGCGTCGGCAAAGGCGCTGTCGGCCAGTTCAGGGAGGTACTGCGTGACCAGGGCGTCGCGATCGAGCCTGCCTTCGGCAATCAACATCGCCGCCAACGTTCCAACAAACGACTTGGTCACCGAGTGGGCGATATGCTGGCCCTGCGCCGTCAGGGCCCCGAAATAGCGTTCATAGACGATCTCGCCCCTGTGCAGGACCAGAATGCCGTCGGTGTAGTTGGCGGCCAGGGACTGTTCCCAGGTCATCGGCGCCGCGCCACCCATCGGGGTGAAGGTGACGGCGTCGAGGTCATCGCGCAGCGCCACGGGCAAGACGCTTATCGGGCCATCACCGCGCGAGATCTCGGCCGTCGGCATCAGTTCGCGCCAGTGCGAGAAGCTCCAGCGGATCTGGGGAAAGCGCAGGAGACTCTGATCCTCGAACTGGATCAGCCGGTCGGGTGACGGCGGCGAACCGACCATCCAGCCGAGGGTGACGGGATCCGTCGTGGCAGCGTCCGGGACGGCCTGCGGCGACTGGGCGTTGGCAAGCGCGGGAGCCAGGAGGGCGACCACCATCATGATCGGCAAGTGCTTCATTGCAGCCTCCGGCATCCGTACAGATCGCAGGCTACAGGAGGCCCCTACTTGCGTAAACAGACTTGCGTGGTTTCCGCCCGCAATGGCCCCTCGCGAGCCCTCGGCGAAATGACTTGCAATGTTGGACCAAACAGCAAAATCATTCACCTGACATCATTCTGGGAACGCCATGGATCAGCCCGTTCGAACGTACCGGCCAGGGGAGGCTGCGGCCGCCTGGCCGACCCCCTCCCGTGCCTGGGCGACGGTCTTCGTCCTGATGGCCGCCTATGCGCTGGCGTTCGTCGACCGCCAGATCCTGACACTGCTGGTTGAGCCCGTTCGTCGGGACCTCAACATCAACGACACCCAGTTCAGTCTCCTTAGCGGTCTCGCCTTCACCCTATTCTATACCGTTATGGGTTTGCCGTTCGCGTGGCTGGCGGATCGGAGTTCGCGCCGCAACCTGATCATTGCCAGTATCGGCTTCTGGACCCTCATGACGGCTGCGTGTGGCATGGCCAGCAGCTTTCTGACGCTGTTCCTGGCCCGTATCGGCGTCGGCGTTGGCGAAGCCGGCCTGTCGCCGGCGGCCTACTCCATGATCGCCGACAACTTTCCGCCAGCCAGGCGCGCGCGGCCGCTCGGAGTCTATGCGATCGGGTCAATCTGCGGGGTCGGCCTCGCCCTCATCATCGGCGGGGCCGTCATCCAGTGGGCTATGACCGCGCCGCCGGTCAGTCTGCCCTTACTGGGTGAGCTGAAGAGCTGGCAGCTGGCCTTCCTGGTCGTCAGTCTCCCGGGGCCGATCCTGATGCTTGCCATGCTGCCCCTGCACGAGCCGAAGCGACAGGAGAAGGTGCTGGCGGATGGCGAGACGCGCCCATCATTCGTGGCCTTCCTGCGTCGTCGCTGGCGGCCCTTCACCCTGCTGTCCCTGGGCTATTCCCTGATCGGCGTTTCGGTCGCCGCCTATCTGACCTGGACCCCCGCCTTCATGGCCCGGCGCTTTGGCTGGGAGATGAGCCAGGTGGGCGCAGCCTACGGAACGGTTCTGCTGATCTTCGGTACTGGCGGAATCCTCGTCGGCGGCTGGTGGTCTGACAGGATGGCTGCGCGAGGGGCCCCGGATGCCGTCCTGAGAGCCGCCATGGCGGGCGCCGCTCTCGCCCTGCCTTTCGCGCTGGGTGCACCATTTGCCCCGAACGGGACGCTGGCGATGTCGATGATCGCCGCGATGTCGTTCGCATTCGGCCTGACCCAGGGCCTGCCTGCGCCGAGTCTTCAGGCCATCGCGCCGAACCGCCTGCGCGCGAGGGTCATGGCCCTCTATCTGCTGATCGGCAATATCGTCGCCTTTACCGTCGGCCCGACCGGCGTGGCCCTGATCAGCGACTACTGGCTGAAGGACTCCGCGCGGATCGGCGTCGCCGTGGCCATCGTGTCCGCCATGGTGGTGCCGCTCGGACTGTTGTCTTTGCTCGCGGCCCGCAAGAGTTTCATCGAGGCTTCCGCGTTCGAGGCTGGCGAGGGCTGACGCCTTCTTGCTGATGGACCACCGGCCGGCGCCCTCCTGGCGCCGGCCGGATCTTGTCGTTCAAAGCCGTGTCCGCGGGATGGCGTTCCGGGACGGATGCGGCATGACCTGAGGCTGCGCGCCCTAACCTGAACCGTGATCCGGATGATTTCCTGCCGCGGCCAGGGAGGCGGACCTGTCGGTCGTTGTTGCCGGTGTTCGGGCGACCAAAGAAAAGCGCCCGCGATGCTCCTTGCGGAGGATCGCGGGCGAAGTCGGTCGGGACGCAAGGACGGCTGATCAGAAAGAGTAGCTCAGATCGACGCCGTAGGTTCTGGGGGCGCCGTAGTAGTTCATCAGGTCGCCGAAGAAGGCCTGAGCGGCCACGGCGTAGAGTTCGTCCGTGAGGTTCTTGCCCCAGACCGTGACGTTCCAGTCAGCGTTGGGCGGCTGGAACCGCAGCGATGCGTCGAGCAGACCGAAGGCCTCCTGCTTGATCGTGTTGGCGGGGGTCCAGAAGCTTTCGCCCGTCTGGGTGTAGTTGGCCTTCAGGCTGAACGCCCGATCCAGGGCTCCCTGCCCGAAGTCATACGAGAAGCCGAGGTTGAACTTGTTCTCAGGCGAGCGCTGGACCCTCTTGCCGCTGAAGACCACGCCAGCGGCACTGACGAAGTCCACGTATTCGGCATCAATCAGCGAACCGGACGCGTTGATCAGCAGGTTGTCGGTCACTGCCCAGGTCAGTTCGGCCTCTACCCCCCTGATATCTGCCGCGCCCGCATTGCTAGTGACGGTGCACAGGCATTCCAGAATCAGCTGCTGGGACTGCAGGTTGGTGTAGTCCATCTGGAAGGCCGCAACGTTCAGACGGACGTGATTGTCGAACAGGTCGGTCTTCGCCCCGATCTCGTAGTTGATGACCTCTTCCGGCTGGTATCCGACCAAGGCCCCCGCGCGCGTGCCAGGAAGGTGATCCCAGCCTCCGCCCTTGAAACCCTTCCCCACGCTGGCATACATCATGATGTCGTCGTTGGGCCGGTACTCGATGATGCCCTGGGGCGTGAAGGCGTCCCATTCGTCGCTGTAGTCGACGGTGAAGCTCTGGCCGGCGGCCAGGATAAGCGCCGCCACGCACAGGCCGTCACCGCCATCGCTGAGACAACGTGCAACCCGGTTGCCGCCTTTCTTGTCCCGGGTATAGCGAGCGCCGACGGTCGCCGTGAGCTGGTCGGTCAACGCGTAACTGATCTGGCCGAAGACCGCCGCCGTGTCGAGTTCGGCCGCGTTGGTGTACAGGAACTCGCCGCTGAGCGCAGCGATGGTCGTGTTGGTTGTGGCCTTGTTGGCGTCGAAGCGATCGACATTGTCATGCTGGATGAAGGCCCCGACGATCCAGTTGAACCGGCTGTCCGGACTGGTGGACGCCAGCCGCAGTTCCTGGGCCAGCGTCTCTGGCTCGTCCTGGACAAAGTAGAAGGTATCGGCCAGGCCGGGAGGAGAGCCCACGCCCAGCTGGTTGAAGCCCATTTCACCGGACGAGTTGCGATAGCCGGTGATCGCGGTCAATCGCGCCCAGTCGAAGTCATAGTCGATCCGCAGGCTGGCCCCGAAAGTCGTCCGGTTCGAGTAGTCGCGCTGGGGGCTCAGGCTTTCGCGCGGACCGAGGCCGCGCGCATTTCGAAAGGTGGTCACCGCGCCGATGCCTGCGGCGAAGGGATCGTCTGTCATCGTCCGGGCGCCGGGGGTGGCCTTGGACGAGCCGTAGTCCACGGTCAGGAGGGCCCGAAGCGGGCTGTCGTCAGGCCGGTACAGAAACTCGGCCCGGGCCTGATGCGCCGTCAGGTCATCCATATCGTAGTTGAGGAGGACATTGCGACCGTAGCCGTCGCGATTGCGGACCTGGAAGGCGAATCGGGCGGCCACGTCGCTGCTCAGCGGCCCGGTCATGTAACCATCGGCGTTAAAACCGTTGTAGTTGGCCAGGCCCGCCGTGATGCGGCCTGAGGGCTCGAAACTCGGCTTGTTGGTGATGATGCTGATCGCACCGCCGACCACGTTCTTGCCGAGCAGCACGCCTTGGGGACCGCGGATGACCTCGATCCGCTCAAGGTCGTAGAAGTCGGTAAAGGCGGACCCCATCCGGGAGATATAGACCTCGTCCACAAAGGTGCCGATCGAGGGCTCGGCGCTGGCGTCCAGAATGCGCACACTTGTGATGCCGCGAATGTTCAGCTCCTTGCCGAGTGGAGACCCCTCGGTCAGGTTGAACGACGGCACACTGCCTGACAGGCTGCCGAGGTCGACGATCCGTTGCCGGTCCAGCGTTTCACTGGTCACCGCCGTGATCGCGCTGGGCACGTCCTGAAGCCGGCGCTCGCGTCGGTCGGCGGTGACGATGACGTCCTCGATCGCGGTCGCAGTTTCGGGCGGACTGGTCTGCGGACCCGTCTGGGCCATCGCGGACAAGGGGACCGCACACAGGGCCGTAAGTGAAGTGGACGCAAGGCAAGCCAAGGTAAGTTTGCGCATTCGATTTCCCTCCCAGGGCTTCGCCCTTTTTGTTTCCCCCCAACCGACGAGATCGTCGGCTATCGGCCATTCCGACGCGACGTGGCACGTCCCTCGGGCGGTGAAGCAAGGAGTGACTTCAAAGTCCCTGCCCAGCTTCACGACGACAACAGTCCGGCAATAAATCCATAATTGCAAGTCATTGAACGGGGTCGCTTCGCTTAACTTGCGTCAGCAGACTTTTCTCAAGTTTCCTCAATGTCTTGCGACTGTTGTGCGCTGCGAAATGACCGGCCCGAGAGTCGGAAGACAGCCGATCGGGACCTGACAACTTGGGTCGGCCGAACCGAAAACGCCCCTCCCTTCCCCGCTTCAGGCAGCCCGGGTCGCCGCCGCCCAGGCGTCGTTTGCCTGGCCCCGCAGCGTGCGGAGCCCGAGGCGGGAGATCAGAGGGGGTTGCAGATTGAAGGTGTTTTCGATCGGGCCGTGGCTGGAGAGGAAACGCTGGGCTGAGCCCTGGGATTCGAACTTCTGCTGCTTTCGCTCTCGTCGTGGGATCACGAGATGCGAGTTCTCGGCGCGATCGTTCTCCCGCATCCCGCCCGGACGGTGGCGGAGGTTGGCCGCAACCAACGGTCCGAACTTGATGACCCGGCAGCGTATCGCCTCGCGGCTGATCTCGATCCGGCTGGTCTGGGGCTTCGTCGGCCCGCGTCATGCCCGTTTCTCGGACTTCATCGCAGGCCCCCGTCGCCTCGTCGGCTATCTAAAGGCCATGATCCAGCGACGGGAGCCCCGCTACATCGGCCATAATCCCGCGGGCGGCCTGATGATGGCAGCCTTGATCCTGCTGTCGCTCTTCTGCGGCGTCACCGGCTGGATGATGGGTCTGAACGCCTTCTGGGGCGCACCCTGGCTCGAGGCGACCCATGAGACGGCCGCCAACACGATCATGGCCCTTGCGATCCTGCATGTGCTCGCAGCGCTGGTGGAACGCTGGCGTCACCGCGAAAATCTGGTCATGTCGATGGTGACCGGCTGGAAACGCGCCGCCAGCGGTACGGATGTCGATCATGCGTCTCCTCCTCGTTGAAGACACGATCCGGCTGGGCGAGCTGCTCAGCGAAGGGCTCGTCCACGACGGCTTCGTCGTCGACTGGCGCCAGGATATCGAGGGCGCGGCGGAAGCCGTCGCCAGCGCGACCTACGATCTGATCCTTCTGGATCTTGGCCTGCCGGATGGCGACGGGCTCGACTGGGTGCGGACGCTGAGGCGGGCGACAGACCTGACGCCCATCCTGGTGCTGACCGCGCGAGGCGGGCTCGACGATCGGGTCACGGGGCTGAACGCCGGGGCAGACGACTATCTGGTCAAGCCGTTCGAGGCTTCGGAGCTGTCGGCGCGGTGCCGGGCGATCCTGCGGCGACCGGGTCAGCGGATGACCCCCGTGCTTCAGGTCGGGCCTCTCGCGTTCGACGTCGCCTCGCGCCAGGCCGTGCACCGCGACCTGCCGATCGAACTGTCACGCCGTGAAGGCGATCTCCTGGAGGCGCTGATGCGCCGGGCGGGGTCGGTCGTGACCCGGGGATCGCTGGAAGAGTCGCTCTATGCGTTCAACGAGCCGGTCACGCCCAACGCCGTCGAGGTGGCGGTCTCCAGACTTCGCCGCAAGCTCGACGATGCGGGCTGCACAGGAATGCTGCACACCGTCCGTGGGCTGGGCTATCTGATGCGGGACACCGTCGCTTGACCCGTACGCCGTCCATCTTCCAGCGACTGATGCTCGGGTTCGCCCTGATGAGCGTCATCGGCGGCTTCATCCTGCTTCTGTTCATCGGGGTCGAATACGGCCTGTCGTCCCGGGCGAGGCGAGACGAGATCCAGTTTGCGGGGATCGCGAACGAGGTCGCCGACCATGTCGTGGTGCCCTTGCTGGTGCTGATCGTGCCCATGACCCTGGCCGCGCTGTGGGTCATCCGCTCATCCCTGCGACCGCTGAGCCTTGCCGGTGCACGGATCGAGGCCGCCCAGGCCGCCGACAAGGGCTTCCGGGTCGATGTGCATGACTTTCCGGCCGAGGCGACGGGTTTCGCGGATGCCGTCAACGGGATGCTCGCTCGCCTGGACGAAGCCGCGACTCGCCAGGAAGCCTTTGCCGCCGACGTCGCCCATGAGCTGAGAACGCCGCTGGCTGTCCTCGCGCTGGAGCTGGACCGGCTGGAGTCGGCCGAAGGGCAGAGGTTGAAACGGGATGTCGCGGCAATGTCGCGGCTGGTCGATCAGCTTCTGGTGCTGGCGCAGCTGGACGCGCAGGCGGCGGCGCCGGTGACTGCGACCCCGGTCGATCTGGCCGAAGTCGCCACGGAAATCGTCTCGCAGTATGCCCCCCTGGCCGTCGCCGAAAACAAGTCGGTGGCGCTGGAGCTTGATGGTGGCGTCCTTGTCGAAGGCCGCCGCGAAGCCATTGCCGCCGCCCTTCGTAACCTCGTCGAGAACGGGCTTCGGGTGACGCCTCCCGGAAGCACGGTGATCGTAGCGGCCGGGCCAGGCGCAAGGCTCTCGGTGATCGACGGCGGGGGCGGGCTGACGTCGGAACGCCTCGCCGACCTCAGCCAACGGCATCGCCGTGGAGACCACGCCAGCATAAGCGGGGCCGGTCTGGGATTGGCCATCGTCTCGCGGATTATGGCGGCGCATGGTGGACGGATAGAGACCCGGCCGGACCGGTCCGAATTGATCCTCGTCTTTGCTCCGGCCAAGGAAAATCAAACATGAGCCGACTTGAACGCCATCCCGAACGCCATCTGGTCGCCAGGATCGGATGGCTGCGCGCCGCAGTGCTGGGGGCCAATGATGGACTGGTGTCGACCGCCAGTCTGATCGTTGGCGTTGCCGCCGCCCAGACCAGCAAGACAGGGATCCTCGTCGCGGGCGTCGCGGGACTCGTCGCCGGGGCCATGTCGATGGCGGCGGGCGAGTATGTTTCGGTCAGTTCTCAAGCCGATACCGAGGCGGCCGACATGGTCCGCGAGCGCGCCGAGCTGGACGCCGATCCCGAGGCCGAAACCCGCGAACTGGCCGCCATCTATCGCAGCCGGGGCGTCGACGCGCAGGTCTCGCTGGAGGTCGCGCGCCAGCTCATGGTCCACGATGCGCTGGGCGCTCATGCGCGAGACGAACTGGGGATGTCGGAGCATACGGCCGCACGCCCGATCCAGGCGGCCCTGACGTCAGCCGCGACCTTCTCGGTGGGGGCGATCCTGCCGCTGGCGGTGGTGGTCGTGGCGCCCGGATCGCTGCTCGTCGCATTGGTGTCGGGCTCCGCCCTCGTCGGTCTGGCCCTGCTGGGCGGCATCGGAGCCAGGGTCGGCGGGGCCGGCATCGTCAAGGCCGTATTGCGCGTCACCTTCTGGGGGGCTTTCGCCATGGGGCTGACCGCAGGCATCGGCCACCTGTTCGGGACCGTCATCTAGCCTGGCAAGGTCCAGAACGGTTCAGTCTTCGTCCGCTTCACCGGCCTCGCCGCCCTCACCGCCTTCGCCATGCGCGCCGGGTGTGAAGGCCTGCGGGTCGATGCGGGTCGCGGCATAGGCGGACACCGCCACGACGAGGACGGCGAGGGGTACGGCTAAGCGCGCGGCCGGAGCGGCATCCTGGGCGTTCGGGAAGTGGGTCGTCTTCTTGCGGCCGGTGATCATGGCGCCGATCAGATTGTCCCGGGTCAGGAACGACATGGCCACGACCGCGACGACGTGCAGGGCGATCATCGCCAGAAGGATGTAGGCGATGGCCTCATGCCCGTCCTCTCCGCCCGTGATCCCGGTGAAGGTTGTCGCGGCGACCAGGGCCAGAAGCACCAGCACGGCGATCCCGCCCAACGGGTTGTGACCCAGCGAGGCATGGACCCGCCCCGCGAACAGACCCCTCACATGGCCCGCCATCCGCGACGGACGGATCAGGTTCGCGAAGCGGGCGTGTTCGCCGCCCACGAAACCCCAGACCAGCCTGAAGGCGATCAGGACCGCCGCCACCCAACCCGCAGGGACGTGCCAGGGCGACAACGCGCTGCCCTCCTCGGAAGACAGGAAGGCGACCGCGATGGCGGCCACGAGGAGCCAGTGAAACAGGCGAACGCCCCAGTCCCAGGTCTTGATGATTCTGATCGCCTGTGGAGCCGTACTGGTCATGAAACTCTCCGTTCGATCGCATGCTGGGCTCAAAGTCTGACGTCAGCCTGACGTCGGCGAGGTCCCGTTCACGCAGAGATGCCCCGGGCGGCGAATGACCGTCACCGCTCTCACAGGCATGCTGCTCAGAGAAGGCTGACGGGTTTGCCCGGGCCAAACTCCCGTCAACCGAAAGGACAGGCGCACCGTATGCTTCGTGCACGATCGCGCGTTGATCCACGTCAAGCCTGCGGGCAGCATTCGAGACGTCGATGGATCGACTTTCTGACACTGGCGCGGCCGCCTTATGGGTGAGTCCGCAACGCGGTCATTGCTGGAAACCAGACAGGGCGAACGACGGAGAAGATCGGTGACGGACATCCCTGCCTGCCACCACCACCCAGGCTGTTCGACGAAAGTCGATCTGCCTGAAGCGGTCGATCGCTGTCACGGTCCAGATCGACGCCGCCTGCGCGGCGACAGAACAGCCGATCAACGGCGAGATTTGGGAGGATTTCTATGACCGACAGCGCCGTGGGTGCGCCCGCTATGGACCAGCGAGCCCTCGACAAGCGATCCCGCCTTGTCATTCTCGCCTCGTCCGTCGGCACCGTGATCGAGTGGTACGACTTCTATCTGTACGGCTCGCTGGCCGCGATCATCACGGCCCAGTTCTTCTCGGGCGTAAACGAGACCACCGGCTACATCTTCGCGCTGATGGCCTTCGCGGCCGGGTTCGCGGTGCGCCCCTTCGGAGCCGTCTTCTTCGGACGGCTGGGCGATCTTTGGGGTCGCAAGAACACCTTCCTGGTGACCATGCTGCTGATGGGCCTGTCGACCTTCGTGGTTGGTCTGTTGCCGTCCTATGCCGCCATCGGTATCGCGGCGCCGATCATCCTGGTCGCCATGCGCCTGATCCAGGGCCTGGCCCTGGGCGGCGAATACGGCGGCGCCGCAACCTACGTCGCCGAGCACGCTCCCAAGGGCAAGCGGGGCTTCTTCACCTCCTTCATCCAGATCACGGCGACCGCCGGTCTGGTTCTCAGCCTGCTGGTGATCCTGGGCGTCCGCCTGGCGGTCGGCGAGGAAGCGTTCGCTGACTGGGGCTGGCGCATCCCCTTCCTGGTCTCGATCCTGCTGCTGGGCGTGTCCCTGTGGATCCGACTGAAGCTGGCGGAGAGCCCCTCGTTCCAGAAGATGAAGGCCGAGGGCAAGGGCTCGTCGACGCCGCTGAAGGACTCCTTCCTGAAATGGCCGAATCTGAAGCTGGTGCTGATCGCCCTGGTCGGTCTGACGGCCGGGCAGGCGGTGATCTGGTACACGGGCCAGTTCTACGCCCTGTTCTTCCTGGAACGGGTCATGAAGGTCGACTCCACCCTCGTCTACATCCTGCTGGCCATCGCCCTGGTCGCCGCCTCGCCCTTCTTCGTTTTCTGGGGCTGGCTATCGGACAAGGTAGGACGCAAGCCCGTGATCCTGGCCGGGTGCCTGCTGGCGGCCCTGACCTATTTCCCGCTGTTCCAGGCCCTGACGACCGCGGCCAATCCGGCCCTCGCCCATGCGACGGCGTCCCAGCCGGTCACCATCTATGCCGATCCGGCCGACTGTAACGTGCAGTTCGATCCCGTGGGCAAGACGGTGTTCAACCAGTCCTGCGACCTGGCCAAGTCCTATATCGCCAAGGCCGGCGTCAACTACACGAACCTGGCGGCGCCTGCGGGCGCCGTCGCCGAGGTCCGGATCGGCGACAGCGTGGTCTACCCCAGCTTCAGGGGCGAGGCGCTTCCCACCGCCGAGTTCACGGCCGCGAAGAAGACCTGGGAAACCGGATTGGGCGGCGCGCTGGCCACCGCAGGCTACCCCGCCAAGGCCGACAGCGATCAGGTCAACAAGCCGATGGTGGTGCTGATCCTGTTCATCCTCGGCTTCTATGTGACGATGGTCTACGGGCCGATCGCGGCGGCGCTGGTGGAGATGTTCCCGACCAACATCCGTTATACCTCGATGTCGCTGCCCTATCACATCGGCAATGGCTGGTTCGGCGGGTTCCTGCCGACGACGGCCTTCGCCATGGTCGCGGCGACCGGCAACATCTTCTACGGCCTCTGGTATCCGATCATCGTCGCCCTGGCGACGGTGGTGCTGGGCTTCCTGCTGGTCAAGGAAGGCAAGGACGTCGACCTGAACGCCTGACACGACGCAGGGCGGCAACGGCAGGGGCGGGTGGATCGGCAATGATCCCCCGCCCTTTGCCTTGCAGGGCCAGACCCAAACCCCTCTAGATGATCCTGATGTTCAGTCTGCTGATCCTGGCGATGGTCGCCGCCTATATGGGGGTGCTGTTCTTCGTCGCCTGGCGGACGGAACGGCCGGGACCTCATGCGCCCGCCCGTCGACCGGGCCCCTGGGCCTATGCCCTGTCGCTGGCGATCTACTGCACCTCCTGGACCTACTACGGCGCGGTCGGCACAGCGTCCCGCGACGGCTGGGAGTACCTGCCGATCTACATCGGTCCGGCCCTCGGGATCGTCGTTCTGTTCCCGATCTGGCAACGAATCGCCGCCGCCGCCCGGCGCGAGAATATCGGCTCGATCGCCGACTTCATCGCCGCCCGATATGGAAAGAGCCAGACGCTCGGGGCCCTGGTCGCCAGCGTCGCGATCATGGGGTCGCTGCCCTATATCGCGCTGCAGCTGAAATCACTGTCCATGGCCTGGCAACTGGTGACCGCGGGCACGCCCGTCGCCGGGTCCGAGCGGCTGACGGTCAGCGTCATCGCCTGCATTCTGGCCGGGTTCACCATCCTGTTCGGGGCGCGGCGCCCGGACCTGACCGAGCACAATCGCGGCCTGATCCAGGCCATCGCCCTGGAGTCGATCGTCAAGCTCGCGGCGCTCGTGGCCGTCGCGATCTTCGCGGCCCTGCTCCTGTTCGGCTCGCCTTCGCCCGACGCGGTGACGGCCGCCCTGAAGGATCTCGCCGCTCCCCCCGTGATCGACGCGCGCTTCATCGCCATCACCTTGCTGGCGACGCTCGCCATCTTCTGCCTGCCGCGCCAGTTCCACGTCGCCTTCGTGGAGGAGTCGCAGCCCGCCCAGATTCGCCGCGCGCGCTGGGTCTTTCCGATCTATCTCCTGATCACCAGCCTCGCCGTCGTGCCGCTGCTCGCGGCGGGCGGGGTGTTTACGCAGATCGCCAACCCCGACCTGTATGTGTTGGACCTGCCCTTCTCACAGGGTGCCACGCTGCTGACCGCCATAGTCTTCGTCGGTGGTTTCTCGGCGGCCACCGCCATGGTGATCGTGGAGACCGTCGCCCTTTCGGCCATGGCGTCCAACAACCTGATCCTGCCGTTGCTGGCCCGCGGTCGGTGGCGGCGGCGAGAGGATTCCTCGGACGTCGCCAAGACCATCCTGCAGGTTCGTCGGATCGTCATCTGCGCCATCCTTCTGCTGGCCTGGCTCTATTTCCAGGCCATCGATCGCTCGTCCGGCCTGGCGTCGATCGGCCTGACGTCGTTCGCCGCCCTGGCCCAGCTGGCGCCCGCGCTGTTCGGCGCGGTGATGTGGCGAGACGGCCATGCACGCGGGGCCATCGCAGGGATCATCTGCGGCACGGCGATCTGGCTATTGCTGCTGGCCTTGCCGCAAATCGGCGCCACCCTCGGCGCCGGCGCGATCCGGCCGTTCGGTCTGGATGACGCCCTGCCCGCCGCCGTCTTCGTGAGCCTGGGCCTCAATGCCCTGGTCTATGTCCTGGTCTCGCGGGCCGCCCAGCCACGACTGATCGATCGGATCCAGGCGCGCGCCTTCGTCGATCGCCTGAGTCCGGACTGGCGGGAACAGGCGTCTGCCCCGTCCGGCGCCTCGGTGGGCGATCTGAAGACGCTGGTCGCCCGGTTCGTAGGCGATCCCGGGGCCGAGCGGGCCTTTGCTGCCTACGGACGAGAGACCGGCCGCGTCCTGAAGGACGCCGGACCGGCCGATGCGGGCCTGGCGCGTGCGGCCGAGCGGATGCTGGCGGGCGCGGTCGGAGCCTCCTCGGCCCGACGGGTCATCTCTGCGGCGCTCGCCGGCGGCGGTCGGGCGCCGGAGGACGTGGTGCGCATGCTCGACGAGGCGTCCCAGGCCGTCCAGTTCAACCGGGAACTGCTGCAGGCCACACTCGACAACATCGACCAGGGTGTCAGCGTGGTCGACGAGGACCTGCGCCTCATCGCCTGGAACGCCCGCTATATCGAGATGTTCGGTCTGCCGTCGGGCTTCGTCCACGTCGGCCAGCCGGTGGCCGCGGTCTATCGGCTGAATGCCGAGCGGGGTGAGGTCGAACAACCCGATCTGGAAGCCTGGATCGAGCGGCGGCTGGAGGCGCTGCGACGCCGCGAGCCGCATGACCACGAGCGCGCCCAGCCGACCGGTCGCATCCTCAAATCGACCGGCGCACCGATGTCGGGGGGCGGCTATGTCACCAGCTACACGGATATCACTGAGCTGCGCCGCGCGGCCCTGGCGCTGGAGGAGGCCAACGAGCAACTTGAGGCCCGCGTGGCGGACCGGACCGAACGGCTGGTCGAGGCGAAGCAGGCGGCTGAAGACGCCACGGCTTCCAAGACCCGCTTCCTCGCCGCCGCCAGTCACGACCTGCTGCAGCCGCTTCACGCCGCCCGGCTGTTCATCGCGGCGCTGAAGGAGGGCAAGGGCGCGCAGGAGCCCGAGACCCGGCGTCTGGTGGACAACGCGGATCGTTCGATCGAATCCGCCCACGGCCTGCTGAAAGCCCTGTTGAACCTCTCGCAACTCGAGGCGGGGGGTGTCCGTCCGGCGGTCGAGGCCTTGGCGGTCGAAGCCCTTTTCTCCGATATCCGCCGCGAGTTCACGCCCCTGGCGGTCCAGAAGGGGCTGCGACTGACCGTCATCTCATCACGTCGATGGGTGCTGTCCGACGCCGACCTGCTGCGCTCCCTGCTTCAGAACCTCGTCGGGAACGCCATCCGCTACACCGACACCGGCCGCATCCTCGTCGGAGCGCGCAAGGTGGGCGAGACGCTGCGCGTAGAGGTTCTCGACACCGGCCGGGGCATCGCCGAGGATCAACAGGAAACGATCTTCACCGAATTCACCCGGCTGCCGGGCCAGGACGGCGGCGAGCCCGGGGTGGGCCTGGGCCTGGCGATCGTGCGGCGGGTCGCCCGTCTCCTCGACCACCCGCTGACGCTTCGATCGGTCATGGGCAAGGGATCCTGCTTCTCGGTCACAGCGCCGCTCGCCGAGGCGCGGCCGGGCGCGACAGCCGCGACGTCGTCGCCCCGGCCCCTGCCGTCGGGATTTCGGGTTCTGTGCGTCGATAACGAGCCCGCCATCCTCGAGGCCCTGAGGGCCCTGCTGTCGCGCTGGGGCATGACCGTCGTGACGGCCTCGGACGCCGCCTCGGCCCTCGCGGCGAACGGCCCATTCGACGCCGCACTGGTCGACCTGCATCTGGGCGAGGGGCCGGATGGCCTGGTCATCATCGACACGCTGAGGTCGCGCGGCGTGGGCCACCTCGCCCTGATCAGCGCCGACGCGGACACGACCCTGCCCGCCCGCGCGGCGGCCGCCGGATCCGTCTTGATGTACAAGCCCGTCAAGCCGGCGATCCTGAAGGCTTTTCTGTCCAGCAAGCGAGGGGTCTGAGCGGCCCGTCCGGCTCAGGCCTGTGGGAACAGGGCCTGGGTGGTCAGGGCCTGGGCGGCGATCACGGCCTGGGTTCGGTTGTGGACGCCCAGCTTCTTGAAGACGCCTGTCAGGTGCGCCTTGATCGTCGCCTCGGTGACGCCCAGGTCGAAGGCGATCTGTTTGTTCAATCGGCCCTGTTGCAAGCCGATCAGGATCTTCAGTTGTGACGGCGTCAGGCTGGCGATCCGCGACTCCATGGATTCGGCCGGCGCGACTTCGGTGAGGGCGGGCGCCCAGACGTCCCCGGCCAGAATGGTCTCCAGCGCCTCGACCATGTTCGCAAGGGTCGCCGACTTGGGAATGAACCCGGCCGCGCCGAACGCCAGCGCCCGGCGAACCGTGCCGTCGTCGTCGCTGGCGGAGACGATCGCGACGGGCGCCGCAGGAAAATCGGCGCGAATGCCGGCAAGGCCGGCGAAGCCCTCGCTGTCCGACAGCTTCAGGTCCAGCAGCAGCAGATCGACCGGGCCGGCCGACAGGGCGGCGCGCGCGCCGGTCAGGCTGGACGTTTCCTCGATCGCGGCCATGGGCGCCGCGCGCATCAGCGCCGTCGCGAGGGCCGCCCGGAACAGGGGATGGTCGTCGGCGATGACGATGCGGTCCATGATGTGGTCTGCTCCCGGGCCGGGCTCTGGCGGCGCGTGCCCTGCGCCACTCTGACACCCCCCGACCTTGGTCGTAACTAGACCAATGGCTAATGGCTCCAAAGCGGTTCCTTCCGGAAAGGTCTCGACAGGCGCGCATCAGACGCACCCCGGGAGGAAACCATGCTCAGACCCATCCTGATGGCCGGCGCCGCAACGCTCGCCCTGATCGGCGGTCCGGTCCGGGCGCAGGACGGCGCCGCCGCGCTGGAGGCCCGGATCGCCCTGCTGGAGGGCCAGCTGAACGCGCTGAAAGGCGAGGTCCAGGCGTCGCAAGTCCAGCAGACGGCCCAGGCCCGGGACATCATCCGCATCGACCAGACCGCCGCCGCCGAGCCGCAGGCGCCCCCGCCCGTCGCCGCCCCGGCGGACGGCTTCCGCATCGGCAACAACGTCCTGAAAATCGGCGGCTATGTGAAGGCCGACTTCATGGCCAGTCAGTACAGCGGCGGCGACCCGGCGAACGGCGACCTGTTGCGCGACTTCTACCTGCCGGGGTCGATCCCCGTCGGTGGCGCGGACGAGCGTACAGCGACCGACTTCAATGCGCGTCAGACCCGGTTCTGGCTGACGACCGACGGCATGATCAGCGGCCACAAGGTCGGCACGCGGATCGAAATGGACTTCCAGGTCCTGTCCGGAGCCGGCGACCAGCGAACAACCAGCCCCTCTACCCCGGCGCTGCGTCGGGCCTTCGTGACCATCGACAACTGGCTGTTCGGCCAGGAGTGGACGAACTTCCAGAACCTCGCCGTCCTGCCCGACACGGCCGACTATGTCGGGGCCTCCGAGGGAACCGTCTTCAACCGTCAGGTCCAGGTCCGCTACACGCGCGGGCCGTTCTCGATCGCGCTGGAGAATCCCGAAACGACCGTCACGCCCCATCTCGGCGCGACCCGGATCGTCGCCGACGACAACAGTCTGCCGGACCTGACCGCCCGCTATGCGGTCTCCCGGCCATGGGGCGAGGCCTCGGTCGCGGGCCTCGTGCGCCAGCTGCGGTATCAGACGACAGGCGTCGGCGCGATCGACTCCTCGACCGCAGGCTGGGGCCTGTCCGCCGCAGCCAGGATCAAGGTCGGCGCCGCCGATGATCTTCGTCTGATGCTGTCCGGCGGCGAGGGCATCGGCCGCTACGTCGGCCTGAACTTCGCCAACGACGCCGTCCTCGACGCGTCCGGAAACCTGCAGGCGATCCGCCTTGTCGCCGGCTTCGCCAGCTATCGCCATATCTGGTCGCCGCAGTGGCGCTCGAACCTGACCTGGTCAGCCCAGACCGTGGACAATGACCGGTCGATCATCGGACTCGCGGCCAACAGGTCGGCCCGGAGCATGCGGGCCAACCTGATCTGGACGCCCATCCCGGGCATGGATCTCGGCGCCGAGCTCATGCAGGGCGAGCGGGAGCTGGAATCGAGGCTGTCGGGTGATGTGACCCGCCTTCAGGTGTTTGCAAAATATGGCTTCTAGCGCCTTGAAGGTCCCCCCCATGACCGACCCCGACCTGTATCCCGTTCCTGCCGACTGGGCCGAGCGCGCCCATATGGACGCCGCCGCCTACGAGGCCGCGCGGCTCGCGGCGCGCGAGACGCCGGACGCCTTT
>NZ_JAFCTT010000015.1:0-76874 GCF_049896165.1 Brevundimonas sp. TWP3-1-2b1 | reverse complement strand
CTACGCCCTCCCTACGCCCCAACCCTCGCAAGCGGTGCGCTCGTGACGTCCATCCAGAACACCAAAAGGGGGTCCCTATTGCACGCCTATAGGGGGTCCCTTTTGGACGCCGATTGACATTGCCCGGTCTGCGGTGCCCCTCCAGAGGCGCAACAGCACGAGCATGAGCACCGCGATATCGAAATGGCCCGTCGCGCCGCTGAAGCGGAAATATCGAAGATCCGTCTCCAACAAGTAGATCTGGCGACCACCGTCAATGATGCGAAGGAAGAGCTGCAACTGACCGCGTCGCGATTGGCGCATGCTTCGGATGCCTTGCGCCAAGTGGAGGCCAAGCTCGCGGCTGTGGCTCCTGACACGAACGAACAACAGCGCCGATTTGTGGAGATCATCGCAAGGCGGGATCGCCTCGCAAGAGGGTTGGAGCTGATGACCCGTAAAGAGCAGTTGGAGAGGCAGAAAGCTCGTCTCGAAGCGGCGCGACAGGAGCGACCTAAATCAAACTATGTCGGTGGTCTTACGACTCAATCGGCGCAAGAATTCGCCGACGAGGTCTCAGTTGTTCTCGATGCTTGGGATTTTCCCGGTCAGCGCCGCGTGACCTTCGACCTCGAAACATACGATATCATCATCGATGGCAAGCGCCGCCGCGATAACGGGAAGGGCGTGAGGGCGATCACACACGCTGCGTTCAAGGTCGCGCTGCTTACTTTCTGTCGCAAGCGCAATTTGCCTCATCCAGGATTCCTGATCCTCGATACGCCGCTAGTAACCTATCGCGACCCGATCACATCGAAGGGTGGTTCGCTAAGCGATGACGAACGCCAGATAAGCAATTCGGACCTAAAGGATCGGATGTTCGCCCACCTCCATTCTTTGGGGAGCATGGGTCAGTTCATTCTCTTCGACAACGCCGATCCACCCTCGAACGTCGGAGCCTTTGGAAGTATCGAACTGTTTACCAACGATCCCCTTCAAGGCAGGCAGGGCCTTCTGTAGCGCTGGTGGGAGGCCAGGTCTTGACTAGGATTCGGATGGTTCGCCAACCGTCGTCAATGCGATGGCCTGTCAGCAACGGATGTCGCGTCAAAGTGGCTTCCCACTGGGTACCCACTGAACTCCCAAGCGCAAGGGCCTCCAGCCTCATCGGCCGGGCGGTCCCTCGTTAGAGTGGCCGTGGAATGGTGGTGCCGCTTAGGTGACTCGAACACCTGACCCCCGCATTACGAAATCCAGTCAAGCCGACCGGTCAAACCCAGTGCTGGCATGGGTTTGGAGGACCACCGGCGGCTTCGAAAGCCGGCCGACCCACCCCCTTCCCAGTCTGGATGGAGGGGGTGTTTCCAACGCTCCTGAGCTGCGGCGCCTTCCGGTGGGCGCGTCCATAAATCCGACCTGCGCTATACCTGCAAACGCGATCGAAGGCGGGGCTTCCAGGTGGCGTATCGGCGGGGTGCCGCAGTCGGCACTCGATCATCTCAGACACCCAACGGGCCCGCTGTTCTGAGCGGTGGTTGAGCGTTTGTCGCCAGGACGATTTCAGGCGTATCAAGATTATTCTTTCCAACCGGAGGCCCGCATGGCTGACACCGATCAATCCGCACTTCTGGCCATGACCACGGGCATCGTAGCCAACTTCGTGGCCAACAACCGGGTGACCCCGGATGAACTGCCCGGGTTGGTCACGATGGTGCACGGATCGCTCAACCGCCTGGGTGGTGATCCAGAGCCAGAGGAAGCGGACGCTCCGGCACGACTGACGCCCGCCGCGATCCGGAAACTCATCCAACCTGATGGCATCGTCAGCCTGATTGACGGACGGAAGTTCAAGTCGATGAAGCGACATCTCTCGCTCCAGGGCTTCACCCCGGAAAGCTATCGGGAGCATTTTTCCCTGCCGAAGGACTTCCCGATGGTGAGTCTCGAATATGCGGCCCAACGGTCGGCGTTGGCCAAGTCGATGGGCTTGGGAGTAGGCGGGCGTCAGCCGAAGAAAGCTGAGATGGTGACGAAACCGGCGCGGAAGGCCAAGACCCCGAAGTCGTAACGACGTCCAAATCGCACTGGCTGGTAGAGGAAGTTATGCGGTCTTCTCCGTCGTGTTGACTGAGTTGGCGAACGTCCGCTTTTCGGCCCGATGTCAAAGACGCATGTCGACCCATAGCGGACACTCACATAGTCGGCTCCCGGCCTCAGGCCCGCGCCAAATCCGCTACGGCGCGGATGATGTCGCGGGGGCCTGTCGGCTTTTCGAGGCGCACGACATCGGCGAATTCTTTGGGAATGGACTTACTGTCATAGCCGGTGAGGAAGACGAAGGGCGCGCCGGCTTCGCGAAGGGCGTGAGCGATTACGAATGATGGACCCGCGCCCAGGTTGACGTCGATCACAGCAGCGGTGATCCGATGGCTTTTGACGGCTTCCAAGGCATCGGCGGTGGTCCCGAACGGTCCGATCACTTCGGCCCCGGCCTCGCTCAGGGCACTGGTGGCGTCCTGGGCGAGATAGAAGTCGTCTTCCAGAACCAGCACCGTCTGGCCGACCAGGCTCGGTTCGCCCGTCATATCTATCGATCCTCCGGAAACTCCGCTCGGCATGGGGGCGGTTGTTTCAAGGATGCTCGCTCCCGGCTGCAAAGGGAACTCGATAAAGGCGCGAGCGCCTTCAGGTCCTATCACGATCTCACCACGACCGCGCAGTTCGTAAGGCACGCGCTGTTCGATGAGCTGGCTGCCGAAACCCTTGCGCGTGGGTGGCGACCAGTCGGCGGGCGCGGGACGACGTTCCGTCCAGTCGAGCCTGAGTAGGGGAGACCCATCGGCTCCATGCACCTGCCAGGCCACCTCGACCATGCCCTCGGAGACAGACAGCGCGCCGTATTTCAGAGCATTGGTGGCCAGTTCGTGGATGGCCAGCGACAGGACCTCCGCTGCCTTCGGAGAGATCACCACCTCGGGTCCCGACAGCGAGTATTGGCCTTGGTGGTCCGCTTGCGCCTCAAGTTCTTCACGGACGATCAAGCCGATCTCGACGCCGACGTCGACGCCGCGCGTCAGCAGCGTCTGCGTTCTGGCCAAGGCCATCAGGCGACCGATTATCAGCCCTTCGTAAGCGGCCACGCTTTCCGCAGTTGCGGCCGTCCGTTTGGCCACCGAGCGCAGCATCGCCATAATGTTGCGAACGCGATGTTGCAGTTCGGCGAGCAGCACTGACTGGTGCTCTGCCAACAGCTTCGCCTCGGTCACATCGGTGCCGATGCCGCCGACCCACTTCACGCCGTTTTCGTCGAAGAGTGGGAAGTCGTGATCCCTGATCCAGCGGAAGGTGCCGTCCGACGGACGCCTGATACGGAATTCATGCACCGCCGGGTCTCCGCGCCGTGCCAGTTCCAGATGCCCCAACGCCACGTCCCGGTCCTCGGGAACGATTAGCGCTCCCCAGTGCTGCACCGCGCCCATCGCCCTTTCCGGCGCCATGCCGTACACGGTTGCGAAGGCCGGGCTTAGAAACTCCATGTCCATCGTGTCCGCTCGCCGGATCCACAGCACGTCTGTGGAAGAGGCGGCGAACTGCGAGAAGCGTGCCTCGCTTTCGCGCAGCGCCGTCTCAGTGCGGGCGCGCTCCACCGCCGTCCAGGTGCGTTCGGCAACCTCTTCGACAAGGGAGACTTCGCCCTGTGTCCAAACCCGAGGGGCGGTCGAGGTGGCCACGATCGCCCAAAGCGGGTTGTTCTCGCCTTTGCGCAGGGTCGCGGCGATCAAGGCACGAATGTCGAGGCCTTCGATACTGGCCCGGTCGCCGTCCGAAAGCCCCTCCATCCCCCCGACGTCGTCGATCACCAGCGTTCGATCCCTCGCGATCTCGAAAGCCTCGGGGAAATCGGACAGACGCACCTGAGCAGGCAACGGCGCCAGATGGTCGTCGTGCACCTGGTGGGGAAACTCGGCCGTGTCTTCCGCCAGCCGATAAATCCCAACGTAGCAGCGATCGAGCCGCATCTGCTCCATGAGCATCCGGAGCGCTCGTTCTGACATGGCCTCGGCGTTCGGTTCCGCCCGCAAGGCATCGCTGAGCTTCAGTAGGAAAGCCTGTTGCTCCTCGCCTTCGCGGCGCGCAGCCTCCGCTTGCTTCGTCGCGGTAATGTTCTGGGCCGCCCCAAACCACTCTAGGATGCTGCCAGCAGGGTCCAGGATGGGGACCGCGCGCGAAACCGCCCACCCCATCCCGCCGTCGATCTGGCGGACGCGGTGCTCATGATTGAAGTTTGCCTTGGTGCGAACCGCCTCGCCTATCGCCGCCAGCGTGGAGGCGTGGTCTTCGACCGGGATGTAGTCTTCCAACCAAGCTTGGCTGGGGCGGGCCGTATCCGCAATAAACTCGCCGCCCGCCAGGGCGCGCAACTCGAGCATGTCGGGGCTCATGACGTAGAAGGCGTCAGTGCTTGCCTGGGTCAAGGCACGCAGGCGGGTATTGCTGGCCAACTGATCTTGATGCGCGCCACGCAACGCTAGCACGACCTGCTGGGCAGCCGAAGCGAACCGGGCGAGGCTTTCAACCAAACGTGCGTCCTCGGTCTCGAAATGATCGTCGGCACCATGCTTGATCGTCCAAAGCGTGCCGACGGGCTCGCCGTCGATATGGAAAGGGGCGAGCAACCCCTCGCTGATGCCGGGGTCTGCCTGCAATAAGGCTGGGAACGATCGTTCGGGGTTCTTCATCAGCACGACCGCCTCGCGTGCTATGACCTCACCGCACGGGCTGGCCTCGCGGGGCATCGTCCCGTCGCGATAGGGGGACCAAGCTCCGGCTGTGGCGACCCAGCGAAATGCGCTGTTTTCTCCGCCCGGCTCCAGCAGGCTGATCCCTGCAGATCCGGATCGGGTCAGCTCCATTGTCAGTTCGACGACACGCTGCAAAACCGTTTCAGGCCTGCTGCTTAAAGCTTCGGCGAGGGAGGTGAGGGCTCGGTTCTCGGCCTGATAGTCCGGCGCACGCGATGGCCGCCGCTCAAGATCGCGGGTTATGATGACGCTTTCGACGTCAACCTTTTTGCCGGTACCCATAGTTGTATCGATCCCCCATGTTCCCGGCGTTCAGATTTTAACGACGATCATTCGCAGTGTGCGCGTCAAACTAACAGATAGCGCCTCTGCCCGCAGGCCCGTTTCACCCAGCCAAAGTGGTCTGGTGTCGGGTCGATCTCGGAACCTCCGCGACGAGTGATGCCATGTCCGCTAACCACCCCTAACGGCGGTTCGGAAGGTCTGCTGTCGGCCCTTGGGGTTCAAGGTCCGGTTTCGGGCCCGATGCCAATGTCGTGGTCCGACCCAAAGGCGACCTTGGGGCCTTTCACGGATTGGGCTTGGAGGCGAGAAACGAAACAAACAGTCGAGAAGGTCAGTAAAGTTGCCCGACGACAAACCGGTGTTCAGCTTTGCTCATCAGGTCCAATAGGATGGCCGTCACCTGCGCCCCGCTTCCATTCTCGGTGATGATCCGGAACGATTGTTGGCTCAGCGGCGTAGGGTCAGGGCGGGCCATATTCCATTCTCTGAACAGCCGGGCCTCAATCGCCCTTTCCCCAAGGACGGTTAAGTTCTCATGACGCGTGTCGGCTCGGACGCGGTTCATGAGCACGTCCACATCGCCCCTCTCTCCCTCGACAACTTGGACGAACTTTCCATCAGGTAGTGCCAACGCGCCTGAAATTCCGTCACGCTTGTTGTTGCGGATCGAGACGTTGAATATTGCGTCCAGACTTGGCACGTCGTCATGGGAGATGTTGGAGTCGCTCCTGTAAACCAACCGGATCAGGTTCTTTTTCATCAAATGGGATTTCCGCGAGACTCGAAGCGCTCGCCGCCGAAACGCTGCACTGTTTCAGATGATCCCGGTCGTCAGGCAAACATCGAAACATTGTGCTTGCGGAAGTGACGAGAGGAGTCCGCTTTCCACCCGTTTCAGACGTCCAGGACGTCCGCTTTTCGGCGGCCGCTATCCGATCCAACGCGCCACGCCGAGGCAGACCAAGGCGGCCGCTAACACCAACAGCCATTTGTCAGCCTTCGCCGCGTCAGGATGAACGGGCTTCCCGAGCTGTCGCCGACGGATGCTCCACAGGGCGAAGCTCATCCCGAGTCCGCCGATGATTATGTCGATGTCCGGCGACCAAAGCATACGGCGACCCTGACACCCCCGCCCGCCGAGCGCACCCTCAAAGGACGGCGAGGGTATGGTTCGGGATCGGAAGCTGACCAGCCGCCCAACAGCAGACCTTGACCCCCAACGGGTAGCCTGACGCCTACTCAGCCGGCAGCGCGCTCGATGCTCTCCGTCAGCCGGACGATCGCCTTGGCCAACTGCTCCCGAACGATCGGGCGGGCACCGTCGACATACGCCTCGGTGATGGCACCCCCATCGGCCGGGCCCACGCCGCAAGCTGGTGGCGTCTCCAGGCTGGCGTAGGCGTAGTCTCGACTGTGCGCATGGGACTCACGGCCCCAGTCCTCAATCGTTTGGCCCGTCCAGGTCTCTTCGCGCTCGACGATCAGGGCCTCGACCTCCGCAACCTGCTCTCGCTGGGAGCCGATCGTGGCCGTCACCAGATCGCCATCCCACAAGGCGTGAAGGTTGCGCGACCGGCCCCCCTCGAAGGTGGCGATCGTGACCTGATTGCCGCCGAGATCATCGTTCTGACCGACATGAAGCGGCTGGTGCATGTCCTGCAGAAAATGAGCGAGGTGCTGGAGCGCGAGGAGGCGGGCCATGTCGGATGCGGAAGGATCAGCCAGGACGGCTTCGGCATAGCGCACGGCCTCCGTGACGCAGTTTCCATCGGGACAGAAGCTTCCAGTCGGCACGGCCTCACAGATCGGGGCGCTGACGTAGTGAAGGGGCGACATGTAGGAGAAGCTTGCCATGCGCTCACCGCGCACACAGTCCGCCCAGACCGAGGCGTCGGCCAGGGAGCGGGTCGGGCACATGCTGAAACCCTCCTGACCCGGGGCGACCGCGATCAGGCGATCGACCAACGCTCGGCCCCTTGGCGAGAGGCGTTCGTAGGTCATGTCACCGATCAGCCTATGGCCTGCCGCCCCCCAGGCCGCAGCCGGTGATGCAGAGGCGGCAACGGACAAGATCGCGAGCGAGGCAGCTACGGCGGAGAAGCGGAACATGGTGGTCTCTGAATCAGGTGGTCAATGATCGCGTCTGCCTAAGCCTATAGGGGGCGATCGGTGACGGTTTCCAGTCAGGGGTGACCGTCGGTAGATCGGGCGTCATCGTCTCAACCATCCGCCATTCTCATCTCCGACGTCGCCCCGGGTGGGCGGACAAAGAACGACGCCTTGCCCTCACACCAGCGCCGGCGGCAGGCGGTCGTCGCACCCCACAGCCGGAACTCTGGCCCGCGCGCGGCTTCGACCAGCGCCAGATCCGCCACGATCTCTAGATCACAGACCGAGCAGACAGCCGTGACGACCCAGCCTGCTCGCCGGATAGAGCGAACGGTCGGGCAGGCCTCACGCCAGTCCTTCACCGTATAGCGGTCCAGATTCTTGCGGCCCACGTCAGAACCAGAGAGCGATCGCCGCAGGAGGCACGGGGCCGTCGGGCTGGGTCGCGTTGCGGGTGTAGGAGACCAGGGCCTCCCGGTGCCCGCAGCGGCATCGAAACCGGTCTGAACGCCCCTCGCGCGGCCATTGTCGCCGGCCACCGAACAACGGCCGGGGATCCATCAACACGGCGTGGTCGCACGAAGGTCGGTCACACCGGACGAGCAGCCTCTCCCCGTGATCCGGCACCACAGCTTCGCGGCCGACGCGCGGGCGGTTTGGATCAGGCATGGGGTCACCCGGCCGACGCTGGCCGAAGTCCCAAGGCGCGCAGTTGCTGGCTCGCCGCAGATCGCATCACCGCGCCGGGGACCCTGGCCTCGACACAGGCGAGGATGTCCCTCGCCGCGCCATCAAGGTCGTTCTTGCCGGCCAGTTCCGCGTCGAGATCGGCCAGCAGTTTGGACAGGGATCCATCGTTCATCGTCTCGCTCCAGGTTGCCGACCCGGCGAGGGTTGTGACTCCGTCAGACGGCAATCTGCAAGCAAATGTTCGCGTTATGTTCACGTGGCTGTGGAGAGGTCGGATGCGCAGCCGCCAACCATCGGTCCCGGCCTTCGCGAGCGACCGGTCGATTGCGTTGGTGCTCAGTCGCTTCGTATTGCTTCGAAAAAAAAAAGGCCCCCCCGCCCCGCGAACCGACCGAAGTCAGCGCGCGAGGCGGGGAGGTTGAGGTCAGACCGCGCGCTTACACGGCGGCGAGTGCATTCCACGCCGGCTTGTGACGCCGCACCATCGGTCCCTTGAGCTTCCTGCCGATGGTCCTGGCCTCGGGGCCGTCAGGCATGACCAGCACGTCGATCTCGAGCTGGTCCAGGTGCTCGAAAATCAGCAGGCCAGCGTGATGCCGCCGGCCGCTCGGGCTGGGTCGCCGGAAGTCCGACAGACGCTTCGCGAGGCCGCCGAAGGTGTCGGTGCCTGTGCCCAGCGCCGTCACCCGGTCGCCCAGGCGGGTGCGGTAGAGACCGACGCCTTGGCGCAGGTCGGGGTGATACGTCGTGAGGCCGCCGGAGACGGGTGCCCACAGGCGGTCCCACTCGTCGATCGATTTGCCGCCGATCAGCGGCTCCTTGGTCTTCGTCTTCGTCACGGTGAGTTCCTTTCAGGAATGCGCCTGCCCACGAGCCGGCGCGAGGTGCTGTTGTTAGAGAGATCGCCTTGCCGACCCGGCCTCGACCGGGCCGGCGGTTCTGGTCTGGGACGTGCGCCGACCCCGCGCATCCAGCCGAAGCCAGCGCGCGAGGCCGGGGGGATAGTTCAGTAGGCCTGCTTCGCCGCGCCGGCCTCCACGGCCGCCAGCAGGGTATCGTTGGCCAGGTGACTGTACCGGGCCGTAGAGGCGACGTTTGCGTGACCCAGCACCTTGCCGACGGTGAACAGGTCGATGCCGCTGTTGACCATGAACGACGCCGCCGAGTGCCTCAGATCGTGGATCCGGACCCCTGGCAGACGCGCAACCCTGATCGCCCTCTGCCAGCCGTGCTTGATGCTCACGAACGGCTTCAGGGTGTCTGGATTCGGCACCAGCCATGGACACCCCTTGAAGCGCTTCAGATCGGCGATCACGGCCAACGCCGCTGCTGACAGGGGTACATGGCGCGGCTTTCCTGTTTTCGAGGTGGGGATAAGCCAGGACCGCCGTTCGACATCGACGTTCTCCCACCGGGCGTCGAGCAGTTCACGCACCCGACAGCCCGTCAGCAGCAGCAAGCTGACGATTGGCAGGAGTTGCGGGTTGTTGGACCCCGCCGCCGCCTCCTTCAGCCGGGCCGCCTCCTCCGCCGACAGGAACCTTTCGCGGGCGTTGTTCAAGGGTTTCCTGGCCACGCCGCGCGTCGGGTTCTTGTCGGCTCCCATGATCTCCCAGCGGGCACCCAGGACGAACGACCGGCCGAGGATCACGCGCATCTTCTCGACGGTCGCCGGGGCGGAGCCGGCGGCCCGCTTTTCGGCGAGCCATAGGCTGACACCACGCGGGGTGATCTCGGTGATCCGCACCTTGCCCCACCTCGGCAGGATGTGGTTCCGCATGCAGGCCTCCATGGTCGAGTAGGACTTCAGGTGAAGCTTGGCGTCGGCGAGATGCATCTCCGCCAGCTCGCTGTAGAGAGGGGTAGCCTTCACCTCGGCCTTGGTGGCGCAGGGGTTACCGCCCATCACGGCCTCTGATCTTGCCTTCTGCGCCCGCTTCTTGGCCGCCGCGAAGGTGATGTCGTCCACCTTGCCGATCTTGAACTGGCGCTGTCGGCCAGCTGCGTCGGCGTAGCGGAGGTAGTAGGTCTTGCCTCCGGTGGAGCGAACTTCCAGGACGAGGCCGGTCACTGTTTGGTCGTAGTAGTCGGTCTTTGATCGACCGGGTTCGCACACGGCGGCGGCCACGAAGGCGGCCGATAGGGTGGACTTGGCCATTGTGATTTCCTTTTGATGGGGAGTTGATCCGCGCAGGCCACCGGACCGCCGCGCCGGACGAGGGCGAGCGAGCGGCCGGGGCCGGCTGTCGGGACGGGTTGGGGGGGGGGCGGTCCCCGGGTGGGCCGCAGCGGCCGCAGAGACGACCGCCTGGAGGGCGCGGCCGGGGTCCGGATGTTGGGGCCATCGGCGGGGTCGGGGCCTACCCAGCAGGCCGCCTTATCGGCAAGATGGGTTAGGGTCAGCCGCGCCATGGGAGTTGGACCCCCGGATCGGCCTGCCGCCGACAGCCCCGGCGGGCCGCCTGCACACCGACTGGGATCGGGATGCAAGCGGGGGGCTCGTCGATCCGGTCTAGGCCGCAGGCTGCGTCGCGCCGGCTTCTCCGGGCTTGGGCAGCCTATAGATGGCCGGCACCGGTGTGGCCTTCACGGCCGGCCGCAGCCGTCTGGCCTTGGCCTTTGCTCCTGAGCGGGGGTTCCGCACGTTCCAGTCGGGCTGGTGCAGCGCCACCATCGGTGACTTCAGCAGCCGGGCGATCTCTCGCGCGTACGGCCCGGACCCGGTGATCAGCACCCAGACCTCGAGCTCATGGCGATGCTCGAAGATGAGCCGACCGACGTGATGGGACCTGCCGCTCCAGCCGAGGCGAATGAAGTCGGAGAGCCGTTTGGCAATGCCGCCCTTCTTGTCCGTCCCCGTCCCTAAGGCCTTTGACCGGCGGCTCAGGGTGTAGTGGTAGAGGCCGACCTCGTCTGTCAGCTGGGACTGGTGGCCTTTTAGACCGCCGGGGACGCGAACCCACAGCTGGTTCCATTCCTCGACAGTCTTGCCGCCGATCAGCGGTGATTGATCCTTCTTCATTCGGAATTCCTTGCAAAAATTATTGGGGAGGTGGTCGGGCCGGCGAACCGGCGTCAGCCCTGCAGCAGCCGATAAAGGGCTTGGCCATGACGGCCCTTTCGGACCTGCCAGTGATGGTTTCCAAAGCTCGGCCCGCAGTACCGTCGCAGGACGGCAAGCGCGCATTTCACCGAGACTTGGCTATCGAGGGCCGCCGTAACGGCGAGGGCCATTCGTCCTTCGTTGAAACCGCCCCCGATCAGGCTCAGCAGCGTCGCGAACACACGGGTTTCGGCGTCCGGTTCGAGGCCGTCGCTGAACGCGTCTCCATCCCAGCCTAGGTCGCTGTAGTCGTAGGGGATCTCATCCTCTGCGGCGGGCGCAGGCGGTTCTTGGGTCTCGTTGGACATGGGGTCTCCAGATTCTGTTGATTGCGTAGGGATGACCCGAGCGCGCCGGCCGTCGTCATGCGGCGGCGTCGGAGGGTCGGTCGCCGGAGCGAGTCCGGGACGGAGGCAAACCATGTGCCTCTAGATGGCCCAGGGTCGGCCTCTGGGGCGAGGGCCGGAGGGCGGGGATGGGTGGGGGCATCGCGACCCCCAGTCGGACACCGGCGGGAAGGGATTGGCCGCGTCGGAAGAGGGCTCGCGAACACGCCAGAATTTCAGGTTCGCGGCCCGCGCTCGAACAAAGACGGAGCGACAAACTGCGAAACTGAAAAGCTGCGCCCGTGGCGTCGCGCGGCTACGTCAGGGCCGGGGCACCATCTCGTAAACCTGCACCCCCCGGGGACCTGTGCGGGCGATCCACAGGTGTGTGATGTCAGTCGTCCCTGTGTGGTCTTCGAGAACGCTGATAGCGGCTCGCTGGGACACGCCGCAGGCCTTTGCGGCCTTTTTCGCCAGGGCCATTTTCCCCTCCCCTTCGCCAGCCTCGATCAGCCTTGAGATCGTTTCCATCACATCAATGTGGGAATAGTCCTCCGCGTCTGCCCTGTAGTCCTCCAACTCTTCTGGAGGGACTGGAGTGACGGAGGCCAGCTTTTCCTCGTAACTCATGCCGAGTTCATCGCCGTAAGCGTATCCGACAACGTCAGGACTATCGGCCCGCTTCTTCTCCATCTTGAACCGCACAACTCGCTGCTTTGCGTCATCCTTGGTCGCCACCAGCTCGGCAATGTAGACGGCGTCAAAGTCCTCCAGGATGTCTGTGGTGCCCTGGTACTGGGGAGCGCCGTTTGCCTTCGGATTCTTACGGGTGTGACCGAGCGCAACGATAGTGCCGCCGGCCATCACGTACTCCCGGCAGACCTGGGCGAACTCGCTGTTGTCCTTTTTGGACATCGGGTCCGTACACTTCTTGAGGGTGTCTATGATGATCAGCGTACCCCGCGCAGCGCCCTCCGTGACCGCTTGGATCATGGTCTCGACGAGGTGCTTGGTCTTCATGCCACGGCGACCGGGTGCCAACATGTGGGCCCCGGCATCCTGCATCAGCCGGTTCTTCGCTGAGAGGCCTTGGCTGCCATCGTCCCCGTTGAAGTAGAAGACGTTATTGGCATCGATAAGCCCCTCCTCAATCGCCTTGAGAAGCAAATACAGGATGATCAACGTCTTACCGGTGTTCGGCGCGGCGTAGATCATCGTGGCCTGCCCGTCCATGACGAAGCAACCGAGGAGCCGCTTGGTGTCCGCAGCCTCGGCTTCAAGTTCATCGGCGTAGCCTCGGTTAGAAAACCGGACCATCGGGTGTTGCTTCGAAAGAGCCTGAGAGCCCGGTGGCGACGGCATGGCTGGAGCTCCCTGCTGCTTCGATATCGTCGACCCTGACTCGAGCCTGCCTACGGTAGGGACACCCCCGCAGACGGGTGGGTCGCGTGGCGTCTTTCGTGCCAGCGGGATTGGCGACTTCGGCCGGAATTTCCGGCCCGGGTCATCATCTCTGGATTGATCGTTCATAAGTGCTCCATTGATTGGCCCTTCGATGAGGAAGAAGGGTTAAATCAACGGGTTTCAAAAGCCTGGGAAAAAGCTAGCCTTTTTCGTGTGTTGGCTCTTCGACGAGCACTGCGGAAGAACACAACCTGAGAGCGGATTGCTTGACCGTCCTGCTCGTCTCAGGTGGCGCGACCAACCGGTCTAGATCCTGTTAGATACCGCGGCAGTCAGCGCTCCCGCTCGCCACTCACAAGCAACTGTCGATCGGACATCTTCCTTGCATTCGCGACCAGCAACGCCAGAGCGATTAAGCCCACAACAACCAAGAAGGCACCCGGCCGCTCGCTCGCCAGACCGAACAGAAGCAGGGTGCCGAGGTACGTCAGCGTTTCGCGCGGCCTGCTGACGAGCGACAGCAGCAGCGCGATAGCCAAGGTGACCAGCAGCGCCACAAGGGCCGCCCGGGCGATCGCCAGGACGATCGCCAGCGTGAGTAGGGTGACGAGCCCCTTCACGACGCATCCGATTCGTCATCGGTCCAGAAGTGCGAGATACAGAGATAGCTGAGGCCCAACTCAACCGCAGGGCTCGCTCTGACCAGAACGCGAGTGACGCGGTCCAGCCCGGTCTCGTAGGCGATTTCAAACCACAGGCCGTGATCCACAAGCCAGTCGTAGGACGGAGGTTCGGCATGGTCGCCCGTAATGTCGAACCCCAAAGCGGCGTTGATGGTCTCTGGCGTTTCACCTCCCTCGATCACGACCAGCCGAAACCCGGCTCCCCAAGGGCGGCCTTGCTCGATATGCAACTGCCAAGCGCGAAGCCCGATCAGAGCACGAAGATCGGGGCCTAGATCGGTGTCAGAAAGTGCCCTCTCCAGAGAGGCGTTATCGGTTATCGAAAGCATGATCGTTTCCTTCAGGACAAGAAAAAGCCCGCGACGGGCGCGGGCGGGGGGTCGGCTCAGGAGCGGTTCAGGACCGCAGGATTTCAGATTTTCAGGTGCGCGCCCCGGAGCGTGCCGCGATGGTACGCTTCGAAATGCGTGCTTCAGTTCATAGTTTGTTCTCTTTCGGGTTGGGTCGATCGGCGACGCCGAGCAGGTTGAAGCGCAGGGTGAAGTCGGTGCCCGGATCGTCCGCCACGAACACCAGCAGGCCGAGGTCGTCGGTGAGGATGTAGGCGAGCTCGAACCACCGGCCGTGGTCGTTCATCCACTCGAAAGACGGCTGATCGGCCTGTTCCCACGTGATGGCGAAGCCGACGGCTTTATGAATTTCCTCAGTAGAATCATACGGCTGGACGACAACGAACTGAACGGTCTCGCCGAGGGGCTGGTGTCGGACGTCGTCGAGCTGCCAAGCCCGAAGTCCTAGAATCGCTCTGAGCTCTGGATCGAGGGTGGTGTCTGTTAGGGCGGCTGTGATGGCGGCTCGGTCGGTGAGTTTCAGCACGGGGGAGGGTCCTTTCAGGGCATGAAAAAACCCCGCAGCGCGAGGCCACGGGGGTTCTGGTTGGGTGGTGATGGGGGGCCGGAGGGTGCCGGCGGTGGTCGAGACGAAGGTCCAGAGTTTCTTGAAAGATCGCTTCGACCGGTGGCCAGGCCGGGTAGCTTCCAAGCGCTACCGTGTACCAGTGTTGAAGGCCGAGCTCGTTAGCCGTTCTTCATATAAGATACCGAGGAGTGCGCGGGAAAATCGACGAGCGCACAGGAGGGCAAGATGGCGGTAACGAAAGGCCACGGAAATCCGAACTGGAACCGTGACGAAACCATCCTGGCGCTTGAATCCTACTTCGCCTTGGAGGGTAAAAACCCGAGCGCCAAAGACCCGCTGATTATTGCCTTGTCGAAGACGCTACGCGCTCTTCCATATCACGGTGAAGCCGCCCGTAAGCCGACGTTTCGGAATCCAGATGGAGCGGCCTTTTAGGTCCAGAACCTCCGCAGCCGGGAGACCGGTAAGGGGCTAGGCAATGTCTCCCGGATGGATCGGGAGATCTGGGACGAGTTTGGCTCCAACCCTGCTGAGGTTGCCCGATTGGCGACCCTAATTCGCCAGGGGATTGCTGCGGAGCAACAGCAGACGTCGCCGGCCCAGGACGAAGCCGACGACGTGGAGTTCTATGAGGGTCGGCTCCTCACTCAAAAGCATATGCGGCGGGAACGGAGCCCAGGTCTGAGAAAGGCTCTGCTGAAGAAGAGGCAGGACAGCGGTCTGCAGTGTGACATGTGCGGAGAGACCCACTCCTCGCTGCCGCCTGACTTACGCGCTGCTGCATTCGAGGCCCACCACGTGATCCCGATCGCGTCGGTTGGTGAGGGCGTCACGAAGCTGTCCGATGTCGCTTTGCTCTGTGCTGTCTGCCACCGGGTTCTGCATCGCATGATTTCACTCAGGCGGACCTGGATCGGCGTTGCGGAGGCCAGGACGCTCCTGCAAACGCCTTTTTAGAAATCGGACGTCGTAAGAGTCTCATTTGGGTGGAGAGCAGACCTTGCGTCCAGATCGCAGAGAGAACCCTGTTCCCGCGCCTCGCCCCAACACAAGCCGCCGCCGAGCCGTTCTGCCCAACATTGTTCTGTTAAGATTGCTGCGCCGATGCAATGATCGCAGCCTGCGGTGAAGCTCGGCTTCAACGATCAGACAGTGCGAAACGACTTTTGAAAATGATCAACCGACTATCTCCCTTCGGCCGTGGACCCGGCACGCCTGGTCGCCACGCCAAATGCCCTTCAAAATGATGGTGAAGTCTGATTTTCGGCCGTTGTGGGCGATCGTCGCTGTTGGCCTGCTCGCAATAGTTTCGGCAGGTGCGACGACGGCTCTCAGCTACTCTGCCCATCTTTTCATCATCCAGGACGACGCCATGGCCCAGAGCTCTGCTGCCGGCGCCGTCTTCATTGCCGCTTTCGTCGTCGCCACTCCGCTGATCGCTGCAGGTTTGATCGTTTGGGGTCTTCCGGTCTGGTTTGTGCTGAGAAAGATGCGGCTGGACTCGGTATTCAACTCGGTCCTCGCCGGAAGCCTCTCAAGCCTGTTCCTGGTCGGGGCATGGTACTCGGTCAGCTATCCCGGCGAGCCCATACGCCTCGATGTCGCGTCGGTTTCGCTGCTTCCGATGTGCATCCTGCCCGGCGGGGTTTGCGCCTGGATCGTTCGAAGGTTTGCGTACCGGCAGATATGAAAGCCAGCTGAAGAGTTGGGCCGCGTCCCATCCATTCTGGAGTAAAAGCCGAATCCCGGCGAACATGGTCGATCTTGCCTCCACGCTTTTGCAACGTTGGACCTTGACCCGACTGGGCGTCGCTGTTCTGCTCGCATCGGCGCTAACAGGCTGTGTGACGACCTCGCCAGAGCCGCAGCCATGGCCAGAGGTATCGGAAATCAGGCTCTCCTGGATGGTCTGGGGAGAGGTTCGGGAAGAGTTACAGTACCGGCCGGCGGACAGGCCCGGTGGTGCAGACAAGGCAGTGGCGAGGCAGATTTCCTGGGCACCCAAGCCGAGTTCGAGCGCGTTCGTGGTCAGGTTCGCGACTTCGAAGGCATTCCGTTCAGTTGCGACCGGGTCATGACGGACATGCCAACCGGACGACTGGAATGGTCCCGGCAGGGTGACCCGATCCAGACCCTGGATTTCGATCTGGCCTGTGTCAGCGGCGATGCGGACGGACTGTTCGACAAGGTCGATGTGGTCGCCGGGTTACTGGCTGAGATGAGGGACCGCGACCGGTGAACTCGGGTCCGGCTCTTTGCGGGCTAAGGCGTCATCCCGGTTCAAACGCCGCCGCTGCTAGCCTTTTAGGTGCGGTCCCAGAAGCGCGTACCAGCTCGTCGACAAACGCTGGAAGTCATAGGGGCACCGCTCGGCACGCTCGGCTGTCAGCCACCCTTCTTCGATGAGGTTTGCGTAGCCCTCGGGGTTGGACCCGTAGACGAGACACGCCAGAATATAATAGCGTTGCTGGCCGAGCGAGTGTTCGGTCGCATACTGGCTGTCGTCGATCTCTCCAGCCTGTGCCGGGTCCACGTAGAAGCTGAGCGCGCCCGAAATCGCGGATTCGTCCCCGCCGTCACCGTCGAGCAGCCACCAGGCCGCGAGACTATCGACGGTGTCTTCCTCCCGGCCAGTGATCGGGATTTCCAGCACGTCGACGAGGGCGTGCCCGACTTCGTGGAAGACGGTGAACAGGAATGATCCGTTGACCGCGCCCTCGATCTCTTCCTCGGTTTCGTAATAGGCGGCGAAAACCTCACGCTCGCCCTCGAAGAGTTCGAGACACATGAGGACTTCACGCTCGTTCGGGTCGTAGAAGGCGTTACTCTGACCGCATTCAGCGAAGCGCATTCCGATATCGACGGGGAGAATGAGCCACGCATTCAGGCCGTCGGCGATATCTTCCAGCAAGCGTTCATCGCTGAGCTGTTGCGCCAGCTCGACGTAAGTGTCGCTTTCCAGCTTCGCTGGTCGCACGACGAAATCACCCAGATCCTCGCCCGCCCCGGAGAGGGCTGAGGCCCTGCTGTCATGGCTTTGAACCACTAGGCCGGCGAGCAGGAGGGCGAAGATGAGAGGCCGCGTCCCGCGAAAGAATGAGAACATGAACGGTTCCGTGTTGATAGCAGGACAACGTAACGGCGGTCGTCCAGAGCGGCAAGAGACGGTCTGCGGCGTTTGTCCCGCCACCCCGCCTCGGCGTGAGCGTCCGAGGTCCTGCCGCAGGCCCGACTGCCGCGACAGAGAGGCTAATCGCTTCCGGGACTGGGGGTCCAAGCGTCTGCAAAGGGTCGGACCACTACATTAACGTCAGGCCGAAAACCGGACATTGACCGCCAGGCCCGAGAGCAGGCCTCTCGAACCGCCGCTGGCGGCTGGGAAGCGGACGCTCCCCAGCCAGAACCGAGAGGAGGCCTCAGTATCGGTCAGCGGTAGGCGGGCTGCGATTTCGATTATTCGAGCGGTGGGTGAACCGCTTTTGCAGGATTTTACGACATGGGGCCGTCACACTCGCGGGCTCATAGGCGCCTAGCAATCCCAGGGAAGGGCCTTTGGCCAAGGCATCTGCCGATTGGGAGTGGCTCGCCTGAGGCCGCCGGCACAACACAGATCCACGTTAACGCGGAAGGCACCAGTCCCAGTGTAGTCCGGGTGCCAAAGGGGGGTGAGACTTGGCGTTTAGCAGCTTCCATCTCGGGTTCGACGCGGACTTCGATCAATCCGCTTCGGCAACGCGAGCCAAGACCGTTGAGCGTGTGCTGCTGTCGGTCGCTGTTTTTCTGGTTTCCTTGGCGCCGGTCGGCGGGTTGGCCGTCAGCTGGTGGGTTGTTTCGGTCATTGCTGAGGTCATGCTCTGGCGGTCGACCGATCCCGAATTTATCGGGCGCCGCCCCGGCGCTGCGCGGACCCTTAGGGTCGCAGCCTCGGCCGTCGCCGCAAGCGCTTGGGTATTTTGCGCCCTGCTGATGTGGTTCGCCGGTACTCCCGTCTCAACCCTGCTGGCCATCGCTCTGTTGGCCGCCATCGCTCTTTACATCATCGCATCCTGCCACGAGACGCCGATCCATATAATCGCGGCGGGTACGCCTCCTGCCTTGGGCCTGTTGTCGCTGCCGCTCTGGCTGCCCGGCACCTTGACGGACCGGATCCTGCTGAGCTTGTCCATGGCGCTACTTGTCTCGTTCGGGGTCAGCTCGGCTATCCGCTCCTGCAAGGCTCATACACGTCTCAAGCAAACGGCGGCGTTGCTCGAGGAGCAGACCCACGAAGCCCAAGCCGCCAATCGAGCCAAGAGCGAGTTCCTCGCAAACATGAGTCACGAAATCCGCACCCCGCTGAACGGCGTGCTGGCGGTCACTGACGCCCTGTCACTCACGTCTCTCTCCGCTCAGCAGCAGACCATGCTGGGTCTGATTTCGTCGTCGGGGCGGGTGTTGCAGCAGCTGTTGTCCGACATACTCGATCTTGCCCGGATCGAGACTGCACGGATGGAAATCAACCCGGCGCCCTTCGATCTGGGCAGGGCTGTGCAGGACGTCGTTCAGTTGCACGCGGCTACCGGCGAGGCCGAAGGGCTGGAGATCATTCTTGCGCTGCACGACGAGATTGACGTTCGGGTGCTCGGCGACGTGGTGCGGTTCAAGCAGGTCCTGACCAATCTGATTTCCAATGCGATCAAGTTCACCAAGGCGGGTCACGTCCGGGTGACTGGCTTGCGAGAGATGACGAATGGCTCACACCGCTTCCATTTCTCGATTGAGGATACGGGCGTTGGCTTCGACGAAGAGAGCGCAGAGCGAATGTTTAATAGGTTTGAACAGGCCGACAGCTCGATCACGCGGCGGTTTGGCGGCTCCGGTCTCGGCCTTGCAATCTCCAGCCAACTCGTCGCACTCATGGGGGGTGAGATTTTCTGCAAAAGCGAGCCCGGACGGGGCTCGACCTTTCGTTTCGTGGTTCCGCTCGAACTTATGGAATCGACGGAAATCCGGCCCGAACCGGCGCCCCCCCTTGCGGCAGCGCTACAGGGACCAGCTCGCCGGCTCCGTGTCCTTGCTGCGGACGACCACCCAACCAATCGAAAGGTCGTGGAACTGGTCCTGTCCCAAGCTGACGTCGATCTGGTCCTGGTCGAGGACGGTGCCATGGCAGTTGAAGCCGTTTCCAATCAGTCCTTCGACGTCATTCTCATGGATATGCAGATGCCAGTCATGGACGGGTTGACGGCGATCCGGGCGATCCGCGCCATCGAGGCCGCCGGGACGCGGGCGCGGACTCCGATCATCATGTTGACCGCCAACGCCCTGCCCGAGCACGTCGTGCAGGCGACTGCGGCTGGAGCCGACCGTCACATGGCCAAGCCCCTAAACGCCGCCGAACTGCTGAACGCTTTAAGTAACCTCGAAAGCTTGGCCCCGTCGGAGCTGAACGACGTCGCTTGAAAGGCTCCCGAAGCGAAGTCTCTGTCTCTCCAAACTTGGTCTCGCGGTAGTTGCCCCGCGCGATGGAGAGCGGACCGCTCAACGTCAGCTACGGGTCGGACCACGACATCGGCGTCAGGCCGAAGACCAGACATTGACCGCCAGACCCGACAGCGGACCTCCCGACCGTCGCTTAAGGGTGGTCAGCAGACATGCGAACGGCCCAGATGTCGCCAGCGGAGCCGTTGAGTTAGTTGGACAGAGTGCCTTAAGGCGGCGGGCCTGAACGCAGCCTGACCTTTGCCTTACCGCTGGTCAGCGGCTGATCTGCCTGGCCTCGTTGGCCATGGGATCCAGGGGCAGCGGAGGTGTGCGAGTCGTCTAGTATCGGCCGCCGGTATAGGCGCGATGTTCTTCGCGCTCAGACGCCGTCGCCGGTCGAACGGAAGCGGCAAACGCCCGACACGCGCTGATGTCGCCGCCGTCGCAGGCGACCAGTACACGGTGAGGGAGTTCAGCGCGCGGACCGGGGTTGCCGCGCCGGGCCACGGGATTTTCCCAGTCGTCCATCGCGCTGATTCCGCCATCCACAAACGACCAGGCACCTCCGGTTGAAAGGCCTGCTTCGATGGTCCGGCACGCGGGCGCGTGGCCGCTGCTGCAGGCCGTCTGATTGGAGGGCATGGCTCTGCCGGCGACTGCCCCCCCGGTGATCGCGCTAACCTGCCCGGTACCCAACACGCTGGCCTGAGGTTGAGCCGGAGCCGCCTGGCCTTCGCGCGGACCGGAGCGCGCCGACTGTTGACCCGCGTTCGCGCTGCCGACAATCGCGATCAGCGCGGCCGAGCCCGCCACACTCGCCCACGCTCGCTTTGAAATAGATCTTTTCATGTCGTCCTCCCAAAAGCTCCCGGAAAAGGGAGCGCCCAAAAGGCCGGGTTGTCGAGGTTTCTGTTGAGCGTTGCTATTCCAGCATTTGCAGCCAGGGCCACACGGTCAGGGCGACCGTGACCGCGAAGGCCAGAATCACTAGGCCGATCCAGAACCTAGCTGGCCTCGGCTGACCTCGACAGCGAGGCCGCGCTCGATCGCCACGACATCGCGATCGAGGCGTGGGGCGAGGATGAGTCGAGGTCGGTCATAAGCCCGATGCCCGATAGCGGACTTTCGGCCGATGCGCCGTAACCGGACATCGTGCAGGTCTGTTTAGGGTCGACAAGCGTCATTGGCCCCCGGCCAACTTTCGGACCTTGGAGGAGTCGCAGTTCGAGCCAGTCCTTCCGGAAGGCCTTCCCACGTGGGACCCACCACCGCGCCCAGCCGGAAGGCACTTCCGCCTCAGGCCGGGTCCATGTCCTACGGGAAGAGGTGGTGCCGCTTAGGTGACTCGAACACCTGACCCCCGCATTACGAATGCGATGCTCTACCAGCTGAGCTAAAGCGGCCTGTCGGCTGAGGCTGAGCCTCGGCGACGGAAGCGGCTCTTTATACGCTGACCCCCGGCTTGCCAAGCGCTGCGAGCAGGGCGTCTTCGGTGGGCGCGGCGGCGACGCGGACCTCGGCGAAAGGCAGGCGCTCCAGCGGAGCGGCGGCGGCGGGCGAGATGGCGACGGCGACACGCCCCTCGGCCGCCTTCGGCGACAGGCTCCCAGCCAGGGCGCGGCCGGCGCGGGAGGAATGGATCAGGACGGCGTCCCAGGCCCCGGGCGCGGCCACGCCGGTTTCGCGCGCCTCATAGACAGGCAGGGTTCGGATTGCGGCGGCATCGCCGACGGCGGCGCGCAGGTCTCCGGCGGGCTCGGCAGCGCAGGCGTGCACGATCGTCAGGCCTCGCGCCTCGGCGCAGATCATGGCCGCGAGGTCGGCGAGGTCGCCGTCGGCGGAGCTGATGATCGCGAAACCGGCCTCTCTCGCCGCGCGGGCGGTGGCCTCGCCGACGGCCAGGACCGGCAGTGTCCGCGTTTCAGACAGGGCGGCGAAGGCGGCGACGCCGTTGACGCTGGTGAAGGCCAGGGCCTGAACGCTGCTCAGGTCAAGCGCCGCGGGCAAGGTGTGGATCTGGAGAAGCGGCGCGACCAGTGGCTCAAATCCCGCCGCGGACAGTCGCCTGGCGGTGCGATCGGCGCCAGGGCGCGCGCGGGTGACCCAGACGCGGGCGATCGCGCTCAAGCTTCGACCGGCAGGCTCTGATCGCCGGCGGCCCTATGGACCTGATGCCCCAGGTGTTCGCCCATGGCCTGGGCCGCGACGGTCAGGTCGCCCTCTGTCACAGCCATCCCGCCCGCCCGGCGCCAGCGGGCTGTGCCGTCGGGGGCCAGCATCTCGGTGGTCAGGGTCAGATGGCCGTCAGCGATGACCGCGTGGGCCCCGACGGCCGTGCGGCAGGAGCCCTCCAGCGCCACCATGGCTCCGCGCTCGGCGGCAATGCAGAGAGCGGTGGGCCGGTGGTTCAGGTCGGAGACCCAGGCGTGGTCCGTGTCGTGCTCGCGGGTTTGCAGGGCGAGGGCGCCCTGGCCGGGAGCGGGCAGGAAGGCGTCGACGGACAGATATCCGCGTACGGCGTCCGACCGGCCCAGCCGGTTCAGCCCGGCGGCGGCCAGAAGGATGGCGTCGAACTCGCCCTCGGCGGCGCGACGCAGGCGGGTGTCGATGTTTCCGCGCAGCATCTCGATCCGGAGGTCGGGGCGCAGGGCCAGGGCCTGGGCCTGACGCCGAAGGGAGGCGGTGCCGAGACGGGCTCCATGGGGCAGGGCGTCGAAACCGTCGAAGTCGCGGCTGATGAAGGCGTCGCGGGCGTCTTCGCGTTCGGGAATGGCGGCCAGGGCCAGGCCGGGCGGCTGTTCGGCGGGGACATCCTTCATCGAATGGACGGCGATGTCGACGCGGCCGTCGAGCAGGGCCTCCTCGATCTCCTTGGTGAACAGGGCCTTGCCCCCGACCTCCATCAGGCGCCGGTCCTGGATGCGATCGCCGGTGGTGACGATCTCGACCAGCACGACCTCGGTCAGCGGCAGGTCCATGGCGGCAGCGATGGCGCGCTGCACCATGCCGGACTGGGCCAGGGCCAGGGCGGAGCGACGGGTGCCGATGCGGATCAGGGGGGCCATTGAGTTGCGCGGGTCCGGCGGGGTCGCTACCTCGACCCGATGAGTATGGGCGCGGACTATAGCAGCGAGACCGGGGCGACAACCAATCCGGCGAAGGGCGGCGACCTGACGGTGCTGGGTATCGAGACCAGCTGCGACGAGACGGCGGCCTCGGTCGTGCGACTGACGCCGGACGGGACCGCGACAGTGCTCTCCTCGGTGGTCCACTCCCAGATCGACGATCATGCGGCCTTCGGCGGCGTGGTGCCCGAGATCGCGGCCCGCAGCCATGTGGAGATGATCGACGGCGTCGTGCGTCGCGCTATGGCCGATGCGGGTCTGGGTTATGGCGAGCTGGACGGGGTGGCGGCGACGGCGGGGCCGGGTCTGGTCGGCGGGGTCATGGTGGGGCTGGGGTTCGGCAAGGCCGTGGCGCTGGCGCGCGGCCTGCCGCTGGTGGCGGTCAATCACCTGGAGGGGCATGCGGTGTCGGCGAGGCTGGGGGCCAGGGTGGCCTATCCCTTCCTGCTGCTGCTGGTCTCAGGCGGTCATTGCCAGCTTCTGGAGGTGCGTGGCATCGGCGACATGAGCCGGCTGGGCACCACCATCGACGACGCGGCCGGCGAGGCCTTCGACAAGATCGCCAAGGCCATGGGGCTGGGTTACCCGGGCGGCCCGGCGCTCGAGAAGATGGCGGAGGGCGGCGACGGCGCGCGCTTCGACCTGCCCAGAGCGCTGCTGGGTCGCAAGGACTGTGATTTCTCCTTCTCGGGTCTGAAGACGGCCGCATCGAGACTGGCCCAGACCTGCGCGACGGATCAGGACCGGGCCGATCTGTCCGATGCCGTCCAGAACGCCATTGCGCGCCAGCTGTCGGAACGGTCCGATCGGGCGATGGCCGACTATGCCGACAAACACGATCACCGGCTGTTCGTCGTCGCGGGCGGGGTGGCGGCCAACCGGACGGTGCGACGGGTGCTGGAGGCGACAGCGGCGAAACGGGGTTTCGGCTTCCTCGCCCCGCCCATGGCCTATTGCACCGACAATGCCGCCATGATCGCCCTGGCCGGTGCGGAACGGCTGCAACTCGGTCTGGTCTCGGACATTGACGCGCCGGCCCGGCCGCGATGGCCGCTGGACGAAGCGCGCGCCCTGGCCGATCCTGTGCATCCGACCGGGCGCAAGGGCGCGAAGGCTTAGGCTGGTACGCCAGAACGGCCTCAAGTCGCCGAGCGCCGCGAGCGAGGCGTTAGGCCAAGGAGAATGTATGCAGTTTCGCACCGCAGGGGTTCTCGGCGCAGGGGCCTGGGGCACGGCCCTGGCCCTGGTCTGCGCCCGCGGCGGTCTGGACGTCATCCTGCAGGCGCGCGAGCCCGAGGTGGTCGAGAGCATCACCAACCGCCGGGTCAACGAGGCCTTCCTGCCGGGCGTGGTGCTGGACGACCGGATCTCGGTCACCTCGGAACTGGCAGCCCTGGGCGCCTGCGACCTGGTGCTGGCGGTGCCGCCCGCCCAATTCATGCGCTCGACGCTGGACGCCTATGCGCCCCACCACCGCGACCGCGCGCCCATCATTCTGTGCTCCAAGGGGATCGAGCGCGGGTCGCTGAAACTGATGACCGAGGTGCTGGCGGAGACGATCCCCGGTGCGCCCGCCGCCGTCCTGTCGGGACCGAGTTTTGCGGCCGATGTGTCGAAGGGGCTGCCGACTGCGGTGACCCTGGCCTGCGCGGACGTCGTGCTGGGTGAGGCGCTGATGGAGACCCTGTCGGGGCCCGCCTTCCGGCCCTATCTGGCGACCGACCTGATCGGGGCCGAGGTCGGCGGGGCGATCAAGAATGTCCTCGCCATCGCCTGCGGCTTGTCGGAAGGGCGTCGGCTCGGCAAGTCGGCGCACGCGGCCCTGATCACGCGCGGCTTCGCGGAGATGACGAGGCTGGGCGTGGCCCTGGGCGGAGAGCCGGAGACGGTGGCGGGCCTGTGCGGGCTCGGCGACCTTGTCCTGACCTGCTCCAGTCCGCAGTCGCGCAACATGAGCCTGGGTCTGGCGCTCGGCGAGGGCCAGACCCTCGTGCAGGCGCTGGCCGGCAAGCGATCGGTGGCCGAGGGCTACGAGAGCGCGCCAGCCGTGCGCGAACTGGCGCACAAGATGGGCGTGGAAATGCCGATCTGCGAGGCGACGGCGGCTCTGCTGGCCGGTGAGACCACGGTCGATGCAATGATCGAGGGACTGCTTTCACGACCGCTCAAGGCCGAGCGGGAATGACCGACACGGCTCCAGCCGAGCGCAAACGGGTCTGGACCACACCGCCGAACGTGGCCCTGTGTGCGCTCGAGGACATCAGGGAGCCCGGCTCGCGCGGCTTCGTGCTGCAGATCGGCGAGGCCTTCTTCCACGGTTTCGTGGTGAGGAAGGAGGGCGAGATCGCGGGCTGGGTCGATCGCTGCCCGCATCAGGGGTTTCCGATCGCCATCGAGATGGACCGCTATCTGACCCCGGACGGGTCGCTGATCCTGTGCGGCTGGCACGGGGCGGTGTTCGAGCCTCTGTCGGGCGCCTGCGTCGGCGGTCCATGCGCGGGCGGCAGGCTGACGCCGTGGCCGGTCAAGGCCGAGGGCGGGATCATACGGACCGCCGCCCCCGACTGAGAGTTCAGCCCTTTTCGTCGCCGCCGAAGGCTTGATCGACCTCGTCTTCCTTGATCCGTTTGGACGGATCGCCGGGCTGGTTGAGGTTCTGTTCCTCGGTGCCGTCGCCCAGCATGCCGGGGTGTTTTTCGTTTTCCTGGGTCTTGGGGTCGGCCATGGTGATGGCTCCTGTTTCAGACCCCCGACCAACGTGCGGCCGACGTCGTCGTTCCTAGAGCTCAAAGGAGAGCGGACCTGGAGGTCCGCTCTCCAAGGGCGCCGCAACCCACCCGTCGAACGTTCTAGCGCTTCAGCCGTTTCGCATTGGCCACGGCCACCGAATGGATCGGCTTCAGCGCATCGGCCTGGGCCTTCAGAAGTTCGGTGTTCAGGGTCAGCATCTGGCCCGCAGCCCGGCTCCACCAGGCGACCGCATAGTTGTAGTGGGCGGTCGCGGCGGCCTGGGGCGAACCGGCCCCGGCGATCGCGGAGGCGGCGCGTTGGGCGTGACCGACCTCGTCCATGGCGGACTTCGATACGCGGGCAGCGAGGTCGCCCAGATTGCCGGCGATGGCGGCGGCCGAGGCGCTCATGGCCTCGACCTTTTCCGAGCTCATCAGATGCATTTCGGCCATGTCGGCCTTCATCGGATTGGCCAGGCCTTCGGCCATGATGTTCAGCCGGGCGGCGATGACGTCGGACGCTGCCCGCATCATCTCCCCGCCGTCGGCGGCGGTGCTCGCGGCCGAATGGGCGTTCTTTACCGCGCGCTTGCCGTCGCGGATCGTCTTGTCGAGCATGGTCATGCGACGGGCTTGGGCCGGTTTCTTCAGCCGGGCAAGACTTCATCGGCGAAGGCGGCCACGTCGCGGATCAGGGCGGGCACGGCGGCGTCGATGATGCGCTGGCCTTTCTCCGGGCTGGCCTGGCCTGGATCGGAACCGATGCGGCCGTCGGGGAAGCGCGCGCGGTAGTCCAGGGCGTCGCGGATCGGGCCGTTCGGCGCGATCTTTGGCGAGTATTCCGCCGTCTTGATCCGGTCGGGATACGCCGCCTGGGTCACCGCGATCTCGGACGGTGTGGCGTGCATGCCGTGGCCGGTCGGGAAGATCTGGTTGCACAGGCTGTGGACGCCCGGCAGGTCCCACCAGTTCTTCAGCTTCAGGACATAGGGGCAGGGTTCCTCCAGGAACGACCATTCGGCGTAGAGTTCGGAGAAGGTCGCCTCAATGGTGGCGAGATTGCCGCCGTGGCCGTTGAGGAAATAGATCCGCTCGAACCCGTGGCGGCTCAGCGATGAGACCCAGTCGGTGATCGCGGCCATGAAGGTCGAGGGGCGCAGGCTGATCGTGCCCGGGAAGGCCAGATGGTGCTGGGCCATGCCGATGTTGAAGGTCGGGGCGATCACCAGGCCGTCGTCGGCCTTCTCCGCCGCGTGGGCGATGATCTCGGGACACATCCAGTCGGTGCCCAGAAGGCCGGTCGGGCCATGCTGTTCGTTCGAGCCGATGGGCACGATGACGGTGCGTGCGCCGCTCTTCAGGCGCGCGTCGATCTCGGGCCAGGAGGAACAGGCGATCAGCATGGCGGCACTCTCTGTTTTGGCGCTACGCTTGCGACACGGTCGGTCGCGACTTGAGCGCGGCAAGCGGAAGCGGGAACTGCCCCGTCCTTACGCCCGGTCGGTCAGGGCGCGAAAGCCCGGACGAAGCGCTCGGCGGTCTCGCGGGCGCGGCGGCTCTGGTCGATGTCGGGCTCGTCGACGCCGAGGATGCCGCGCAGATAGCCGTGGCCCATGGTCATGCCGGTGAACATCTCCGCCGCCGCCGTCGGATCGGGGACCCGGAGGGCGCCTTTGGCGTCCTGTTCGGCCAGCCACGTCGACAGCCGACGCAGGCTCTCGCCCGGCCCGGCGTGATAGACGGCCTGGGCCAGGTCCGGCGCCTGGGGCGAGATCAGGGCGACCCCTCGCATTGCCGAACGCCCTTCGGCCGTACACAGTTTGTCGAGCATGGCCTGGCCCAGGGCAGTCAGAACCTCGACCGGCTCCCCACCGGACCGGAGTGGGGCGGTGATCGCCTCGGAGCGGCGCTCGGCCATGGCCCGGCCGATCTCCACCTTGGAGGCGTAGCGGTTGTAGAGAGTCTGTTTCGACACCCCGGCCCGGCGCGCGATCTGCGCCATTGAGGCCGCGCCGCCCTTCTCGGCGAACAGGGCCATGGCGGCCTCCAGGATGGCCTCCGACTTCCTTTCGTCGATCTGGCCCATGACCCGGGGCATCAGTGCGCGTCCATGGGTGGCGGCGTTCCAGTGCCCTGTTTCACCGGCCGGGCCAGTAGTGTCAGGAAGGCGCAGGCCGCGCAGCCCAGGGCGAGCATGGCGAAGGCGTCGCCGAATGCGAGCGTGGTCGCCTGTCGCTGCAGCATCCCATAGACCGCCTTCATCGCCGCGCCTTCGGGATCGATGGAGCCTGACATCATTGTGGCCATGCCGGTCAGCATGTCCTGCATCTGGATCGAGGTCTGCGGAATGGCCTGGGTCAGTTCGCTCATGTGCAGGGCGGTGTTGGTGGTCAGGGAAGTGTTCAGGAAGGCGAGCCCGAAGGCGCCGCCGACATTGCGGAACAGGTTCACCAGGCCGGAGGCGTTCTTGACCATGTGCGGCGGCAAGGTCGACATCGTGACCTGCTGGGCCGCGATCATGGCCAGCATGACGCCGACGCCACGCAGGGCCTGGACTCCCGCGAACTCCCAGAAACCCCATTCGGTGGTCACCGCGTGGGCCTCCCACATGCCCCAGGCGCACAGCATGAAGCCGCCGAACATCAGGATCCGCAGGTCGAGAATCCGCACCAGCCGCCCTGCGAACGGACCCGTCAGGAACATGGCGAGGCCCGAGACGACCATCGTCGTGCCCACCTCGGCCGGCGAATAGTCGCGCACCCGCGCCAGGAACAGCGGCAACAGGAAGGTGCCGCCGAACAGGGCTGCGCCGACCGTGAAGGTCATGATCACCCCCACCAGGAAGTTGCGATTGTTGAAGGCTCGCAGTTCGACGACCGGATTCCAGTAGACCAGCGAGCGCCAGATGAAGGCGGGGCCGCACAGGCCGGCGATCACCGACAGCAGCAGGATCTGGTCATCGGCGAACCAGTCGTTCTTCGACCCTTCCTCCAGCACGAACTGCATGCTCATCAGGAAGGTGGCCATCAAGCCTAGCCCCAGCCAGTCGAAACCCTTGGACAGCGAGGGGTCGCCCTTGTCGAAATTGGCGTAGCGCCAGACCAGGAAGAAGGACAGCAGGCCGAACGGCACATTGATGAAGAACAGCCAGCGCCAGCTCAGCATCTCGGTCAGGTGACCGCCCAGCGTCGGACCGACGGTCGGGGCCAGAGTGACGATCAGGCCGATGAAGACCGAGGCGGTGACGCGTTTGGACGGTGGGAAGGCGGTGAAGGCCACGGCGAAGACGGTCGGGATCATGGCCCCGCCGACGAAGCCCTGGATGGCGCGGAAGAAGATCATCACCTCGACCGAGGAGGACAGGCCCACGGCGATGCTCATCAGGACGAAGCCGCCGCAGCTGAACAGGAAGACCTTCTGGGTGCCCCATAGCCGCGACAGATATCCCGACAGGGGGATCATCACGACCTCGGGGATAAGATAGGCGGTCTGGATCCAGCTGATCTCGTCGGCCGAGGCGCCGACGCCCGACTGGATCTGGGGCAGGGAGGCGGCGACGATCTGGATGTCCAGGATGGCCATGAACTGGCCGATGACCATCCCGGCGAAGCCGAGGATCAGGAAGGTCCAGTTGATCTTCGGCTCGGCGGCCGTCGGAGCCGCGCCGTCGATGACGGCCGCGGTCATTGCGCGCTCGTGGTTCCGGCGTCGGCGAGGCGCGTCTGGCCCGTAGCGGCTTCGGCGAAGGAGGCGCCGCCTTCGCTCTTCAGGTCGACCCTGACCTCGACCGAAAGCCCGGGCCGCAGGGCCGCGCCGCCTTCGGCACGATTGACCAGGATGCGCACGGGCACCCGCTGGGTGATCTTGGTGAAGTTGCCGGTGGCGTTCTCGATCGGGATCAGGGCGAACTCTGAGCCTGTCGCGGGGGCGAAACTGTCGATCCGGCCGGTCAGGTCCACACCGGGGAAGGCGTCGGCCTCGATGTGCACGGTCTGGCCCAGACGCAGGCGACCCAGTTGGGTCTCCTTGAAGTTGGCGACGATATAGGTGTCGCCCAGGGGCACGAGCGACAGCAACTGGCCCCCGGGGCGGACATACTGACCGGCCCGGACGCCGCGCGCACCGACGACGCCGGCGGCGGGGGCGCGGATCACGGTGCGGTCCAGGTTGATGCGGGCCTGCTCGACGGCCGAGCGGGCCTGATCGACGGCGGCCAGGCTCTGCTGGCGGGTCGAGCCGAGGACGCCGGCGGTACGCTGTTCGGCGACCAGGGCCGCCTGGGCCTGGGCGACGGAGGCGGCGGCGGTCTGGGCTCCGGCCGTTTCGGTTTCGATACGTTGCTCGGAGACCCAGCCCTGACGTTGAAGGGCGGTGTAGCGATTGACCTGGGCCTGGGCGAGATCGGCCTGGGCGCGGGCCTGGGCGACCCCGGCGGCGCGCGAGGCGATCATCGCCTGCTCCTGGGCCGCGCGGGCGTCGACATTGTCCACGGCGGCCAGCAGGGCCGCGAGATTCGCCTCGGCCGCCGCGAGCTCGGCCCTGGCGTCGGCGTCATCGAGACGGACCAGGACCTGTCCCGCCTGGACCCGCTGGTTGTCGGTCACCAGCACCTCGGCGACATAGCCCTCAATCTGGGGACTGACCAGGGTGACGTCGGCCTGGACGAAGGCGTTGTCGGTGGTTTCCCACCGCTGCTTGTTCTGCCACCAGACGGCGCCGCCGATGATCAGGCCGATGGCGACGACGCCTCCGACGATGAGCGGGAGGCGTTTCTTCAATGCGGGAGCGAGGGCCATACGGTCGAGTCTCTAAGGATGGAGCGTCAGGGAGGACGGCTGTAAAATGGACCCAATCGTCCATAAATCAATCCCCTTGCGACGCGACGGGAACACGTCATGTTTCGCCCTGTTCCCCATGCCCCTTTGAGCCTGCCGATTTCCCTCCCCTCCTCCATCGATGTCGCCGTGATCGGCGCCGGGTCCGCCGGACTTTCGGCCGCGCGTCGTCTTGCGAGGTCGGGTGTCGCTGTCGTGGTCCTGGAGGCCCGCGACCGGATCGGCGGGCGGGCGTTTACGGCGACCCACGAGGGGATGCCGGTCGACCTCGGCTGCGGCTGGCTGCACTCGGCCGACGTCAATGTGCTGGAAAAGATCGGGCGCGAGGTCGGGTTCACCATCGACGAGACCCCGCCGCCGTGGCGTCAGCAGGCCTTCAACCTGGGCCTGACGCCGGCCGAGCAGGCCGAGTTCGCCGAGGCCTTCAACGCCTTCGACGAGCGCGTGGCCAAGGCGGCCAAGGCGGGCGACGACCGCGCGGCCTCGACTCTGTTCGTTCCGGGCGAGCGCTGGAACGAGCGAATGGACGCCATATCCGGAGCCCTGAACGGGGCGAAATTCGCCGAGGTCTCGACCCTGGATTACGACGCCTATGAGGACACCGGCGTCAATTATCGGGTGGTCGAGGGCTACGGGTCCTTGATCGTTGCGCTGGGCGAAGACGTGCCGGTGGTGCTGAACTGCCCGGTCGAGCGGATCGACCGGTCGGGAGCCCGGCTGACGATCGAGACGGCGCGCGGGGTGATTGAGGCCAGGTCCGTGATCCTGACCCTGCCGACCTCGGTGCTGGCGTCAGAGGCCGTGCGGTTCGATCCGCCCCTGCCGGACCTGATCGAGGCGGCGGCCGGCGCGCCCCTGGGCCTGGCGTCCAAACTGCATCTGGCGGTCGATGGAGCGGAGGAGTTCCCCGAGGACAGCCAACTGTGGGGCCGCACCGACACGGCCCAGACCGGCGGCTATCATCTGCGTCCGTTCGGGCGGCCGCTCATCGAGGGCTATTTCGGCGGCGATCTCGCCTGGGGACTGGAGGCCGAAGGCGAGGGCGCCTTCTTCGATTTCGCCGAGAGCGAACTCTCGAACCTGCTGGGCTCAAGTTTCCGCAAACGCATCCGCCCTCTGTCGACCTCGATGTGGGGCGCCGAGCCCTGGTCGATGGGCGCCTATTCCCACGTCCTGCCGGGGCTGGGCGACCGCGAGACCGGCGCGCGGGCGCGTCTGGCGCGGCCGATCGAGGACCGTATCTTCATCGCCGGCGAGGCGACGTCGCACGGCTTCTACGGCACGGCCCACGGCGCCTGGATGGAGGGTGAGCGCGCGGCCATCGAGGCGATCACGGCCTTGGGGCTGGACCCGCGCCTGTCCGATCCCGAGGCGCGCTGAGATTGGCGAAGCGGACAAAGGTCACCGGCAAGCCGACCGGTCTCGCCCGCAAGCCCGGCAGCGTCATGACCGGCGCGCCGATCCCGATCTTCGCCTTTCCACCCGACGGGGACCGCGTCGAGGACATCTTCACCCGCCTGGCTCGCGTCATGCCGGAGCCGAAGACCGAGCTGAACTTCACCGACCCCTTCACCCTGGTCGTCGCGGTCGCCCTGTCGGCCCAGGCGACCGACGTCGCGGTCAACAAGGCCACCGATAAACTGTTCGCCTTCGCCGACTCCCCGGGGAAGATGCTGGAACTGGGCGAGGCGGGGCTGGTCTCCTTCATCGCCTCCATCGGCCTGTACCGGAACAAGGCGAAGAACGTCATCGCCCTGAGCCGCATCGTGCTGGAGCAGCATGGCGGCGAGGTGCCGCTGAACCGCACCGACCTCCAGGCCCTGCCGGGGGTCGGGCGAAAGACCGCCAGCGTCGTGCTGAACGAACTCGGGATCGAACCGGCCATCGCCGTCGACACCCATGTCTTCCGCGTCTCGCACCGGCTGGGCCTCGCCAATGCCGCGACGCCGGACAAGGTCGAGGACCAGCTCCACCGCATCGTCCCCGAGGCCTTCCTGTCCAAGGCCCACCACTGGCTGATCCTGCACGGCCGCTACACCTGTACGGCGCGAAAGCCCAGGTGCGAGGCGTGTGTAGTCAGCGACCTGTGTCCCTCGCGCGGGCTGATGGCGGGGCTCCAGGTTCTGTTGACCGTTACCTGAGCCATCTGATGCCGACGAGAGGTTGGTCGCCGTGGTCTATCTGCTGGCGCGCCATAGCAGACGTCGTGAGGCACCAACCACAATGGCGACCTCCAGGAGAATGTCGGGGTCGTGGGAAGGGCCTTTTGGCCCGCGCGCCTTGCCCGTGACGTCATCCCGCCTTATCCCCGGATCATGCCCAAGACGCCCCTGATCTGCCCGTCCATCCTGGCCTCGGACTTCGCCAAATTGGGCGAGGAAGTCAGAGCGCTGGAGGCCGCCGGCGCCGACTGGATCCATGTCGACGTGATGGACGGCCATTTCGTGCCCAACATCACCCTCGGCCCGGATGTGGTGAAGGCGTTGAGGCCCCACACCGCCCTGCCGTTCGACGTGCACCTGATGGTCGCCCCGGTCGATCCGTGGCTGGAGGCCTACCGCGAGGCGGGCGCCGACATCCTGACCGTCCATCCCGAGAGCGGGCCCCACCTGCACCGGACCCTGGGGCGGATCCGGCAGCTGGGCGCCAGGGCCGGCGTGGTGCTGAACCCCGGCACGCCGTTGTCGGTGCTGGAGGATGTGATCGATCTGGTCGATCTGGTGCTGCTGATGTCGGTCAATCCGGGCTTCGGCGGACAGTCCTTCATTCCGTCGACGCTGAAGAAGATCAAACGGACCCGGGCCATGCTCGATGCGGCGGGCTCGAAAGCCCACCTGCAGATCGACGGAGGGGTGACGGCCGCCAACGCGGGGGCCTGCATCGCCGCCGGGGCGGATGCCCTCGTGGCCGGGACTGCCGTGTTCAAGGGCGGGCCGGACGCCTATGCGGCCAATATCGCCGCCCTCAAGGCAGCCTAGGTGAACCTGATCGGGCCCTTCGCCGACCGTAGTCCGTCCACGCCGAACGTCGGCGAGGGCGCCATTCCGGGCCTGCGCGGGGCGCCGGTCAGGACGCCGGTACGGTCCAGCGGGGTGACCACCGGCCCGGCCCTGTGGCCCGCCGTCGCCGGACGGGTGCTGACCCGCCAGATGTGGATCGAGCTGTATGGCCTGCCCGGCTATACGATGACTCTGTCGGCGGGCAAGGCCACGGCCTTCGCCGCCACGGCGCGCGATTTCCGACCCGCCGACATCAACCTGGGCAAGGCCGTGATGGGCGGGCGTTTCCCCCTGGCCGGATCGAATCTTGAGGCCGAGGCGCCCGCCGATCCGTGGAACCGGCCGAGCCCGTCGAAGGCCTTCGCCATCGACCTGCACGCCTTCGCCTGGATGCCCGGGCTGATGCTGCAGGGCGAACGCGGCGCGCGCGAGGCGCTGCGGCTGACCCTGGCCTGGGCCGACACCTTTTCGCGCTGGTCGCCCTTCGCCTGGGAGCCGCGGATCCTGGCGCGCCGGGTCTACAACCTGGCCTGCGCCGCCCGGAAGATGGGCGCCGTGGCGTCCGAGGCCGACAGGCTGAGGCTGGCCGATACCCTGGGGCGTCAGGCGCGGCAGTTGCTGCGGCCGCCGGGCGGACTGGCGGGCAAGGCCGAACGGCTGGTCGCGGCGGCCGTGGCCGGATGCGTGCTGGCGGGGCAGGCGGGATCGCGGTTGAGGAAGGCGGCGCTGGGACGCCTGCCCGGGGCGCTGAGGGTCACGGTTGCGGGAGACGGCGGCCACGCCTCACGTTCGCCCGAGGCCGGAATGGAGCTGTTGCTCGATCTTCTGACCCTGGACGACGCCCTGTCGCAGCTGTCGGAAGCGGCGCCGGAGGCCATGGGCGGTGCGATCATCCGCCTGACCACGGCGATGCGGCTGCAGGTGCTGCCGGACGGCCGGCTGGCGGGCTTCCAGGGCGGCGGGCCGTCGATCCCGGCCCGGGTCGCGGCCGCGCGAGCCCATGACGAACATGCCGAGGCGACCGCGTCCGCTGTGGGCTCGGTCGGCGGGTTGACACGGATTCGCTCGCCGCTGCTGACCATCGTCACCGACGCCGGTTCGCCGGGCAAAGGCGCCTGGTCCGAGGCGGCCTGCGCTCAGCCGCTGGCGCTGGAGATCGTCTGCGGCAAGGACCGGATCGTCACCGGGTGCGGCTGGACCCCTCGTGCGGCCGACCGCCCGGGCCTGAGGCTGACGCCCGGTCATTCGACGCTGACCCTGGGCGAACAGTCGTTCGCCGAACCGCTGGGCGGCTGGAAGGGCGAGCTGCTGGGACCGCGCCTGTATGGGCGGCCCCATCACACGACGTCGGAACGCCGGGACGGCGACGGGGCGGTGTGGCTGGAGGTCGAGCACGACGCCTGGGCCCAGCCGTTCGGCCTGATGCACCAGCGCCGGCTGTATCTGGACCAGAGGCTGGACGAATTGCGGGCCGAGGAGCGGCTGCACCCCGCGGCCGGAAATCGCGACGTGGTCCGGATCATCGCCGCCCCCTATGCCGTGCGCTTCCATCTGGAGCCGGGGGTGCAGGCGTCGCTGGCGCGCGATCGCCGGTCGATCCTGCTGCGCGGACATTCCGGGCGGGGCTGGTGGTTCCGCACAGACGGACCGGATGTCGCCATCGAACCGTCCGTGCACGTGGAGGAGGGGCTGACGCGACGCTCGTTGCAGGTCGTGGTTCGGGGCTCGGCGCGCACGGATGCTGAGACCAAGATCCGCTGGAAACTGAGCCCGGCGGGCGCGGCAGGCGACCCGAGCTAGAGCCTGGTCGTTTGAGACTGACGCGTGAATCCTGCTCCAGGTCCGCCCGTCAGGCGACCGGTGCGGCGGCCTTGGGCTTCTTCAGTTTCGGCGTCTTGGGGGCTTTCTTAGGTTTGGCCGCCTTCTCCGCCGCCTTCTCGGCCTTGCGGGCCTCCTTGGTGGCCTTCTTCAGGGCCTTGGCCTCGGCCTTCTCTGCATCGGGCGCGGCGTCGGCGGCGGCGGCGATCTCGGCCAGCATGTCGAGGAAACCGTCGCGCTTGGCCTTGGGCAAGAGGCCCATGATCCGCTTGTCTGCGGCCTCGACGCGAGGCCGGGCCTGATTCAGCAGGGCCTGACCTTCTTCCGACAGGCGTACGGCCTTGGCGCGGGCGTCGATCGCCGAGCGCTCTCGCGACAGCAGCCCCCTGGTGGTCATGCGGGCGACGAGGTCGGCCAGGGTCGAGCGGTCTATGCCGGTGGCGCGGACCAGGTCGGTCTGGGTCAGGCCTTCCTTGACGGAGACGGCCTCCATGACGGCGAATTGACGCTGGGTCGGGCCGCCATCGCCGGCTTCTTCGGAATAGATATCGAGCGCGAGCTGGAGCGCTCGATGCATCAGATGACTCGGGGAATCGGCGAGCGTTCCGGACCGCCGCGCCTGTTTGCCGGATTTCACCATGGCCGTATCCCTCTGCCGTATGCGGAGGGTTATCAGCGAGCCTTTACGATTTAACGACAGTGATGCGTCAACGGGCCGGCATGCCCGACCTCTCACCGTGCACCCCGGCGAAAAAAGTTCAGGGCGCCGTGTCGGGCCGTGCGGGCGCGGACGTATCGACGGGGTCGTCCGAGACCAGGTTCTTCATGATCAGCGGCACCTGGCTGAGACCGAAGACGGATGAGGCGATCCACAGGACGCCGCGGAAACTGACCCAGACGTCGGCCGGGTCGATGGTCATGTGACCGAGGCGGGCCGCGGCCCAGGCGACCAGGGCCTCGGACCGGACCCCTTCGTTGACGATGGCGACGGCCGCGAAATACAGGCCGTAGCGGAACGTCAGGGTGCGCCAGGCCGCGTCGTTGACCGGGATGACCGAGCCGAGGAGGGTCTTCAGCGGTTGTTTGCCGAGGTAGAGGCCGCCCAGCAGCGCGACGGCCAGCGAGGCGTTGAGCACCGTCACCTTCAGCTTCACGAACAGGTCGTCGTTGAAGACCAGGGTGAGGACGCCGAAGACCAGGGCGAACCCGCCGACCAGAAGCGGCATGAGGGCCAGACGTTTCTCGACCAGCAGGCCGACGGCCACGGCGACGCCCGAACCGGCCACCAGGCCCCAGGTGGCGTGGACAAGGGCCTCGTCGCCCGGCAGGCCGCGCACGCGGAAGAAGATGAAGGTCGCGGCGAAGGCGGCGAGGGCGCCGAAATCGACGACCTGACGGATCCAGGTCGGCGGACCCCGCTTGGGCTCGGGCAGGTCAGTCATGGTCTAGTCCTCGAGGCCGACGAGCGAGCGGGAGAAGGCGCGGGCGTCGAAGGGTTGCAGGTCGTCGATCCCCTCGCCCACGCCGATCAGCTTGATGGGGGCGTCGGAGGCCTGGGCGACGGGGACCAGAACGCCGCCGCGCGCCGTGCCGTCCAGCTTCGTCATGACGAGGCCGGAGACGAAGGCGGTGCGGCCGAAGATCTGTTCCTGGGCCAGGGCGTTCCTGCCCACGGTGGCGTCCAGCACCAGCAGGGTCTCGTGCGGGGCGTCCGGATCGATCTTCTTCAGAACGCGCACGATCTTGAGCAGTTCGTCCATCAGGGCGGACTTGTTCTGCAGCCGGCCGGCGGTGTCGATCAGGACGACGTCGTAGTCCTCTGCCCGGGCCCGGGTATAGGCGTCGAAGGCGAGACCGGCGGGGTCGGCGCCGTCGCGGCGGCTCTCGAAATGGGCCCCTGCGCGCTCGGCCCAGACCTTCAGCTGTTCGCGGGCGGCGGCGCGGAAGGTGTCACCGGCGACGATCATCACCTTTGCGCCCTTGCTCGTAAGGTCGGCGGCGATCTTGCCGAGGGTGGTGGTCTTGCCTGATCCGTTCACGCCGACGAACAGGACGACGAACGGCTTGATCCCGCCGGCCACGCCGTCGAGGCCGAGCGGATCGAAGGTCGCCTGACGCGGCAGGAGTTCGGCGGCGACGGCCTCGGCCAGGGCCTCCTTGACCTCGCGCTCGGAAGAGGCTCCGCCGAAGCGCAGGTCGCGGAACCGGGCGACGATCCGGTCGGTGGCGGCGGGGCCGAGGTCGCTTTCCAGCAGATGTTCCTCGAGGCCTTCGAGAGCGGCCTCCGACAGGGGCTCCTTCACGAAGGCGGAGACGACCTGTTCGGTCATCTGCTGGCTGGAGCGGGCCAGTCCCTGGCTGAGGCGCTGGAACCACCCCTTCTTGGGCGTGTCGGTCATGTCGCCCGATTAGCCGACCCTTCACGCCACGTCACGCCCACATAAATCCGTGCATCCCCGCGAAGGCGGGGACCCAGACCTTTGGGTGATGGATTCGACGGCGAGGTAAAATGGCAATCCCAGGCGCCGTACCTTACAAAAGCACTGGGTCCCCGCCTTCGCGGGGATGCACGGAATAGATGATGGCCAAGACTCACCCCTTCCATTCGCCCCGCACGCACGGCTTCGTCCGTGTCGCGGCGGCGACGCCGGTGGTCCACATCGCCGACCCTAAAGCGAATGCGGAGGAGCACCTGGCCCTGATCCGGCAGGCGGGCGAGCAGGGCGTGGACCTGATCGTCTTCCCCGAACTGTCGCTGAGCGGATACGCCATCGACGACCTGCACATGCAGGCGGCGCTGCTGGATGAGGTGGAGCGGCAGGTCGACGTCATCGCAGAAGCCGCCGATGAGGCCGGGCTGGTCGCCGTGGTCGGGGCGCCGATCCGCAACGGGGACGCCCTGTTCAACTGCGCGGTGGTGCTGGGCGGCGGGGCGGTGCTGGGGGTCGTGCCCAAGACCTATCTGCCGAACTACCGCGAATATTACGAGAAGCGCTGGTTCGCGCCGGCGGCGTCGCGGAGCGAGGATGCGGTCATCCTGGGCGGCGAGAGCGTGGATTTCGCGCCGGGCCTGATCTTCGAGGCGACCAACCGGCCGGGCTTCGTGTTCGCGGTCGAGATCTGCGAGGACTTCTGGGCGCCCTTGCCGCCGTCGACGCGGGCGGCGCTGGCGGGCGCACGGATCCTGCTGAACCTGTCGGCCTCCAACATCGTCATCGGCAAGGCCGACGAGCGGGCCCTGTTGTGCGCCAGCCAGTCGACCCGGACGCTGTCGGCCTATGCGTTCGCGGCCTCGGGATGGGGCGAAAGCACCACCGACCTGGCCTGGGACGGACAGGCGACGATCCACGAACTGGGCGCGAAATTGGCCGAAGGGCAGCGGTTCGTGATGACGGCTCACCTGACCGTGGCGGATGTCGACGTCGACCGGATCGGCATGGACCGGCTGCGGAACGGGACCTTCGCCGACTGTGCGCGGATCGAGGGCGAGGCGGCGACGGTGATTCCGTTCGAGGCGGCGGAGGAGCGGGAGACGGGCAGGCTGATACGCCCCCTCGACCGCTTCCCTTTCGTGCCGGACGATCCCCGGCGGCTCGACCAGGACTGCTACGAGGCCTTCAACATCCAGGTGCAGGGGCTGATGCGGCGGATGACGGCGACCGGCGCCGAGCGGCTGTGCATCGGCGTGTCGGGCGGGCTCGATTCGACCCAGGCCCTGCTGGTCGCCTGTGGCGCGTTCGACCGGCTGAAGCTGCCGAGGACCAACATCCTGGGCTTCACCATGCCCGGGTTCGCGACCTCGGACGGGACCAGGTCCAACGCCTGGGCGCTGATGACGGCCCTGGGGGTCACGGGCGAGGAGATCGACATCCGCCCGGCGGCAGAGCGGATGCTGGCCGATATCAAGCATCCGTATGCGGACGGCCAGCCGGTGCATGATATCACCTTCGAGAACGTGCAGGCAGGCTTGCGGACCGACTACCTGTTCCGGCTGGCGAACCAGAATCGGGCCTTCGTCCTGGGCACCGGCGACCTGTCGGAACTGGCCCTGGGCTGGGCGACCTATGGCGTCGGCGACCATATGAGCCACTACAACGTCAACGGCGGGGTGGCGAAGACCCTGATCCGGCACCTGATCCGCTGGGTCGCGGGGCGGGACGACATTGCCGCGGCGGCAGCCGTGCTGAACGCCATTCTGGACACGGAGATTTCGCCAGAGCTGGTGCCGGCGGGGACGGACGGGAAGCTCCAGTCGACGGAGGGGACGGTCGGTCCCTATGCGCTGAACGACTTCTTCCTGTTCCACATCACCCGCTTCGGCATGAGCCCGTCGAAAGTCGCCTACCTGTGCCATCAGGCCTGGGGCGACGTCTCGCGCGGCGAGTGGCCGGCGCATCATCCGCAGGCGGATCGGGTCGAATACGATCTGGCGACGATCAAGGTCTGGCTGCGGAAATTCCTTGTGCGCTTCTTCCAGACCAGCCAGTTCAAGCGATCGGCCCTGCCAAACGGGCCCAAGGTGGTGACGGGCGGGTCGCTGTCGCCGCGCGGCGACTGGCGGGCGCCGTCGGACGGGAATGCGCGGGTCTGGCTGGATGAGTTGGACGCGAACGTCCCGGACGCCTAGAGGACCGGGATGACCGAAGCCCCCACCAAAGATTCCAACGGCAACATCCTGTCGGACGGCGACAGCGTGACCCTGATCAAGGATCTGAAGGTCAAGGGATCGGGCGGGGTGACGCTGAAGCGCGGCGCCCTTGTCAAGAACATCCGCCTGACCGACGACACGGACGAGATCGAGGCCAATGTCGACAAGGTGCGCGGCCTGGTGCTGCGGACAGAGTTCGTGCGGAAGGCCTGATCTGTCTCCTCCCCGTCGCGTAGCGATGGGGAGGTGGCTCGGAGCGAAGCGAAGAGACGGAGGGGTTCTTCCAGCCGTTCAGAACCCCTCCGTCAACTCGCCAAGGGCTCGCCGCCACCTCCCCATTCGCAAAGAGGCGAACAGAGAGGAGACGTTCTACTGAACGTCCCGCAGGAATTCGAAGATCGCGGCCTTTGACTGCGGCTCGTCGAGCATGGGGGCGTGGCCGATGTCGGGAATCTCGGCGTAGCGCATCTCGGGGGCGGCCTTCTGCATCTTCGCGGCGATATCGGCGCCCAGCAGGTCCGAGGTCCCGCCCCGGATCAGCAGGGTCGGGCGCTTCTTCGCCAGCCGACGGAAGAAGGGCCACAGGTTGGGGACGAGGGCCTTGGCCCCGGCCGCGCGGATCGGGACGGCGATGTCCGGGTCGTAGTCGAGGACGGGCGAACCCTCCGTGCCGTCGCGGAAGGTGCGCCGTGCAAAGGCATCCCAGTCGGCGTCTGTGTAGTGCGGCAGGGCGATCTCATTGATGCGTTTCACATAGGCGGCGGCGGCGGCCCAGCTCGGGGTGTCGACCGGCTGGCCGGAATAGGCGGCGATGCGGGTCAGGCCCTCGGGCGACACCTGGGGGCCGATATCGTTGAGGATGGCGGCGGCGACGACGCGGCTCTTCAGAGCCGTGATCGCCATGGTGATCAGCCCGCCCATTGAGGTGCCGAGGAAGACGGCCCGCTCGATGCCGGCGGCCTCGAGCAGACCCAGAACGTCCTTGGCATAGACCGGCGGCTGGTAGGTCATCGGGTCGGTGGCGCGATCGGACTGGCCGCGCCCGCGCACGTCGAGCGCCAGGACCCGGCGGCCGCCACGCGCGATCAAGGGGGCGATGGCGTCAAAGTCGGCGGAGTTGCGCGTCAAGCCGTGAATGGCGATGACCGGCAGTTTCGCCGGACCGTCCGCCCCCGGATAGTCGCGGGCGAACAGGCTGAGCCCGTCGGACGAGGTCCAGCGACGCTCGGAATACAGGGTCGATTCGGCCATTGCGGCGCACTCCCAAGCCAGGACGCCCCCCGCGTCGACCGGAGCTTATTTCATCCCCCGGTGAACAGGCCAGTGAATTGCGATCACCCGCCGAGCAGGTCGCGGACGAAATGATCGAGATTGCCGCCCTCGAAGAGGAAGCCGGGCAGGCCGGCGCGGCGGGCGGCGTCCAGATCGCTCTGACGGTCGCCGATCAGGAAGGAGCGGGCCGGGTCGATGTCATGGTCGGCCATGGCGCGCAGGATCATGCCGGGGTTGGGCTTGCGGTCCGGATGGTCGGGGTGGAGCCACCTGGGATCCTCCGCCTCATTATGGAACGGGCAGGCATAGACGGCGCCGATGCGGGCGCCCTTGCCGGCCAGGCGACGGACGAGCAGGGCATTGAACCCCTCCATCTGTTCGAAGCTGAACAGGCCCCGCGCCACGCCGGACTGGTTGGTGACGATGACGACCAGATAGCCGAGGGCGTTCAGGCGGCGGACAGCGTCGGCCGCGCCGGGGATCAGGACCAGATGCTCTTCGAGGTGCGGATAGCCGCTGTCGGTGATCAGGACACCGTCGCGGTCGAGGAAGACGGCGGGATGGGTCGTGGGGGCAGTGTTCAAGGCGGCGGGCTCCGGATTCGGACGGTGCATGGAATAGGCAGGACCGTTGCAAGGCGCAACGCGAAGTGACCCCCTTGTGTTTGGCGTTGCGGCGCCCGGCGGGTTAGACGGCCCCACCTTCGAAGGTCGACCCCTGATCCGGGTTCAGCGCCGCCCCGTTTCGAGAGAGGTTCCCCATGAGCATCGCCTTCATCGACCTGCAGGCCCAGCGCCGCCGTCTGGGCGGCAAGATCGAGGCCGCCATGATGGCTGTTGTCGAGAGCGGGGCCTATGTCATGGGTCCGCCGGTGCGCGAGTTCGAGACGGCCCTGGCCGCGTTCGGCGGCGCGAAACATGCGCTGGGCTGCGCCAACGGGACCGAGGCCCTGGCCCTGCCGCTGATGGCCTGGGGCCTTCGGCCGGGAGACGCGGTCTTCGTGCCCAGCTTCACCTTCTGCGCCACGGCCGAGGTCGTGCCGTGGCTGGGCGCGACGCCCGTCTTTATCGACATCGACCCCCGCACCTACAACATCGACCCCGGCCACCTGGAGGCGGCCATCGAGGCGACGATCGCCGAGGGCAGGCTGAGGCCCCGCGTGGTGATCGCCGTCGACCTGTTCGGCCAGCCCGCCGACTATCCGGCCATAAAGGCGATCTGCGACCGGTACGGGCTGAAGCTGATCGCGGATTCGGCCCAGGGGTTCGGCTGCACCATCGACGGCGACCATCCCCTGAAATGGGCCGACGTGACGACGACCAGCTTCTTCCCGGCCAAGCCGCTGGGTTGTTACGGCGACGGCGGGGCGGTTCTGACCGACGACGATGATCTGGCCCAGGAGATCGACAGCTACCGCGTGCACGGCAAGGCGGTGGCCAAGGATCTGGTCGGCCGGACCTTTGAGCACGACACCAAATATCTGAACATGCGGGTCGGGATGAACTCGCGTCTGGACACGGTGCAGGCCGCCGTCCTGATCGAGAAGCTGAAGGTCTTCCCCCAGGAGATCGAATGGCGCACGCGGATCGCCGCTCGCTACAACGAACTGCTGGCGCCGCACGTCGCGGCCGTGCCGTATCTACCCGCCGGCAATGTCTCCAACTGGGCCCAGTACACGATCGAGCATCCGGACCGTGACGGTCTGGCGGCCCACCTGCGCGACCAGGGCGTGCCGTCGGCGGTCTACTATCCGATCCCGCTGCATCTGCAGCCGGCCTATGACATGCACCCGCGCGGCCCTCAGGGATTGCCGGTGACCGAGGCCTTGATGAAGGTAGTCATCAGCCTGCCGATGCACGCGGATCTGGACGAGGCGACCCAGGACCGGATCGTCGCCGCTGTCGCCAGCTACAAGGGCTAAGCACATGAACCCGACCCATCTGCACGCGCCGATCCGCACCGGCGTCGCCGGCGCCGGTGTCATGGGGCGCAACCACGCCCGCGTCCTGTCCGAGATGCGCGAGATCGACCTGGCCCTCGTCTTCGATCCCGACGCCGTGGTCGCCGAGGGCGTCGCCTCGGCCTATGGCGCGCATGCCGTCACCACCGCGGCAGAGTTCGTCGCGGGCGGGCTGGAAGCCGCCGTCATCGCCACGCCGAACCGCCATCATGCCGACCTCGGCGTCGCCCTGCTGGAAGCCGGGGTCCATGTGCTGGTCGAAAAGCCGATCGCCGCGACCGTGGCCGACGCCCAGCGGATGATCGACGCCGCCAAGGCCAATGACCGTGTGCTGATGGTCGGTCAGGTCGAGCGCTTCAACCCGGCGGTGGAGGCGGTCAAGCGCGCCATCGAGGGCGAGGACGTCATCTCCATCCAGATCACCCGCGTCGGCCCCTTCCCTCCCCGGATGGGCGAGGTCGGGGTGGTCATCGACCTCGCCGTGCACGACATCGACATCATCCGCCATCTGACCGGCTCGGAAATCGCCGAGGTCCAGCCACAGCTGTCCCGCACCCGCGCCGACCGCGAGGATACGGCCCTGCTTCAGTTCCGGCTGGAGAATGGCGTGATCGCCCACATCACCACCAACTGGGTCACCCCCTACAAGACCCGGACCCTGCAGGTCGCGACGCAGAGCAAGTTCGTCGTGGCCGACCTGATGACGCGTCAGGTCACCGAATATTTCGGCCAGCAGCCGGACGGCAGTTACTCCACGCGCGGCGTGATGAGCTGGCCCAACGAGCCGCTGAAGAAGGAGCTGGAAGCCTTCGCCCACGCGATCCGTACCGGCGAGACGCCCGCGGTCACGGGCGAGGACGGGATGCGGAACCTCGAGGTCGCCCTGAGGTGTCTGGGGGAATGAAGCTTCAGGCGGCCGTTCTCGAAAACGACTTCATCCGGCTGGAGCCGTTCGAGGACCGGCACAAGGAACCGCTGAGGCTGGCGTGCGACGCCGATCCGGAGCTGTGGCCCAATTTCTACTACACCTCGCTGGGCGGCGACCAATTCGACAGCGGTTGGCAGGCGATGCGGGTGCAGCAGGAGAAGGAGAGGCGGGTTCCGTTCGCCGTGATTCGCGAGGGCGAGGTCGTCGGCCTGTCGACCTTCATCAACATCGATCCGGCCAATCGCACGGTCGAGATCGGCACGACCTACTACCAGCCGTCGTCGCGTGGCGGTGTGGTGAACCCGGCGGCGAAGCGGCTGTTGCTGGAGCACGCCTTCGCCTGCGGGGCGGCTCGCGTCTCCTTCCAGGTCGATGCGATCAACCTGCGCAGCCAGGCGGCAATGGCGAAACTGGGCGCCGTGCGCGAAGGCGTCATGCGCAACGACAAGATCACCTGGACCGGCCGGGTAAGAAGCTCGGTGATCTTCTCCATCCTGGCGGAGGAATGGCCGGCGGTGCGCACAGCCCTGGACGCGCGGCTGGCGTCTTTTGGGAAAGCGGCTGACAGTCTAAATTAAGCTGCAGTCTCTGATCTTCGAGCCTGACGCCGAGCCTTGTTTACCTCAACCTGCCCCGGCAACGTGAAGACCGACTCCAAGAGCACGACAGTGAAATCTTCGAGGTCCCGAGCTTCGGCCTCTGACAGGCCGATGCTGGCATGGGCAGCATCATTTCCATCCTCACGAACGCAATCTGCAAGTTCCAGCAGGTTTTTCGGCAGCTTGTCGTTTTCGAACAGCCACTCAAGCCTCAACGCCAAGTCCTTCCGGCGCTTCCACGCTACAAAATTAGGGTGATCTTTGCTCTCATCCGCTGGTTGAGGAGGCAGCAATGACCGCGTCGCAGCATCCAAAACCTTCCTGAACATAGCGCCACTCGCATCGAAGCAGCCCATAGCCATACAGGTTGTCGCCTCCCTGAATATCGCTGCAATTTCTACAGGAGTATATTCTGGGACTGGGGCAGCATCTGGGATTGCGATGACCACGGATCTCTTTGTAAACACACTCTGAATATAAAGCCCGACCATCGTCATAGGCGACGTATCGGAGCGCGTATTGTAGAGCGCAAAAATACTAGTCAGGCAGCAGTTCCGGCACCTTACAAATGTTTCGAAAACGTCGCCGGGCAGCTTGTTCGCCGCGAGGATGTCTAGGGTCACATTTCTATTTGAGCAGCGAGGGCAGTCGCTGATCATCATGGGTCGTTCTGGTTGGGCCATGCGCTATTCCGATCTGCCCTCGAGGATCACGCAGCGCATCGATTCTTACAACACGCCTCTCTTGGTTGCGTTGTCAGCCGACCATCTGCATGCTGAGCCATTCGGCGATCAGGGCGGGCTTTTCCGCGCCTTCGATCTCGACGGTAAGTTCGTGCTTCAACAGCCAACGGCCGCCGCCCTTGTCCTCGGCGGACAGCAGTTTGAACCGGCCGCGGACGTTGGAGCCGGCGGGGACCGGGGCGAGGAAGCGCAGTTTGTCGAAGCCGTAGTTGACGCCCATCACCACGCCTTCCAGCTTTTCCACAGCGTCATAGGACATGGCCGAGGCGAGGCTGAGGGTCAGGAAACCGTGGGCGATGGTGCCGCCGAACGGGGTCTGTTTGGCCGCCACCGGATCGATGTGGATGAACTGGCGGTCCTCGGTGATCTCGGCGAAGGCGTCGATCCGGGCCTGATCGACCAGTATCCATTTCGAGATGCCGATCTCGGTCCCGATGAGCGACTGGAGGTCTGAGGTGCTGGTCATGCGGCGGCTCCTGTTTGGGTCGCCGGGACGAACCGGCCTTCGATGATGGCGGCGAACAGGCCGGGGTCGATATTGCCCCCGGACAGGATGACGGCGGTGGTGCGCCCCTTCGTCTCGATCTTGCCGGCAAGGACGGCGGCCAAGGCCGCGGCCCCGCCGGGCTCGACCACCAGTTTCAGGGTGCGGAAGGCGTAGGCGACGGCCTCGGCCGCCTCCAGATCACTGATCGCGAGAGCGCCCGAGAGGACGCGCTGGTTGATCGGGAAGGTCAGGACGCCGGGGATCGGGGTCTGGAGCGAGTCGCAGATCGAGGGCGGGCCCTGCGGGTGGCTCATCCGTTCGCCGGCAGCCAGAGAGCGGGCGGTGTCGTCATAGGCCTCCGGCTCGACGGCCCAGGTCTTCGTCTGCGGACTGCGGGCCTCCATGACCAGATTGATGCCGGCCATCAGGCCGCCGCCGGAGCAGCAGCACAGCAGCTGGTCGATCGGGCCGTCGGCCTGATCCAGAAGCTCCAGAGCCGTCGTGCCCTGACCTTCGATCACATAGGGATCATCGAACGGAGGGACGAGGACGGAGCCGCGCTCCTTCGCCACCTGGGCGCCGATCTCCTCGCGGCTTTCCTTCCAGCGGTCATAGAGGCGGACCTCACCGCCGAACGCCTTCACACCGGCGATCTTGATGGCCGGGCTATCGGCCGGCATCACGATGACCGCTCGGGTCCCCATGAGCCTGGCCGCCGCCGCCACGCCCTGGGCATGGTTGCCGGACGAGAAGGCGACGACGCCGGCGGCCAGTTCATCGGCGGTGAAGCGGCTGATCCGGTTATAGGCACCCCGGAACTTGAAGGCGCCGGCGACCTGCATCGTCTCGGCCTTCAGGAGGACGCGGCCGCCCATCTGTTCGTTGAGGGCCGGGCTCTCGATCAGGGGGGTGCGGACCGCCTCCCGGGCGATCTGGCGGGCGGCGTCGAGGACGCCTTCGTAGGAAGCGGTGCGGTCGGACATGAGAGGCACTTAACCCGATCCGGTTCGTCCGCGTAAGGTGGCGAAAACGAGGGAAACGCTTCGAGCCATGACGACCTGCATCCTCGCCATCGACCAGGGCACGACCTCGACCCGCGCCATCGCCTTCGAACTGCGCGAGGACAAGGGGCTGCATCCGGTTGCCGTCAGCCAGATCGAGCTGGAACAGCATTTCCCCCGTTCGGGCTGGGTCGAGCATGACGCGGCCGAGGTCTGGGCCGCGACGCTGCAGACCTGTCGCGAGGTGATCAGGAAGGCCGGCGGCGTCGGCCGGTTCGCGGCCATCGGCATCACCAACCAGAGGGAGACCTCGGTGCTGTGGGACGCCGCAACCGGCGAGCCGCTGCACAGGGCCATCGTCTGGCAGGACCGACGGACGGCGGACGTCTCGGCGCGCATGGCGGCGGAGGGGCATGAGGCCATGGTCCAGGCGGCGACCGGCCTGATCCTCGATCCCTATTTCTCGGCGACCAAGTTCGCCTGGCTGCTGGACGCCGTGCCGGGGGCGCGGGAGCGGGCCGCGCAGGGCGAGGTCAAGCTGGGGACGATCGACAGCTGGCTGGTCTGGAAGCTGACCAACGGGGCGAGCCACGTCACCGATGCGACCAACGCCAGCCGTACCTCCCTGATGGACCTCAGGACGCGCGAGTGGCGCGACGACCTGTGCGAACTGTTCAAGGTTCCGAAAGTCGCCCTGCCCCGGATCGTCGGCTGCGCGGACCGGGTAGGAGAGAGTGATGCGGCGCTGTTCGGGCACGCCCTGCCGATCACGGGCTCGGCGGGCGATCAGCAGGCGGCCCTCGTCGGGCACGGGGCGCTGAAGCCCGGCGACGCCAAGATCACCTATGGTACCGGGGCCTTCCTGGTGGCCAATGTCGGGGCCGAACCGGTGGCGTCGTCGAGCCGGTTGCTGGGCACGCTTGGCTATCAGGTCGGGGAGACGGTCGCCTGGGCGCTTGAGGGGTCGATCTTCTCGGCCGGGTCGGCGATCCAGTGGCTCAGGGACGGGGTCGGGATGATCTCCGACAGCCGCCAGTCCGAGGCGGTGGCGCAGGGACTGAAGGACAATGGCGGGGTCTATCTGGTTCCCGGATTCACCGGCCTGGGGGCGCCGTGGTGGGAGCCGGATGCGCGTGGCGCGGTGATCGGCCTGACGCGCGATGCGAAGCCGGCGCATTTCGTCCGGGCGGCGCTGGAGGCCCTGGCCTATCAGACGCGCGACCTGCTGGACGCACTGGCGAAGGACGGTGCGCCGAGATTCAGCGTGCTGAAGGTCGACGGCGGCGTTACGGCCAACGCCTTCGCCATGCAGTTCGTGGCCGACATCTGCGAAGTCACCGTCGAGCGCCCGGCGTTTCAGGAGATGACGGCGTTGGGAGCTGCAAGACTGGCGGCGCTGGGCGTCGGGCTGATCGACGACCTGGAGCCCCGCAACGAGGAGGCGGCGGCCGTGTGGAAACCGCGGATGTCCGCAGAACAGCGTGAAGCGCTGCTGGGGGGCTGGCATCGCGCGGTCAAGGCCGCCATTGTCGCAGCACAATGACCGACAGCTCCACTGATCCGCAGGCCGCCTTTTCCGGAACACGGGAGGTCGACCCTCGCTACCGACTCGACGAGGCCGCGCTGGACTCCTGGATGGTCGCCAACGTCGAGGGCTATGGCGGGCCGCTGACCCTCCGCCAGTTCAAGGGCGGACAGTCGAACCCCACTTATGAAGTGTCCACGCCGGGCGCGGCCTATGTGCTGCGCCGGAAACCGCCGGGCGTGCTGCTGCCCTCGGCCCATGCCGTGGACCGGGAATTCGCGGTGACCTCGGCTCTGTACAAACAAGGCTATCCGGTCGCTCGGCCCTATGCTCTGTGCACGGATGATGCCGTGATCGGATCGATGTTCTACGTCATGGGCAAGGTCGAGGGCCGGGTCCTGTGGGACCTTAAACTGCCCGGGATGGAGCCGGCCGAACGTCGCGCCATCTTCGAGGCCCAGACCGACGCCCTGGCCGACCTGCACAAATTCGATCCCGCCGCGATCGGGCTGGCCGACTACGGCAAGCCGGGAAACTATTTCGCGCGTCAGGTCGGGCGCTGGACCAAACAGTATCGCGCCTCCGAGATCGATCCGATCCCGGAGATGGACCGGCTGATCGACTGGTTGCCGCTCGGTCTGCCGCCCGAGGGACCGGCGCGGATCGTCCACGGCGACTTCCGCCTCGACAATCTGATGATGGCGTCCGACGCCGCCGAAGTTCGGGCGGTGCTGGACTGGGAACTGTCGACGCTCGGCGATCCGATGGCGGATCTCTCCTATTTGCTGATCGGTTGGGTTTTGCCGCCGACGGTGCGGAACGGTCTGGGCGGACTGGACCTGCCTTCGCTCGGCATTCCGACGATCCAGGAGACGGTCGAACGCTATGTGGCGCGGAGCGGTCTGGGCGCGCCGGAGAACCTCGACTGGCTGATGGCCTACAACCTGTTCCGTCTGGCGGCGATCTGTCAGGGCATCGCCGGACGGGTGCGCGACGGCACGGCGGCCTCGGCCCATGCCATCGAGACGGCGAAACAGGTGGTCCCGCTGGCCAGGGCGGCGTGGGGCTTTGCGGTGAAGGCGGGGGCCTGATCTCTCCTCCCCGTCCGCAGGATGGGGAGGTGGCGCGGCGCTTCTTCAGCGCCGTGACGGAGGGGGCGAGGTCATGTTTCAGGTGAGGGCCAACCGGTAGGACCGTGTCGCCCCCTCCGTCAGCTCGCGAAGAGCTCGCTGCCACCTCCCCGTCGCTGCGCGACAGGGAGGAGAACGCTTCCTCAGTTCGTCAAAATCTGCACCCGCGACCAGACCTCGCCGCGGTTGACGATCTCGATGCGGATCGGGCCAGCCTGGGGGCGGGCGACGGTGCAGACCGGGTAGTGGTCGAGCGAGCCGTCGGAGCAGACGACGGCGCCGTTCTGGTCCCGCAGCGCGAGGTCGATATTGGTGTCGCCGTCGCCGATGGCGGCCACGCGCAGCACTTCGTTGCGACGCGCCTCAATGGTGAAACTATAGGTCTCGCGCGCGCGCAGGCGGCGCACCACCACGATCGGACCGGCGCCGAAAGGCGAGGCGCGCACACCCTTGTCCGGCGACCGTTCGCGCGAAATCTGGTTCAGCAGGACGCGGTCGCCCCCGGCGAAGGTCTCGGCTTCGTCCAGCAGGGCAGCATGGGTCAGGAAGGGTTCGTCGCCGTTCTCGCGTCGGGTCGGGATGTCGCCCAGCATGCGGGCCGCAACGATCATGGCCGGGGCGTCGCGACGTTCACGGGCCCAGTCGGCGACCTCGGCGGCAGTGACCATCCGAGTGATGGCGCGGGCCTCGAGATCGTGGTTGGGAGCTGGCGCCGGACGGCTTTGCGACCCGGCCGGCGCCGCCGTCAGGGCCAGGGCCGCAACGGCTGTGACGATGGCGAGCGTGGCGGCGATAGGGGTGCGTCCCCCGACGACCCGACCCGCGCGCTCAATCATCTTCGCTCCCCCAGAGCGCCGCCATCGGATGGCGACGGATCGTCAATAGCGACGATCGTTTCACGGCGGACAGTGACCGAAACTGATAGGGGCGCCAAGGGTTTGACTGTCGCGGACAACGGAAGGCGTCAACGCGCGGCGGCGCCGAGAATCCGCCGATCGGCGCGCGACTGGACCATCACGACAACCTTGTCCTGGGGATCGGCGACCTCGGGCAGGTCGAGCAGGATCGGACGACCGGTCCAGTCGCCGAGCCGGGTCAGGCTCTGGACGACATTGATGTGGCGGACATCGCGGCCCCGGTTGTCGCCCCCGGCCACGGTCACGGTCTGAAGTCCCGGACGATAGACAACGGCCCAGACGTCGGCGCCGCCGGAGGGCGCGCGGCCCGAGCCGACCCCGACTGCGTCGCCGCTCTCGCGGAACTGGACCTGCGGCGGGAAGTTGCGCCGGGCGGCCTCTTCGTTGACGGCGACCTGGATCGCCCCCCCTTGCGCGCCCGAGACCTGTCGACGCCCGTCGATCACGATCTGGGGTGTATAGACGTTCCGCAGACGCATGGCGGCCTGATAGGCGCGCTGGCGCCGGGCGAACTCGGGCTTGGCGAAGGTGTCAGGCCAGCCGAGGTAGTCCCAGTAGTCGACGGCGTAGGTCAGGGCGATGACACCCGGCTCCTCGGCCAGACCCTCGACCACCTGGTTGGCGGCGGGACAGCCGGAACAGCCCTGGGCGGTGAACAGCTCCACCACCACCGGCTCGGCGGTCGTCTCCGACAGGCGAACGGGGCGCGCGCCCGCCGACTGGGCGGTCGAACCAACCGCGCCGAGCAGACCCAGGGCGGCGACGCCCGCGACGATGATGCCCCTCGCATTCATGGGCTGGAGTCCTAGCCGGAGCGGTGCGCGCGCGCGCCTCATATTCGCGTGAAGGGAGGTCTCCTCCCTGTGCGCGCTTGCGCATGGGGAGGTGGATGCGAGCTCTTCGCGAGCAGACGGAGGGGTTCCTGGTGCGCGCGGAAAGAACCCCTCCGTCTCTTCGCTTCGCTACGAGCCACCTCCCCGCGCCTTTGGCGCAGGGAGGAGACAGCGTGTGTCAGTCCATCAGCTGCTGACTCAGATAGACATAGTGGCGCGCCCACCGCCTCGCGTTGGCGACCGGGTCGGCGTCGTTGGAGTGACCGCCCGAGGTCTCCTCGTAATAGAGGTGGTCGTGGCCCTGGTCGCCCAGGCGGGCGGCGAATTTGCGCGCATGGCCGGGGTGGACGCGGTCGTCGCGGGTGTTGGTGGTGATGTAGAGGCGCGGATACTCCGCCTCCGGACGCAGCTGCTGATAGGCCGAGTACCGGCTGATGAAGGCGGCGTCGCCGGGAATGCGCGGGTCGCCGTATTCGCCGATCCACGAGGCGCCGGCCGGCAGGTCCTGATAGCGCAGCATGTCGATCAGGGGGCTCTCGATCACGGCGGCGTTGTAGAGTTCCGGGTGCTGGGTGATCGAGACCGAGGTCAGGACCCCGCCGTTCGAGCGGCCGTAGATGCCCAGGCGGCGGGCGGAGGCGACACCTCGCGTCGCGAGATCCCGGGCCACGGCGGCGAAGTCGTCGAAGGCGCGCTGGCGGTTCTCGCGCAGGGCCGCCTGATGCCAGGCCGGACCGAACTCGCCGCCGCCGCGGATATTGGCCACCACATAGGCGCCGCCGTTCTCAAGCCACAGCTTGCCCAGCTCCGGCTTGTAGGCGGGCGGGAAGGAGACCTGGAAGCCGCCGTAGCCGAACAGGATGGTCGGGGTGGAGCCGTCCATCGGCGCGTTTGTTGGCCGGACGAGGAAGTAGGGGATCTTCGTCCCGTCCGTAGATGTCGCCTCGAACTGCTCGACCTCATGCGTGGAGGCGTCGAACATGGCCGGGCCGGACTTGAGCGTCGTCAGTTTGTCGGCATTCGCCGCCAGCAGGCTGAGGGTCGGCGGCGTCAGGAAACCCTGGGTCGAGACGAACATCCGGCCCGAACCGCGCGACACGTCGCCGATCCCGACGGCGCTGTTTGCGGGGGCCTCGACCGGGGTCAAGCTCCAGGCCGCGCGGCCGCCCTGACCGAAGGCGAACCGGCTCAGCGTGCCCACGACGTTGTCGGAGACGCCAACCACCAGACCGTCGTCCAGCACGGCGACATCCTGCACCGACTGGCGGGCGGTCGGCTTGAAGATGGTCTCGGGATCGCTGTCGGGCGACGGCGGCGGCATGGTCGGTTGGGCCAGGTCGTCGAGCGACAAGGACAGCAACGTTCCCTCGGCGACGGGGAAGCCGTCGCGATCCCATGCCTCGTCGAGTCCGACGATCAGTCGGCCGTTCTGGACCCCGTGAATGGCGACGCGTTCCGGCAAATTCAGGCGGATGGCGACGCCGCCGTTCAGCCGCCAGGTCTCTGCGCGATAGGTGTCGAGCGGGCGGGAGATGATGGTGGCCAGAACCTCGCCCGCGCCGTTCCGGTAGACCGAGGGACTGACGCCATAGCCGCCGTCGGATATATCGCCGCGATAGATCTCGATGCCCTCAGCCAGGGTCTGGCCGCGCTTCAGGCGCTTGACGATGAAGGGATAGCCGCTCTCGGTCAGGGTGGGCTGGCCGTTCTGGGGGCCGAAGTCGGTGGCGACTAGAAGGGTATCGATATCGAACCATTCGAGCCGGTGTTTGCCCTCCGGCAGGATGAAGCCGTCCTCGATGGAGGCCTTGGTCATGGTGTCGAACTCGCGGACGACGACGGCGTCCTTGCCGCCTTCGGACAGGGAGACCAGGCAACGGGTCTCGTCCGGGGCCAGGCAGCGAGCGCCCTTCCACACCCAGTCCCTGCCCTCGGCGCGGGACAGGGCATCGACGTCGATCAGGGTCTCCCACTCAGGCGCGTCCGTGCGGTAGCTGTCCAGCGTCGTGCGCCGCCACAGGCCCTTGGGATTGGTCGCGTCCTGCCAGAAATTGCCGATGCCGTCGCCGAGGAAGCTCGGCCCCGGGATGCGGGCGGTCGAGGACAGGATGTCGAAGGCCTCGGCGCGGAAGGTCTCGTAGCGCCGGTCACCGGTCAGGGCGGCCAGGGACCGCTCGTTCTCGGCCCGGACGAAGGCCATGGCCTCGGTCCCCTCGACCTCCTCCAGCGCCAGATGATCGTCGGCGGCGCGCACGCCGGCCGGCGACAGGTCGGCGGGGAAGTGCGGCGGTGGCGTCTGGGCCAGGGCGGGGGCCGAGATGGCGATGGCGGCGACGCCGAACAGGAGAGAACGCAACATGGGAACGACCTTAATTCGCGAAAGGACGGGGTCCCCGCTTTCGCGGGGATGAGCGGATACCGAAACCTATTCCTGCGTCGGCGCGTCCATCAGGCGGCGCGACAGGTAGGTGTATTCCAGCGCGATGCGGCGGGCCGTTTCGCGCAGGTTGGCGCCGGCCGCATGCCCGCCGTCGGTGTTCTCGTAGAACAGGACCGGATAGCCCAGTTCCTCCAGACGCGCCGCCGCCTTGCGGGCGTGGCCCGGGTGGACGCGGTCGTCCTTGGTCGAGGTGTGGATGAAGACTTCCGGGTAAGGCTGGTCGGCCCGAAGGTTTTGGTAGGGCGAGTATTCGCCGATCCAGGCGCGTTGTTCCGGGATGTCCGGATCGCCGTATTCCGCCCGCCACGAGGCGCCCGCGAGCAGGCGGTGGAAGCGGAACATGTCGAACAGGGGCACCTGGATGACCGCCGCGTTGATCAGGTCCGGACGCTGGGTCAGCATAGCCCCCATGAACAGCCCGCCCTGCGATCCGCCCATGATGCCGAGGCGGGGCTGGGAGGTGATGTTGCGGGCCTCGAGGTCCAGGGCCACGGCCTGGAAGTCCTCGTGGGCGCGCTGGCGGTTCTGCTGCAGGGCCGCCGCGTGCCAGTTGGGGCCGAACTCGCCGCCGCCGCGGACATTGGCGACGACATAGACGCCGCCCCGCTCCAGCCACAGCTTGCCGACCGTCGGCGAATAGCCGGGCAGTTGCGACACCTGGAAGCCGCCGTAGCCATACAGCAGCGTCGGGTTGGAGCCGTCGAGCGGCATGTCGGTCTTATGCACCACGAAATAGGGGATCATCGTGCCGTCGGCCGAGCGCGCCTCGAACTGTTCCACAGTCATGCCCGAGGCGTCGAACTTGGCCGGGATCGACTTGACCTGGGCCATCTCGCCGGTGGCCGCGTCGACCAGCGACAGGGTCGAGGGGCTCAGATAGCCGGCGACGCTGACGAAGATGCGATCGTCCTGTTCCGAGGCCGAGCCCAGACCGACGGTCGAGTTGGCGGGCAGATCGAGACGGGTGCGCGACCATTCGCCGGACGGGTTCGGCGTATAGACATAGGCGGCGCCGCGCACGTTTTCGTACAGGGCGACGACCAGTTTGTTGCGGGTGGCGGTGACGGATTCGACCGACTCGCGCGCGCCCGGGCGGATGATCAGCTGGGCCGGCGCGGCCTGATCGGCCAGCCAGGCGTCGAGGTTCCAGGCGATGACGTCGCCGGTCCTGAACGCTTGCCCGGACGGCGCGGTCCAGTCTTCCTTGATGGCCACGACCAGCTGGCCCTGGACCAGGGCGTCGATGTCGGACTTGGCCGGCAGTTGCAGCCGGGTCGTCGTCCCGTCCGCGTTCAGCAGATGGGTTTCGCTCTCGTAGAAGCTGACGCCGCGGTTGATGATCACCGCCTGGATCACACCATCCGCGTCGCGCAGCGTGCCTGCGCCGACCGAAACATCCGAGGGCTGGCCGGTGAAGAGGGTTTCCGCCTGATCGATGGTCTGGCCGCGCTTCAGCCGTTTGACGATCATCGGATAGCCTGATGAGGTCATCGTGCCCGGGCCGAAGTCGCGGGCAATCAACAGGGTGTCGGCGTCGACCCAGGTCACGCCGCCCTTGGATTCCGGCAGTTCGAAGCCGCCGTCGACGAAGGTGCGGCTCTCGGAGTCGAACTCGCGCACCACGACCGCGTCCTTGCCGCCGTCGGACAGGGAAATCAGGCACAGACGCTCTTGCGGCGGCAGGCAGGACGAGCCCTTGTAGACCCAGTTCTTGCCCTCGGCCGCCGACAGGGCGTCAAGGTCGAGAATCGTCTCCCACTGCGGTGCGTCGGTGCGATAGCTGGCGATCGTCGTGCGCCGCCAGATGCCGCGCACATGCGTCGCGTCCTGCCAGAAATTGTCGATGTGGCCGTCATGGGTGAAACCCGGTGACGGGATGCGGTCGCGGGCCTGGACCAGGGCCAGGGCCTGTTCGTGCAGGCCTTCGTAACGTGGATCGCCCTGGAGCACGCCGAGCGAGCGGGTGTTGTGCTCCTCGACCCAGGCCATGGCGCGGGCGCCGTCGACCTCTTCCAGCCAGAGATAGGGATCGGTCGCATCGGTGGTGGCGAAGCCCCCCTCGACCAGCGGCGGGTTGGGCAGGGTGTGGGTCTGGGCCAGGGCGGGAGTTCCAAGAATGGAGGAGGCGAGGAGGGCGGCCGTGAGGCTCAGCGAACGACGCATGCAGGGGCGCTCCGAAATAAGGATGGCGCACCTTAGTCGCGAGGGGGCGGGCGGCAAGGCGGCGAACCTTACCGTTTTGTCACGTGGGGCCGGCCCTGGCGAATCAGACGGCGCCCTCGTCGGGTATGCACAGAAGATTGCCGCAGGCCTTGCAGTGGACGGCGTCGGGATCATGGACCTGAAGACCGCACTTCTCGCACGGATAGCGGACCTTGTGCGGCCGGAGCAGGGTCTGGCCCAGTCGCACGAACAGGGTGACGCCGACAAGCATGATGACGATCGACACGAGCCGCCCCCAGATGCCCGGCAGCAGGATATCGCCGTAGCCCGTGGTCGTCAGGCTGGTGACCGTGAAATACAGGGCGTCGACCCAGCCGCTGATGCCTTCATAGCGGCCCATGAAGCCGGTGTAGACGAAGCCCGTGGCGACGAAGACGAAGGTGACCAGGGCGACGACAGCCTTGGTGGTGTCCTCGACCCGGGTGTCATCGTATTTGCGGCCGACGGTGCGCCAGAAGAAGTCGGAGCTGACCAGGGTCCACAGCCGGATGACCCGCAGGAAGCCCAGGTTGAACAGCCACGCCGGGAACAGCAGGGTCGCGAGGATAAACAGATCCACCCAGACGATTGGTCGCTTGAGCCAGTCCCTGATGTTGGAATAGGCCAGCGCCCGCGCGGCGAGGTCAGCGGCCAGAAGCGCCGCCACCAGGTAGTCCACGATGTAGAAGGCCAGGCCGACATGCTTGAGCAACGGCGCGGCGATGAAGAAGGCGACGATGATCAGGTCGATCGCAAGGACGGCCAGTCTGAATCGGACCGCTGTCTGGGAGGCTCCGTGGTAGAGGGCGCGGAGGCGTGCCCGGATGCGGAGGCCGCCACGCGGGAGCCGGTCGGTGGCTGTCATGACCACTCCTCTAGCCACGCTGTCGTCCGAACGCCACGGTCCAGCCTGCAGGCCGGACCGTGGCGCAGGAGATCAGGCGCTCTCGATCGCAGCCGCGATCTGGTCGGTGGAGTGTCCGGTCAGATCCTTGGCGATCTCGCCGACGAGGCGCGAAGAGAGTTCCTTGTGCCAATGCTTGCGCAGCTCGCCCAGGGTCTTGGGCGCCGCGATCACCAGAAGCTTTTCGAACTTGCCGCCCAGGGCCCATTTGTTGAGCACCTCGGCCACGCCCATGGCGAAACCGTCCTCGGCCTGGGTGTCGTTGTCCGGATTGGCCTCGCTGGAGCCGCGACCGGCCGAGCCCGAGGCCCGCTCCTCGATCTCCGGGTTCGACAGGGCGGTCAGGGCGACGTTGTTGTGACCGGTGTTCTTGAACAGGACCAGCTTTTCGCCGTCCACCACGGCCACCATCGCGCCATTGGGAAGATTCATTGGTAAGGCCTCGTCGTCCGTTTCAGAGGACAGGCTAACGAGTCGCGGCCGGGGGCGTTGCGTGACTGCGACCTTGGGGCCTTCGTCCGACGTGTCTATATGGCGTCCATGAGCGGCGCGCCCTCCAGACCCTTCGTCAAGATGAACGGCGCCGGCAACGACTTCGTCGTCGTCAATGCACTGGACCGGCCCTTCACGCCGGGCCCCGACGCCGTGCGCGCGCTGGGCGATCGCAAGACCGGCGAGGGGTTCGACCAACTGATCGCGATCGAGCCCTCGGACACCGCCGACGCCTTCATGCGGGTGTGGAACGCCGACGGCGCCACGGTCGAGACCTGCGGCAACGCCCTGCGCTGCGTCGGCTGGATGCTGATGCAGGCCAACGGCTTGGATGAGGTCACCATCGACACCCTGGGCGGGAAGACCGTGGCGAAGCGCGCAGGCAAGGGCGCGGATGGAGACCGGATCACCGTCGACATGGGTCCGCCCCGGCTGGACTGGCGCGACATCCCCCTGGCCGAGGAAATGGACACCCGCGGCATCGAGCTGCAGGTCGGGCCTATCGACGATCCGGTTGTGCATACGCCCGGCGCCGTCTCCATGGGCAACCCGCATGTGGTCTTCTTCACCGATCGGCTCGACGATGACTTCGTTGTGGGCGCGGGCTCCTTGATCGAGCACCACCCCCTGTTCCCGGAGGGGGTCAATGTCGGGTTCGCCAGCGTCCTGGCGCCCGACCGCATCCGCCTGAGGGTGTTCGAGCGCGGCGCCGGCCTGACGAGGGCCTGCGGCACCGGCGCCTGCGCGGCCCTGGTCGCCTGCGCCCGGCGCGGATTGACGGGGAGGAAGGCGACGGTCGTCGTCGACGGCGGCGAACTGGTCATCGACTGGGATGAGACCACCGGCCATGTCTTCATGACCGGCCCGGTGGAGGTCGAGCGCACGGGCGCCCTGGACCTCTGATCCTCGCCCCCCCGGGCGTCGGCGGTTGTCCCGGGGGAAGGGCGCCGCTAGACCGGACGGGCCCAAACCGTCAGAGACCCAAATGCCCGATCAGACCGACAAGCAGACCTTCTCCGACGAAGAAGCGCTCGATTTCCACCGGCTGCCGCATCCGGGCAAGATCTCCATGGCGCCGACCAAGCCCATGGCGACCCAGCGCGACCTGTCCCTGGCCTATTCGCCCGGCGTCGCCGTGCCGGTACGCGCTATCGCCGACAATCCCGACGCGGCCTACGATTATACCTCCAAGGGCAATCTGGTCGCCGTCATCTCGAACGGCACGGCCATCCTGGGCATGGGAAACCTCGGCCACCTGGCGTCCAAGCCGGTGATGGAGGGCAAGGCCGTCTTGTTCAAACGCTTCGCCGACGTCGACAGCTTCGACGTCGAGGTCAAGACCACCGATCCCGACGAGTTCATCACCGTCGTCAAGAACATCGGCGACAGCTGGGGCGGCATCAACCTGGAGGACATCAAGTCCCCGGAATGTTTCGTCATCGAGAGCGAGCTGCAGGACCTGCTGGACATCCCCGTCTTCCATGACGACCAGCACGGCACGGCGATCATCTCGACCGCCGGCCTGATCAACGCCTGCCACATTACCGGTCGCAAGTTCGAGGACGTGAAGATGGTCCTGGTCGGCGCGGGCGCCGCCGGACTGTCGTCGCTGAGCCTGATGAAGTCGCTTGGCCTGAAGCCGGAGAACGCCACGGTCGTCGACCTGCACGGCGTCATCTATCGCGGCCGTACCGAGGGCATGGACCAGTGGAAGTCGGTCCACGCCATCGACACCGACAAACGCACCCTCGCCGAGGCCATGCAGGGGGCCGACGTGGTCCTCGGCCTGTCGGCCAAGGGCGCGATCACGCCCGAAATGGTCGCCACGATGGCGCCGCGCCCGATCATCTTCGCCATGGCCAACCCGGACCCCGAGATCGCGCCGGAACAGGTGCTGGCCGTGCGCAAAGACGCCATCATCGCCACCGGCCGCTCGGACTATGTGAACCAGGTCAACAACGTCCTGGCCTTCCCCTATCTGTTCCGCGGCGCCCTCGACGTGCGCGCCCGACGGATCAATCACGAGATGAAGATCGCCTGCGCCAACGCCCTGGCCCAGCTGGCGCGCGAGGACGTTCCGGACGAGGTCGCCGTGGCCTATCGCGGCCGCAAGCTGAAGTTCGGGCCGGACTACATCATTCCGTCGCCTTTCGATCCGCGCCTGATCTGGTACATCCCGCCCTTCGTGGCCCAGGCCGCGATGGACACCGGCGTCTCGCGCGTGCGCATTGACGACATGGACGACTACCGCGCCCGGCTGCGCGAACGGGTCGATCCGTCAGCCGCCCTGATGCAGAAGATCTCGTCGGCCGTGCGCGCCGCGCCGAACAAGCGGGTGGTGTTCGCCGAGGGCGAGGAATCGACCGTGATCCGCGCCGCCTGGGCCTTCAAACAGGCCGAGCTGGGCACGCCGATCCTGATCGGCCGCGAGGACCTGGTCCGCAAGAACGCCGCCGAGGCGGGACTCGACTTCGACGCCATGGGCATCGAGATCGTCAACGCCCGCGTGTCGGAGCGGAACCTCGAATACACCGACTTCCTGTACGACAAGCTGCAACGGCGCGGTTACCTGCGCCGCGACGTGCAGCGTATGATCAACCAGGACCGCAACTATTTCGCGGCCGCCATGCTGGCGCGCGGCCAGGCCGACGCCATGGTCACGGGCACAACCCGCAACTTCAACATGGTGCTGAAGGAGGTCCTGCGCGTGCTGGACGTCGAGGGCGACAGCCTGATCGGCCTGTCGATCGTCCTGGCCAAGGGCCGCACCATCTTCGTCGCCGACACCTCGATCCATGAACTGCCGTCGGCCGAGGAACTGGCCGATATCGCCATCCAGGCCGCCGCGACGGTGAAGAAACTGGGTCGCACGCCGCGCGTGGCCTTCCTCAGCTATTCCACCTTCGGCAACCCGCCCGGAGAGCGTGGCGAGAAGGTGCGCGAGGCCATCCGCATCCTCGACCACAAGGGCGTCGACTTCGAATACGAGGGCGAGATGCCGCCGGAACTGGCGCTCGATCCGGCCCTGCGGACCAACTATCCGTTCATGCGGCTGAGCCGCGAGGCCAATGTGCTGGTCATGCCGGCCCTGCATTCGGCCGCGATCTCGACCCAGCTGGTCCAGGCCCTCGGCGGGGCGACCGTGATCGGCCCCCTGCTGGTCGGTCTGGAGAAGTCGGTTCAGATCGTGTCTCTGGGGGCCCAGGTCTCGGAGATCATCACCGCCGCCACCTTCGCCGCCTACGAGGAGGGCGTCAGCGTCGAGTTCGAGCCCGAGGACGAGGAGGCCACGCCGCACCCGAGCGCGGCCGCAGAACGGTCGATGACGGCGGTGCCGCCGACGGCTTGATCAGACCGTCGAGGCTCCGGTCCGGGCCAGCTTGCGGGCCTCGAACCCCAGCCGGACCCATTCGATCAGGACGAAGACGATGGCGATCACCCCCATCCAGGCGGCGATGACGAACATCGGCGCATAGCCCTGGGCATCGATGAGCTCACCGAGCGCGCCGCGCCCGAGCGTGCCGATGAGCAGGGCCAGAGAGATGAAGACGGCGAATTGGACCGCGCCGAAGGTCTTGTTCGACAAGGCCGACAGATAGGCCACGAAGGCTGCGCCCGCGAAGCCGCCGGCGATGTTCTCGCCCGCGATGGCCAGCATCAGACGTGACAGGGGCTCGCCCACGCCGATCGATCCGAACACGGAATAGAGACCGGTCGCCGACATGAAGGGTCCGATGCTGGGGGCGCCGAGCGCCAGGTCCATCATCAGGAGGTTGGTGGCCGCCGACAGGATGGCGCCGAGCAGCAGGCTCCACATCCGGCCTATGACCAGCAACGCCCAGCCGCCGAGCCCGATGCCGACGATGGTCATGATGACTCCGAAGGTCTTGGACGCCAGGGCGACCTCGGCGGCCGTGTGACCCAGCGCCCCGCCCGTGTCCCCCATGTAGAAGGGGAAGGCGAACGGACCCCAGACGCCGTCGGTGATGCGGTAGGTCAGGATCAGTCCCAGTACGATCACCGCGCCCCAGCCCAGACGGCCGATCAGCTCGACCAGCGGGGCCAGGATGGCGTCATAGAGAGTGTCGGCCAGCTTCGGCGCCGCCGAGGCCTCGGCGGCGGTCGCGGCGCGGCCCTTCCACACGATCAAGCCGGCGAGGGCGGCCGGTAGAACGACGGTGGCCCCGACGATCCAGGGGCCCCAGGAGCCGGTGAAGGTCCCGGCGCTCGGCGCCGGCGAGGTCGTCAGGGCTATGACCATGAAACGAACCAGCATGAAGGCGGCCCAGCCCCAGGCGGCCAGGGTGGCGACCAGCACGATCAGCCGCAGACGCGGCGACCCGCGCCGCTCGCGCGCGACCGCCGTCCGCGACGACGGGACGGGCTCGGGCGCGATCAGGGTGCCGACGATGCCCAGGCCCATCAGTACGGCGGCGGTGATGAAGACGCCGGGCCAGCCGATGACCACGGACATCAGCAAAGACCCTGCGCCGCCGACGAGCGCGGCCGTGCGATAGCCCAGTTGATAGACGGTCGAGAGCAGGTCGATGGGCGTCTTCTCGTCTGCGATCTCGATCCGCCAGGCGTCGATGACGATATCCTGTGTGGCGAAGGCGAAGGCGCCGAGCGCGGCGCCCAGCGCCAGCGGTCCAAGCACGCCCGCGCTCGGATGCGACAGGGCGACCAGACCCAGGGCAATGGCGATGAGCACCTGAAGCACCAGCAGCCAGCTACGCCGGCGGCCGAGCCGCTTGCCGAGGCCGGGCGGCGTCCAGCTGACGGCCGGGGACCACAGGAAGCGGAAGGCGCCGAACAGGCCGATCCAGGAGAGGATGCCGATGGTGGCGACCGGGATCTTCTCCTCGGTCAGCCAGGCGTTCAGCGTGCCGATCAGCATGGCGAACGGCAGGCCGGCGGAGAAGCCCAGCAGCAGCATGGCCAGGGTGCGCCGTTCACGGAAGGCGACCTTCAGAACGGCCAGCCCCTTGGGTTTCAGGTCGATCTCTGTCGGCGCAGTGGGGGGCGCGGCGGGAGCGGTCATGGAACGGAGCCTCTGTCTCGAAGGGTCTCCGATCTGATCGCCGGTTCGCCCTATGCGGCGGAGACCTTGGCGCGGATGTCGCCGCTCGTCCAGCGGGCCAGGGCGGCGCGCAGGGCCTCCATCTCCAGCGGCTTGACGAGGTGGTCGTTCATGCCCGCCGCTAGGCAGGCCTGACGGTCCTCGGCGAAGGCGTTTGCGGTCAGGGCGACGATGGGGGTGCGGTCACCGCCGGCTCGGATGGCGCGCGTCGCGGCCGGGCCGTCCATGCCGGGCATGCGCATGTCCATGAAGACGAGGTCGTAGCGGGCCCGCTTCATGGCGGCGAGGGCCTCGTCCCCCGTTGCGGCGGTTTCAACCACGCAACCCTCGCGGCGCAGAAGGGTGCGGGCGAGGAGGGCGCCGACCGGATTGTCCTCGACCAGCAGGATGCGAGTGCCGGCGAAACGGACGGGAACAACCCGGTCGTCCTCGGGCGGGAGGCCGCGCGGGACGCCGACGGTTTCTCCAGCCGTGGCGGCGGCCAGCACCCGTTCGACGAGGGAAGCGCGGCGCAGGGGTTTGATCAGATAGCCGTGGAAACCGACCGACCGGTAGCGGGCGATCAACTCACGTTCCGACGGCTTCAGCAGAATCACGCCGCGTCCGCCCTCGGGCAAGGCTGCCAGCGACAGGCCCGATACGGCAGTTTCGGCGTGGTCGACGAGGGTGATGGGCGCCAGAGCGCCGGCGGGCCAGGCCGAGCCGCCCGACGCGGTAATCTGGGCCTCTGCGGCGGCGCGGACGAAGGCGTCGGGGGTGCGGACGGCGACTGCCCGATCGGTCAGGGGTCGGGCGCGGGGCGTGGCGTCCGGAGCGACGGCGAAGGCGGCCTCGAACACGAAGCGGGAGCCGTGAGCGGTCTTTCCGCCCGGCGCATCCTGGACCCGCACCACCCCGCCCATGGCCGTGGCCAGTTTTTGCACCACCGCGAGACCCAGACCGGCCCCACCGTGGCGGGTGGCGTCGGAGGCATCGACGTGGCCGAACTCCTCGAAGATGCGGGCGCGGGCCTCGACCGGCACGCCGGGGCCGGTATCGTCGATGATGAAGGCCAGCCGCGGCCGATGATCGGAACCCCCGGCGCGTTCAACCGAGATATGGACGCCGCCGGCGTCGGTGAACTTCACCGCATTGCCCGCGAGATTGAACAGGACCTGACGCAGGCGGCCCTGGTCTGCGAGGATATCGGGGGCGTCGGGCGAGACCGACCAGACAATCTCAAGCCCCTTGTCGTGGGCACGGGGGCTGAGCAGTTCGGCGACGCCGCGCACCAGACCCTCCAGCTCTACGGGCGCGGGATCGAATTCCAGTTTCCCGGCCTCGAGCCGGGCGTAGTCGAGCAGGTCGTTGACGAGGCCGAGCAGGTGTTCGGCGGATTCGCGCGCGGCCTCGGCATAGGCGCGCTGGGCTCCGTCCAGCCGGGTGCGGGTCAGGAGGCCGATCATGCCGATGACGCCGTTCAGGGGCGTGCGCATCTCGTGGCTCATGAGGCGGAGGAAGGGATCGGCGCCGCCCGCGCGGATCGCCTGCCCGGTTTCGCCCGCCTGCTCCGTCTTCCGTCGCGTCATGCCGCTCTCCGTTTCGGGAGGATCATGCAGGATCAGGCGTTAAGGCCGCTTCAACTGCTTGCTGGAGGCTACCAGGCCGGGAGACTGGCCCGGACGTCCTGCTGCCGTTCGAACTGGTCCTGGGCGCCGACGGTGGTGCGGCGATAGATCAGGGCCTCGGCGATGTGGCGGCGGAGGACCCCGGTCGACCCCTCCAGATCGGCGATGGTGCGGGCCAGACGGAGGGTCCGGGTCCAGCCGCGCGCCGTCAGTCCCCCGGCCTCCCCGGCCCGCATCAGCAGGGTGCGGCCCGCCTCATCCGGCGTGGCGAACCGTTCCAGCACATCGCCGGACGAACGGGCGTTCAGCGCCTGAAGCGGATCCAGCCCCGCCTCGCTCACCCGTTCTTCCTGCATGGCGCGGGCGACGGCGACACGGGCGGAGGCTTCGGCCGTGCCCTCGGCAGGACTGGGCAGGGCCATGTCGGCCGCGGTGACGGGCGGGGTCTCCACCGTCAGGTCGATGCGGTCGAACATCGGGCCCGAGATGCGGTTCTGGTAGTCGCGCTGGCAGCGCGGGGCCTTGCCGCACGCCCCCTTACCCGCCCCGCCGACGCCGCAGCGGCAGGGGTTCATCGCCGCGACCAACTGGAACCGCGCCGGATAGCGGACATGGGCGTTGGCCCGCGCCACCACGATTTCGCCCGTCTCCAGCGGGGCCCGCAGACTGTCGAGCGCCTGGGCCGAATATTCCGTCATTGGGTAGCAAACGCACCTTACCCGGCAGAACGATTTTTTTAGGAGTAGAACGCATCAGCTGTGACGTATGCGAGCACCCCACCTGCTATTCGGACTGAAACGGTTTCACCGGCAGCTTGCCGGTGAACGTGCATTTATTTCCCGACCTGTTACGCGGATCAGGACGGCGGCGGGCCGCGCGGCCTACACGGCTGAAGCGGCACACCGAGAAGCGCGCGTTGCCGAGATCGACGACGTCTTGCCCCACGTAGAATTTCTTTTGAAGCTGCTCGACCCATCTTGGGATGCCGATGGTGCGAAGCCTATTCGCCCGCCTAAGGTGATTTACCCTCAGCCCCCCTATGGATGGTGGGCTGCTGCTTTCGACGAACTAAGGAATGCCGATCGGCCGCTTACGGGAGCGGAGTTGGTTGAGGCTTCCGCGCAGCGATACGGGGTCGACATCTCCGAATATCCGGCACGGCAGAGAGCCAGCAATGCGGTATGGGCGAGCCTGGGGAAGAACAGAAATCTACTTGTTCGTCACGAAGGTCCGCCTCTTCGTTTCGAGCTGTTACGGTGACGTCAGCGTCGAGATGGTCGCCAGCCGGCTTCAGCTTTGGGCCAACCGTTGCCTATTTCGGTGTTGAACTCGGCCCGTAGCGCGCTGAGGAATTTGCCGAACTGGCATGGGTTGGGTCTCACCAAGTTCAGGGGGCTCGCGGCATGTAGCAAAATTGAAGTCTCCTCCGCTTTCACATAACCGCACCGTTTCACGCCGACGACCGCACGTTGGGACAGCCAGGCGGTCAGACTAGCTTCGGTTAGCGCCCGGTCTGCACCCACCAGCAGGTCCGGCAGGGTGCCAAACGAATGCTGTAGCGCCATGATTGTGCGCCGAGGCGTTGACCTATCAGCGTTACTCAAGAGGTGGTCCAGCACACGCGATCGTAAGTCGTAGGTCTCTCCGACATAGACCTGAACCCCGTGCTCCGTGCGCCAGAGCGGCAAGGAACTCGATTCCTTGAACCCCACTAGATTTAAGAGTTCCGCTCCGTCGGAGAGCCACAGAGTGTATACCCCCGCGCCATTGGGAATGCAGGATGGGTCAGCCGCAATCTGCTGAGCCTCAAAATAATCGAAGCCGTCAAACCAAGTGCGACGTCCAGGCGGCTTCCGAGCTGACCCTATTTCGTCCAGCCCCCCGCCGTCTGCGACCACTCGCTTCTCTAGACGCTCAGACCTCGACGGCGGACGCCACGCTTTCGTGGTCCCATCGCGCTGGCACAGCGAAAGTGATCGCTTCCGGCCCTGGAAATAGCCGGCTAACTCGGACCTCCCGCAGCGACTCATCGCGCTGACGGCGTCTGACCATCCTCCCTTGTCGGTCCACTTGTTCCGTTCGATACGCCAAGCTGCGTCGGCGGCGTAGAGGTCCAGGTATTGCCCTGAAATGTGCCGCTGGATTCGCTCCATAATCCTTAGGGCTCGGAAATAATTCTCAGCCTGATTAGTGCATGCCTCGGGAGAGTAATAAGCCTCCTTATGGTTTATCGTGAATAACTGATGTCGCGCACGTAACCAGGACCACCAGACGCCTTGATCGGCAAATAGAACCGCGTCGGGGGAGATTGCATCTCTAATGAACGAACGCGCATCACTCTCATGCTTGGCTACCCATGTCCGAACAGAGCCCCCACGTTCGCGAGCAGCAACAACGGTCAGTGCCCTTGAGTTACTGCGAAATGGCATCTTTCGGTGATCGTCTCGCTTCTTTTTGACGTTCTTTGGTCGGATGAATCCGCCATATTCGCTGCCGTCAATCTCGATCTCGCCCGACAGGATAAAGCCCTTCGCACGTTCGGCGAGTTCATTTCTAATTTTATGAAGCCAGACAAAAACTGTTTTGTATTGAACGCCAATATTCCTACAGAGTTCTCTAGTGCTTACGGCCTGCGCGTTAATACTAAATGCGGCTACTATCGTCATAAGCTTTCTAAACGAAAGTTTCCGATATGCCCACGGTGTGTTTGAAGTCGGCGAAAACTGTCGAAGGCACATTTTACATTTAAAAATGTGTCTGGATTTGTAAGTGTAAACGGCGGTGCAGTTGCAATCTTCGCATGCTGGCATTCCGCCCCATTTGGCGAACCGTAGGCGAATAAAATAGGCGCGCGCTGTTTCCTCCGTCTGTGCATAGACGTCGAAGGGCTTCACAGCATCCGCCGGGCCGATCAGATCGATCGTTTTGGACAAGCAGCACCAACGCGAGGATAGTCGCGTATGTGCGATACTCATCGCCACGAAGCGGGTCAACCAAAATGTCGCGTTTGTGCGACGTCGGGCGCGTTTACGCGTGTTCCATCGCTGTCATGTGGTCCTGTCGGGCCTTTTTTTCACACAGGCCTGTCACGCTGTCTTGCGAATGTTCCGCAAACCGCCGTAAGTGCGGATATGGCTGGCCCACCATCCGCTTCATCACCTCGTTCTGACCCGCAAGAGGATAAGTGGCGCGATGTGGCGAAGGGCATGTTGAAGGCGGAGCTAAAGCGCCAGCATCTTACCTATCACGATCTGGCGTCCCTCCTGGTCGATATGGGAATCGACGAAACAGAAACCAGCGTTCGAAATAAGATAAGCCGGGGCTCTTTTTCTTTCGTATTCGCGTTGCAGGCTATGGCTGCCATTGGCGTCCGTCTCCTGCCATTTCGCCCCGATCTAGATTACGATCTCCAACTTCCACCGGACCTGCTGAATCGTAGTCAGCTGAGGGTGAAAGCTAAAATCTAACCCGGCGAATCGGGCAACCGGGAACCCGCACAGCGCGAATGGTTCAAGTGGCGCAACCATGACATGTGCGCCATCCCCACCTTCTTGCTGACGTCCCCAACCCGAGGCAGCCAGTCTATAGATGTGGCGCTAAAGTAGCTCTCTCATCGGAGGGTCAGATGAAGTGGTATCTATTCAGCCTGTGCGCACGGGTCAGCGAGGAGGGAGTCGAGCGCGGGAGCGAATGGGTTGATGATGCATGGCTTGCGCGGGAGATCGCCGGAAATGCGAGCCTTGACCGCTGCGTGGAACTCCCTGAGGCGCCGGGACGGGGGCAGTGGGCGTTGAGTGGAAAGACGTTACCTTGGCCGGGGTCCGCAAAATGACTCCCGTCAGCGAGCTCAATCTCCTTAACCCGGCTCGCTGATCCTAGGGGAGAGCTTCCGCTGGCTGGTGGACAGGCGCTCTGTAACGCTCAGAATGATCTCGGCATTCTTCCAGGACCCGATTTACCCAAGGCTCATACCAACACCATTGCTTGCCGACGGCGATGGCCCCGTAACCCTTGGCAGGGTCTTTCGCGCCTAGGCGTTGCCACAACCGCGTGTGACTATCCATCGTGAAGCGGTCCCACCCTTCGGCCTGAACCTTCGCCACCACCTCGGCAGGCAGATACTTCCGCTTCTCAACCTCCTTCAGCGCCATGCTGAACTTCTCTTCGATGTCGGAGCCGGGCTGCACGAGTTCGACGGCCAGATCGGCTCCGGGGGCGCGGTTCGCAGTCTTGCGGATCATGAAGACGCGATAGGCGAAGCGGGGGTCATCCTGTTGCTCGGGCGTCAGCTTCTGCTCGAAGCCCTCCATCATCGTCTCGATATGGCGAGGTAGGTTGCCGGCCTTCTTGAGAAGGGCCCGCTGATCCGGGCTGAAGGTGACGAACTGGAGCGCAATCGGAAGGCGGCGCTCCAGAGCGTATTGGGCCCCGAACTGAGCCTTAATGACGTCGTTGAAGTTGATGCAGCAGGCTTGCAGCTTGGCGCTAACGGCATCGTCGATCCGGTTGGTCGATCGATGCTCGATCTCGTGGCGCAGTTCCAGGAGGTAGAGGAGGTTGTCGGCCGCCCCGCACTCGACCGGGCATCGCGCGTGCCTCAGGCATTGGGCCAGTTCCCAATATTTGTCGGCGCCGTTCGGCGTCTTGACGATGACCCGCCGGCCCCCTTCCGTCTTGGCGTGGCGGTAGTCGATGCCCTCGCGCTTCAACCAGGCGTGCAGCAGGTAGGTCCAGGCGATCACGGCCGTGACGATGAACAGTTCAGTGCGGAACGTCAGACCCGCGCCGTTAAAGATGTGGACCGCCGCGATCATGGCCTCGCGCGCCTTGATCAGCAGTTCGTCGCCCTGGAGGCTGAGGCCGGTCTCGGCGTCTACATCGGGCCAGGAAACCAGGAACGCGTCCAATTCCTCGGAGGACGCCGGTTTGACCGCCGTGTGCTTCTTCTTCTTTTTGATCTCCGCGATAACCCGATGGTTCACCGATCGGGTCGGGCGGGTGAAGTGGGCCAGGATGTCTTGGTCGTTCGGCCACCGCCCGTCGGCAATCATGGCCTTGATTAGGGCGATCTCCCACCGCTCCAGGGTGTTGCCCCGTCTGCGGACCGGCGATCGACTGGCCGGGGTGGGTGCGGCAGCTAGCGCTGGTTCAGGCCTGGGCACAGCGGGTGACACCCGTCCTGCGAACGGCGCCTTCATCCCGCGATCTCGGCGTCGGGTTGGCCCGCCATCAGGGCGTTTATCCAGGCCAGGGCCAGATCGCGGCTGCGGTAGGAGCCCCATCTGGCGATCTCTTCCCGCTGGACGATGGGGAAGGTCGAGTAGATGTAGCGGATGTCGTCGCGGCTCTGGGTAGGGTCGGTCGGATCGAAGACGCCGTAGAGAATGAAATAGAGCCCATCCAGCTTAGCCCTCAGCTTCAGGCGGCGCTCCTCGTCCCAGGCGAAAGGTGGCAGCACGTCGCCGGCGTCATCGACGTGCCCCAGGTCGCGCGCGAACGGGGCGAGATCGTGGGCGGTGTAGCTGAGTTCGAGGACGGCTTCGCGAACGATGTCGCGGGCGGCCTTTGCCCCGAAGGCGCGGTTGTAGGCGGCAGGCGGGACGACAGGAAGCTGCTCGACGATGAAGAGGTTCAGCGTTTGGCCCTGAACCTTCTGACGGGTCGAGAAGTCGAAGACGGTCGAGTTCAGGTTGGCAGCGAGCAGCCATTCCTTCCTCGATGGGGCTGTGGGAAGGAAGACAGGCACTTTGTTGCCGAACCCCACGGCAGGCAGGATCGTCGCAATCATCGTTCGGACGTTGGTCGGGGCGGTGATTTCCTTGAAGCCCAGAACCCAACCGGTGTCCGGATAGACGGTCCTATCGATCGAGACCCAGAACTGGGGATCTGGAGAGCATGTTGGGTCCGCGTGCTGTTCCACTGTGGTCGACAGTGGCTGTGCTGGGCGATTGAGGTTGGCGGCATTCACGACGACGCTCGCGGCGCGGTGATCGAAGGCCTGGATCATCTTGCCTTCGTAGAGCGGCACCCATTCACCTGATGCTGACTGGAACCGATTGCCCCCAGTCGCCCACGCCCCCTCGGCACCTTCCAGTTCGGCACGCGTCCGGAACAGGTGGCTGTCGTTGGTCATGTGGAACATGGTGGCGTAGCGCACCGGCCATGCCGCCACGGGCGTGCCGCTGGATCGATCCACCAGCACTGGCAGACGCGCATAGATCGCCGTGGTCAGGGCCATGTCACGACGCGACCTAAAGATCGGTGCCGTGCCGGTGTTGGGGTTCACCCCGGCGAAGTCAGCCGCCGTAATGGGGAAAGCCCGGTCGGGATCACGGGTCTCGTCGGCGGCCTGAAGGAAGAAGCCGCAGGTCGCGGCTTCGAACTTTCTTCCTGGGCTGGAGATAAGGGCACAGAACTTGAAGCGGCTGTCCACGTCGGGGAAGAACGGCTCCACACCGTAGCAAGGCCTGCGGTTCTCGAAGTCGTAGAGCGCCTTTAACCGGCCCTCGGTGGCGACCCCCCTGAAGAAGGCGCTGGCCGACAGGTCCGACGCGATCCCGCTGGGCGTCAGCAGACCCACCATCCCGCCGGGCTTCACCAGGCTCTGCGCACGCTCGACGAACAAGCTGTAGAGGTTGATGTCGCCCCGGCTGAGAAGGGGATAGTGCCCCGAATTCCGCGCCATGCGGATGGTGTCCGCCGCACGCGCGTCGGCCTTCTGGTAGTCTTCGAACAGCGGATCGCTGTCCGCCTTCAGCTTGGCGATCAGCTTAGCCCGGTCAGCGGCGCGGGCCGCCATCGCGATCTGCGGCCGCCGGGCCGCGAACCACTCGACCTGTTGCAGCTTGATCCGGTCCCACGGCGGGTTACCGACCACGGCGTCGAAGCCGCCGACTCGGTCCTTGCCGGCCCAATCATCCCAGACGCCGGGGAAGCTGATCTGCCAGTTCAGGAACCGCTCTTCGGCGATCAGATCGCGCGCGCGCCGCCAGATGTCCGTGAAGCCTTCGATCTCGTCTGCCTTGGTGCGGCCCTGCGTCGGCGTCGCCCTGCCGCGCGCGATCGGCAACGCCTCCCCAAACTGGCCGTCCAGCCAGAGGCGGACGAGGCGCTTCTGGTCCTTGTTCAGGTCCAGCCAGTCTAGAGCGTGCATGAAGCTGACGAAGCTGTCGAGCGGCCCGACCTGGAACTCGACATCGGTCCACATCTCGGCGGACCGGTGGGCTTCGGCGATCTCGGCGTCGGTCGCCATCTCGATCGTTTTCATGGCCAGGGCCTGACGTTGCGCGTTGGCCAGGGCCTCGTTCCACAACAGTTCGCCGCCCAGCCTGCCCGCCTTGTCGATGGCGTCACGCACCCACAGACCGAACAGGCTGTCGCCTGCGTGCAGGTGGTGATCGATGAAGGACAGGGGTGCGCCGACCGTGAAGGTGTGGAGCCACAGCGCCACCTTCGCCAGTTCGACGGCCATTGGGTTCTTGTCGACACCATAGACGCAGCGCTTCAGCACCATGCGCCGGACGATGTGCCGATCGTCCAGGTGCGATTCGTCGATCGTCCACTTCGCCGCCCGCGCGTTCCGCAGGATGGTGGCGCGGATTTTCTCGATCTCGCCCGCGAGAGACGAGGTGTAATCGATCTCGGCACCCAAGGCGGCCGCCTCGGCCATGGCCTCCAAGACATGGTCGGCCAGGGTGTCGACTAGGCTCACCAGGAAGTGACCGGACCCCATCGCCGGGTCGCAGACGCGCAAGGACAGGATGGCCTCGGCCGGGTCCACCTCGCGCAGCGCCCCCCGCTGCATCTCGGGCGTGTCGTTCGGGTCCAGCGCATCAAGCGCGGCGTGGAAGGCCGTGCGCCGTTCGGCGATCAGCGGCTCCATCGTCTCGTCCAGGATCAGCCCGACCAGTTCGTCCGGCGTGTAGTAGCTGCCGGAGTTCTTGCGGGCGAACACGTTGGGCCGGACGGTCAGGTGCCCGGCCTCTCCGTCGGCGCCCTCGCGCACGATCTCGAACTCCAGCAGGCGTTCGTAGATCGAGCCCAACTGCTGCACCGATAGGTCGCGGTAGTTGATGTAACGGCGCTGGCCCGACGACCGCTCGTAGGACATGGCATCCAGCGCCGGGGCCATGACGTCGTCGGCGATCCGGGCCGTGGACAGCAGGGGCGCGCCGGTGCCTGCGAATAGCCCGCCGTTGTAAGGCGGGATGCCCACGGAGGCGTCGCCCTTGTCGATGATGCGCGACAGGTCCGAAACGTGAGACCAGACCTTCGCCGCCGTGCCCGAGAAGGTGTCGCCGTTCGAGACGCGGTCACCGATCTCGATCCGCAGCGGCCGCAGGGCGTAGTCGTCGTAGCGGTCGTCGCTGACCGGGAGCAGGTCGCGGTCCTCGGCATAGAGCAGGAACAGCAGCCGGTAGAGCAGGATCAAGGCGGCGTCGCGGACGTCATCCAGCGGGGCCTGGGGCGCGGACGCGGCCAGCGCGCGGGCCAGGGCCGGGAAGACCTCGTCAAACACCAGCTTCGACAGGCTAGCGGCGACCCGCTCCTCGTAGAAGGCGGCTTCGGCCCGTGCCCGATCGTGGAAGGACTTCTGGTCGACGCCGGTGCGCAGGAAGGCATCGCGGCCGAACATGCAGGCGAAGACGCGCAGCCAGTGATCGCGGGTCTCGTCGTCGACGAACAGGTCGGGCGCGCCGTCCAGGGCCAGGACGCGTCCAAGGTCGATCTCCAGGAACTCCTCGGAGATGGATCGCGCCCCAGCCCAGTAAAGCCGCCAGCGCGTCCCATTGGTCAGGATGCCCCAACGCAGCTTGCCCTGAGTGGTGTCGTCGATGCGGCGGAGGTAGCGCAGCATCTGTGTGGATGGAGCCGTCGTTTCGTCCCGACCGGACGCGCGGTCCAAGGGGCGAGCCCAGCGCTTGCTTTCGACCACAGCCAAACCGTGAGCATACCGACGCCATTGTTCGTCCTGAGCGTTGGCAGCGGCTTTGGCCGCGATGTCGGCGAACAGCAAACCATCGGGGACGTCGTCCCTGCCCGTAACCGTCAGGTTCTGCTGGCGCAGCGACTCCGTCCAACCGAGCGCGGCCAACACCGGCCATATGAAGTCGTCCTCGGTTTGGCTCTCGTTGGTCTTGGCATTCTTGGGGAAGGCATCGGCGATCCTAGCCAACTCTGCGCGGACGCCAGACACGTCAACGGCACGGTAGGCTGCGGTCGCCCTGATGGCCTCACCGAGGTAATCCGTGCTGAATAGCGCGCCAACGCTGAACGTCGCTACTTCAGTCACCTAATGCCCTCCGCACCGAAAGCATTAGCTATGTCCAACTTGACTGGCAAAGGTCGCAACATCCGCGATTTCAACCGATTCACGTGATGGCTGCTCGATCCAGCCATCCTCACCCAGGAGCCGAATCGAATGCAACCGTCATCAGCTATTCCAGCACAAACGGACCGACGGCCCGTCTAATCGGCGGGCATCCGGATCACTCGCGCGAAACCAGAATGTGACCGATTGATGCACCGATTGGATTTCGGGCGCGTTGCGAGATGAACCTCTGTCGCAACCTTTGCACAAATCGTTGCGTCGGTTTCGCTTAAGCCGTTGTCAACTTCGATTGGCGTAGGTTAACCTCGTAATGCGGAAACGGCCCCGCAACGGTTTGGATACCGAAGCGGAGCCGCTGAAGACCTCAGACGAAACCTCGGCCGTTTGGACGGGCTCTGGCAGACACATCATCTAGTGGCGGGGTTGCAGCCCCGTCACAGATATAGAGCACAGATGGCTAACGACCCGTCAACGGGGTTGACGATCACTTTCGTTCCGAATCGCGCGAAAGACAGGGGACGACCCTGTGGGAAACTGTTTTCCAACAGTATTCGAAGTTTAGAACCTCACCGGAAGCAAGCTGACCAGCGGCACAGTGTGCTTGTAGTTGCCCTCGGTCGTCTCGTGCTTGCGGCACATATAAGGGTCGGCCGTCTGGCGTCTGTATAGACCATAGCTGTCTTCCACCGCTCACAGACATCGGTTTCAAGTTTGTGAGCCCGACACCTCGATCTCACAATCATTCGCCAAGAGCATCCCGCCCCGTCGCAGGCGGCCAGCTCCTCACGATGGAAGTAGATTGACATGCTCAGTCAGGCGAAGGGAAGGATCGGAGCATGACCCTGACGAGGTCCATTGAAAGCCGGGGCGGGAACAGCTTTCGCCGCGAAAAACGGTCGAACCGCTTCGAAATTGGAACGCGCTACCTCGGCGGCCAGAGCTGGAATAACGGACGATGCCGCCTTGAAGTCGTCCATCTCAATGGCGCTGACAGCCGGAGGCGGCTCGATCCGAACCAACTGGTCCCGACCGATCAGGAGTCCAGCTTGGCCCGTGGAATTCTGACTGGCGAGGTGCATCGCGGACTTGATGATTTCCCGCCAGTGCCAGAGACCGCCGGCCGTGCGCTGGCCCTTCGTAAAAGGTATGTCGAGGTCGCCGCAGCTGATCGAGAGAATCTGGACTTGCCTGCGGTCTAGGTCGTGGGTGCTGAGGGCGTCAACGAGACCAATCATGACAGGATTGTTCGCCCATACGCCGCCGTCGGCAAACACCTGCCGTCCCATCTTCAGCGTCTTGAAGAAGGTAGGTGCCGCAGCCGTGGCCATCGCCACGTCGACCATCCGCTGGGACCAGTCGAGCTTGAAGTCCGGATGGTGCGGTGTTTTGAAAACAAACACCTCGCCATAGGTGCCTTCAAAGGACGGGATGCACAGACGCCGTTGCGCATCCCCCAACGTCCTGTTGTCAAAGACGTCTTCCAGCGCCGCTTTAAGCGGATCGCGGTCGTATGAATACCGCCCCACCCGCCCGAACCCTCTGACCACCTTCGCCACTGGGCGGGGAAGCCTGCTCGGAGGGAAAATTGATGCCCCGTGCTCCATGTAGAGCTCAAGAATTACATTGGACGGCAGACCTAGGGAAAGGCCCAGGGCGATGATTCCGCCCGTGGAAGTCCCCGTGATCAAGTCGAAATACTCACCTGCCGAGTCACCAGCGCAAAATTCAGTCTCGAAAGCGCTCAAAACGGAAGCAGGGAAGATCCCTTTTATGCCACCCCCGTCGATCGACAGGATGCGGAACGGCCGCTCGGAAGGCCAGCTCAGAGGCTGTCGACGCCCACCGATCGTCCCAGCGGAGCGGCGCTCCGGTGGTCTTGGCGTATCTTGCTTTCGGACGCTCATGCGATCTGCCCTTCCCATACCACCTCTTCGTAGCGAGCCAGCCCTCGTAAGTGACCAGCCATCGCAGGGTCCAATAGACGAACGTTTTTGCAAGGAGATCATCACCTGACCACTCCAGCGCTGCGGGATCGTAGACGCAAAGTTCCGGCTGGGTGCCGACCAGTCCCTGGAAGAACACATGCGGGATCGGCCCAAGATGGTAGTCAGGGTGCCGCTCAAGCTCGGGATCAATCACGCGGACGCGAGGCTTGGGACTAAACCGACTATGGGCCAGAGGCGGTGGCGGGATGCTGTAGTCAAGCTGAGCGGTGTAAGCGGTGATGTAAGGCTTTAGGACACCTTCCCAACGGAGCGACCAAGGTCCCACTTCGATCAGGGCAAAACCCGGCCACTCCGACGCCATTGCGGCGATTTGCTCGTCAAAAGAGATCAGGCTTCCGGTCCACCAAAATCAGTGCTGGATCGGACACCGGCGCGCGAAGAGCTCGCTGCGATCGAGCCGGTCAGCAATGCACCGGTCATCCCGAATTTCTGCTGGCCCCGCTGCGCGTCGGCGGTGCGCTGTTCCATGTAGGCCCCGACGGCATAGTCGGCAGCGGTTTCACCGAACAGGTCTTTCAGGATAGCTTTGGCCGTTCCGGGCGAGAAGCTACCAGACGCGAGGTCTCTCAGCCCTTTCACCAAATGGTCAAGATCGCCGGCGAAGAGGCGTTGATCCCATACATTGGCGGGCCACCGGTCGCTGAACACATCCGGTTGGAAGGCAGGATTTCGCACGACGATGAGTTCACCGGCCTGGTCGGCTGCCACCAGTCGAAGCCGAATGTGCTCGGCCACAGAAATTAGTTCAGCCAAAACCGACGGCAGCGCTCCGGGTTTCTCCAACGCCAGCGCGGCGAGCACGACTGACGGGGGCTTCCGCAGGTTCTTACGGGCGTCGGCCCGGAAGCGAACGTCGCGAAACCGCTTTAGCAACTGAACGGCGACCGTCCGGGGTGACTTTTCCTCCAGCCGCACAGGTTGCTCCATCGGCTCCACCAGGGCCTTCTCTACGAGAACCACCCGGTCGCGGAACGACCTAGCGAACGTGGGGTCGAGCTTTACCGTGTCGTTGTAGTAAGTCTTGAAACCATAAGGATTTACCGGCTTTACGAAGCTCGTGCCGTCCTTGCTGTGAAACAGAACGCCAGTCTTCTCCACGCCGGATTGGTCTCGGACGATCGGCATGAGGTCAACTGATACGCCGTCCTCATAGTGGACTGTGACGCACCGGCTGTTCTGTCGAACCTTGGTATAATAAGCAGAGCCCGGGTCCCCCTTGATGGCCCGATGTAGCAGGTCAAGCACCACCGCCGGCGGCGTTTCGATGGGCAGGTCCAGTTCCAACACCACGTCCACGTCGTGTTGATCAGTCTTCACTCGGGACGCCACGACGGCACCAATCCCAAAACTGCCGCTCGGGTAACAGGTCACGACGCGGTTCTCTAAGAGTCTGACTCATAATGATTCTGATGGATATCAGGCTCTTGCCAGTCTGCGGGTGAGCAGGCGGATATGGGCGACGAAGACCCAGGCGGTGGCCGAGGCGATGGTGGCCTCGAAG